>JBGPKX010000223.1:0-10156 GCA_041486185.1 Bryobacteraceae bacterium | reverse complement strand
CGAAACCATTACGTGCGAGGTTTCGGCTTCACCCGCGTGCGAATCGAACGACGACTTCAGCGGTGGGCGCCCTGGCGGCGAGCCGGTGGGCTGATAGACATAGACCACGTAATCCCGCGGCGAAGCCATTTGCGATTGCGCAAAAAATGGCAGCAGGCTGTTGTTGCCGCCGTGGCCGTTTACGATGACGATCTTCTTGCAGCCGTTGCGCGCCATCTCGTCGGTGGTTTCCTGCAGCAATTCCAGTTGCAGCTTTGCGCTGTAAGCAATGGTGCCGGGTTCGTGCCTGGCTTCAAAGATCTGCCCGAAATAATATTCCGGATAGACGACCGCATATTCCTGCCCGGCGCCATGCAACGCGGCATAGCGGACGTTGATTAGATCCGTGCCGAGCGGCAATTGCGGCCCATGCTTCTCGAGGATACCGAACGGCAGCAAGCACGTGCCCTGAGCTTTGTGAATGGCGGAAACAAAATCGCCAGCCGTGAGTTCTTCCCACTTCACCGGCAGTGGCTGCGCGGTCGCGATGGCGGCGGCTACGGAAATCAAAATCGAGGCACACAGGATCAACGAGACCATCGAAAGTTTCATGCGTGCGATTATATCGGGAATTTCACGGAGCGCGCCTCACGGCAGCGCGCTAAAATCAGAATCCATACGTGAACTTGCCGTGGCGACCGCGACAATAGCAGCTACCTTTTCCGGCATGCGCATCCTCGAGCAGACTCCGGGCACACTGCGCGTTCTGCTAGCGAACGCAACCAGAGAAGATCTGCACTGGCAGCCTTCGCCCGACCGCTGGTCGATCGACATGGTGCTCGCGCATCTCGCCGACGTGGAAGTCACGGGCTTCGTAAGCCGCTTTCGCGCCATTGCGAGCGAGGAAAATCCTCTTCTGCCGGCGTACGATCAACTGGCGCTGTTCCGCACGGGCGCGAAGTTCGACGGAATGGCCGAGCTCGATCGATTCGACGAGCAGCGCCGCGAAACACTAACCTGGCTCAAATCGCTACCGCCCTCCGTCGGCCCGCGCGCCGGACGGCACGAGGAACTCGGCCCGGTGACATTCGATCAACTGCTCCACGAATTCGCGTTTCACGACTTGGGACACATCCGCCAAATCATCGAACTGTACCGCTCCCATGCGTTCTATCCGAAGATGGGCGTGTTTCAGAGCTATTACAAAATCAATCCGTGACCCGAGGGCTGCGCGCCAAGCCAACGGTCCGAGCGAGAGCACTCGATTTCGGCTTGAAGCACCTGTTTACAGAGGAGCGTTGATGACGGCCGTGCGTTGGCGTATGATGCTGGCTATGAAATCTGTGTGGACACTCGTGTTGCTGTGCCCGGCTCTCGGGCTTTTCGCCGCGCCACAGGGCGCGCAATCTCCCAGCGTCGACGAAATCCTCGACCGGTATGTGCAGGCCGCCGGCGGCAAAGACGCGATCGGGAAAGTAACCAGCCGTGTCATGAAGGGAACGCTCGAGAACTCCGACGACGGCACCACATCGCCGGCTGAAGTTTTCGCCAAGGCGCCCAACAAATATGCCACCGCGGTCAACCTCGGTGACGCTGGCATGGCGCTGGAAGGCTGGAATGGCGAAGCGGGATGGGGCAAGGACCCCGATTCCGGGTTGCACGACATGGACAAGTCCAGCCAGGTGGCGGCCAAGCGCGACTACGATTTCTATCGCGAGGCCAGACTCAAAGAGCTTTTTCCCAAGATGAGCCTGAGCGGCAAAATGAAGGTGGACGACCGCGACGCCTACATCGTGGAGGCCACCGCGGCCGATGGAGCGGTAGAAAAGCTGTACTTCGACGTCGGGTCCGGCCTGCTGGTACGCAGAGATTTCGAGCGCGTCAATGTTGACGACGGCATCATCCTGTACGAAGTCGATTACGAAGACTACAAAGACGTGGATGGGCTGAAGCTGCCGTCAACCGTGCGCCGCAAGACTCCCGATTACGCGCTGACCTATCGTTTCACGGAGATCAAGCAAAACGTTCCGATCGACGACGCCAAGTTCAACAAGCCCGAGAAATAGGCTTACGCAGCAGCAGCCGTGGCGCACGCACTCTTGCGTGCCGTGCCGGCACTCCTGCCGACAAGCCACGCGCCGGGATGAGGCGCGCCGCAGCAGGCATGATTGCGTGCGCCACATCACGCCCAAAATGCGCGGTTGTTGTCGCAGGGTTCTTTACGCTTGCGCCGGCTGGCGCGGCGAGAAGCGCGTCCAAATCCAGTAAGCCAAAATGCCCGCGAGTAACGTAAGCAGTCCGAAGCCCACGAAGAGCCAGCCTGACGTCGTGAACACATAACACCAGCCGATGAAAGCGATGACGCTCGGGACCGGATAAAGCCACATGCGAAAAGGCCGTACGATTTCGGACCGGTGCTTGCGCAGATACTGCAGCGCAAAAATCTGCGCGATGAACTGAATCAGAATGCGTGAAGTCAGCAACGCGGTAATCACCGCATCCAAACTCCAAAGGCTGCCGATGATCGACAAGATACCCATCACCAGCAGGGAGACGTGCGGAAATTTCCCTTTGGGATGCAGCCGCGCGAACGGCTTGAAGAAATGCCCTTCGAGCGCGGCGGCGTAGGGGATGCGACTGTAGCCGAGCAAAAGCGCGAATACGGAAGCGAACGCGGTCCACAAAATGAGCACGGTGACCACCGAAGCCGCGCGCGTCCCATAGAGCTTCTCCATAAACTCCGAGCCGATGAATTTGGACTGCATGGCCTCACGCCAGGGCACGACGGCGATCATGCTGAGGTTGATCAGCGAATAGATTCCCGCTACGCCAATCACCGACAAGATGATGGCACGCGGGATCACACGCTCCGGGTTGCGCACTTCTCCGCCGACGTAGCAGATATCGTAATAGCCCAGAAAGTCGTACATGGCGATCTGCATGGCTGAGCCGAGCCCGAAGACGAAGCCCATGGAAAATTTGAACGCATTCGGCGGGAAATCGAAAACCACTTTCGGATGGAAGTTGGCCAGCCCGCTTACGATGACCCACAACACGGTGACGAGCATTCCCACCCAGAGCACCACGGTCAAGCGGCCGACCGCGTTGATCCGGCGGTAAAGCAGGAGGATCACGAGGGTGCCGACCGCCAAGCTCACCAGCCGGGTTTGGTTGGGTCCCATGCTGCGCCAAAAATAGCCGACGTATTGCGAGAATCCGATATAGCCGGAAGCGATTTCGAGCGGGCCGCTGAAAACGAATTGCCAGATGAACAGAAAGGGCAGAAGGCCGCCGAGCCGGGTTTTGCGGAAAGCTTCGCGCAAATAGAGGTATGTACCGCCGGTGCCGGGCATGGCCGCCGCCAGCTCGCTCCAAACCAAGCCGTCGCAGAGAGCGAGGATGGCCCCGAGCAGCCACCCCAACATGCATTGCGGCCCACCCATGGCAGCGATGATCAGGGGGATGGTGATGAACGGTCCGACCCCGACCATGTTGCTCATGTTGAGCGCCGTCGCTTGCAGCAGCCCGAAGCCGCGCACTAGTCCATATTTTTCCTTGATGATTTCGTGATTGTTTTCCAAGGTTCCAGCCAGTGTATCTGAATTCAGGAGGGAACAAGCGTTGTCAGTAGACGATGGTGAATCCGCCGTCAGGACGCGCGAATGCGGCTACCAGGCTCCACACGGGAACGCCGTCCACTTTGCCGCGCTCCGCCGTGGGCCGCCCGGACTTGTCGTAAATCTGCCAGGCCAAACTGCCGCCCTTCTTCCAGCCCATGCCTTCGGTCCACGCGAACAAGGTTTCGCCTGGCGCGTTGCCTGCTACCGCCGGATGCTTCCGGTCAAGGCTCGCGCCCGGTGCAGCCACCGGCGTTAACATTTTTCCCGTCGCCGGATCGAGGCGTGCGTAGTACGCCTGCTTTTCGGTCTCCCACGCCGCCAGCACGCTCGTCGGGCTCTGTGCAAAAGCCGCGCTGCTCATTACACAGTACCCCACGTTCCACTGGGAAACGTCGGCACCGTCGAATGTCCGGCCGCGATCTTTCGATACCAGCAGGTAAATATCGCGGTGTACGACTTCGGTGGCCGAGCGGTAAAGCACATACAGCGTCCCGTTGCGATCGGCGAAAGCGTTCAGACCGCAGCAACCGCACGCGCCGGTGGGACGATCCCACGCTGGTTTCTCGCGTTCGAAGGTCGCGCCTTCGTCGGTCGAGCGCGCGATCCACACACGCCGGTTGGCTTCGCCTTCCCTGCCCGGCGCGGGCGCATGCCACAGGACGTATACGCTGCCGGCATTGTCTGCGGCAAGAGCGCCGCCGCCGTCCAGACCCCAGGCCATTTGGATCACGTTGCGCTCGGGCTCGAATGCGGTGCCCGCATCATTGAGCCGCGTAGAGAGCATCGGCTCTCTGCCCATCTTGCCCGTGAGCGAGTGTGAACCGTTCCATGCAACATGCACGCGTCCATTCTTTCCGAGGGCGATATGCGCGCCGCGGATGTTGCCCGCCGCAATCGCGCTACCCGGTTGCGAATTCACCTGCAGCGGCGCGGAAAAAGTTGCGCCACCGTCGCGCGAGCGTACATAGAACAGATCGCCGTGGCCCGGGTCGCCCTTGTAATAAACCATGTGCACCGTGCCGGAGGAGTCAACCGCCACCTGTGGCTGAATGCCCGCGTTCGGGACGCGCGCCAGCGTCACCTTGCGCGAAGGATCGATCTCCGCTGCGCCTGCCGAAAACGAGAGAAGACAGATTACCGATACCACCGCCTGCCGACGGATCGCTATGGACATGTCTGTTATATTAGCTGGCGCCGTTTCGTAAAGTCTCTCGAGCGTGTGTTCCCGGTTCTGTAGCGCAGGGCTACCGCGCCGTTTGTGGGAGACCTGTGGCTTTTTTCCCATACGGCTTTTAGGAGCCGCAGCTCCCCACCAAAATC
The DNA here is from genome assembly GCA_041486185.1 of Bryobacteraceae bacterium. Lineage (GTDB taxonomy): Bacteria > Acidobacteriota > Terriglobia > Bryobacterales > Bryobacteraceae > QHXW01. The sequence goes on along the minus strand of JBGPKX010000223.1, from coordinate 5,237 downwards.
AGGCGTGGCCCTGCGCTACAACGCTTCTATGCGGCTGGCGCGAAGTACGCTTTTGCTGTACGCTCTGGGATTCTTCTCTCATCTCATGTGGAAAAAGATTGTTGGATCGTTCGTGTTGGCAATCGTTGCCATCTTTGCCGGAGGCCTGGCGTATCTCTACCTGCGCCAGCCTGCTACAGCGCCGCCTTCATCCGTCAAGGTAGAGATCACGCCTGCGCGCCTGGCACGCGGCAAGTACATCTTTGAAGACCTTGCCGACTGCGCCGGCTGCCACTCCATGCGCGACTTCTCGCGGTTCGGGGCGCCTGTCATCACCGGCGGCATGGGCATCGGATTCATTTTTCCGGCCGAATTAGGCCTGCCCGGAACGGTCGTCGCGCCAAACATTACGCCGGACGTCGACACCGGCATTGGCTCCTGGACCGACGGCGAAAAGATTCGCGCCATCCGAGAAGGAATCTCACGCGACGGCCGCGGGCTTTTTCCCATGATGCCGTACCGCTTCTATCAGCACATGAGCGATGAGGATGTGTATTCGGCCGTGGCCTACCTGAATTCGCTCCCGCCGGTGAGAAATCCGCTGCCGCGCACCAGCATCAAGTTTCCGGTCTTCCTGTTCGTCAAGAGCGTGCCGCAGCCGGTCGCGGGCCCTGTGCCTCAGCCGGATCGCAGCAACAAGCTGAAGTACGGCGAGTATCTGGCAAGCGTGGGCGGATGCGCCGGTTGCCACACGCCGCTGAAAAGCGGCAGGCCCGTGGAAGACATGCGATTGGGAGGCGGGCGCGAATTTCGTCTGCCAAGCGGCCTTGTCGTGAGCGCCAACATCTCGCCCGATCCGCGGACTGGAATCGGGACCTGGACCGAACAACACTTCCTCGACAAGTTTTATCAGTACAAGGAGTACGCGGAGAAGGGATCGCCCAAGGCGGGGCCCGAAGCCCTCACGTTGATGCCGTGGCTGGGCCTCAGCCAATTGCCGCCCCAAGACCTCGGCGCGATTTTTACATATCTGAAATCGCAGCCCGCGGTTTACAACTCGGTCGAAACGCACCCGGGCCAGCCGAAGAAATCGGGCTCAGCTTGAGTTCCACGCGGACTTGTTCGATCGGCTGATCCTCCAGATTCATGGCGTCCTCCGGGCGCGTCTCACCAGGCGCCCAGACTACTTCTCCGGGCTTGTAGGTACGGGCGACGGCGTGGCCCGCGACGCGTACGATGCGCAATTGCCTGCTCTCAAACTGCACTTTGTTCACGGCTGTGTTCGGGGCGTGAGATTCAGGGTCCAACCGGACGTCACGCTCGGGCCTGTCGAAGGGTTCCGCCTTTATCTCGATGCGCAGGTACTCACTGGGTATGGCGCTCAGACTTTCCACGCTGTGCTTCTCGGCGCCGCCGGCGGAAAGGCGGATGCCGCCGGCCTTCACCGGTTTGCGCTCGATCACGCGGCCATCGGCATGGGAAAAACGGATGGAGCCGCCGTCGGTAGTGTAGACGTAAATCGTGGGCCGGTCGGGATGGTCATGCAACAACGCTTTGCCGTATGGTCCATAGACGACGCGCGTGACTTGCACCCAATCGTTCTCGAAAACGCGCTGGTAGTGGTCTCCGGCCACGTCGAACGGGCTTTGCGCAGCCGCCACACCAAGAGTCACAAGCGAGAGGAAACCAAAATGCCTTCGCATGCGTTTCTGATCGTATCAGAGCGGGCGCATTTCTCTGCTCCCGTGTCTGTTACAATCGCCGTAAAGGTCAGGACACTCCATCATGGCCCAAACCACTCGGGAACTCCCCAATACGCTTGGCATATTACGAAAGAGTCATTTTTCGGAAGACCGCATCGCCGCGAGAAGCGTCAAAGATGAGCTGCGCGGCAACCTGATCTGCAAACTTCAGCGAGGCGAGACGCTGTTTCCCGGCATTGTCGGTTATGAAGACACGGTGGTGCCGCAGGTCGTGAACGCCATTCTTTCGCGGCACAATTTTATTCTGCTGGGACTGCGCGGTCAGGCCAAAACGCGGCTGATCCGCATGCTCACCACGCTGCTCGATGCGGATGTGCCGTACATCGCCGGCTGCGAAATTCACGATAACCCATATCGTCCGATCTGCCGCCGCTGCCACGACCTGATCGCCGAGAAGCGCGATGAAACACCGATCGCCTGGCTCACCCCGGATCATCGCTACGTGGAGAAGCTCGCGACCCCAGATGTGACCATCGCCGACATGATCGGCGACATCGATCCCATCAAGGCCGCGCGCCGCGGACACGACATCTCCGACGAGCTGACGGTCCACTATGGTTTGGTCCCGCGCGCCAATCGCGGCATCTTCGCCGTCAACGAGCTGCCCGATCTGGCCGGCAAGATCCAGGTGGGGCTGTTCAACATCATGCAGGAAGGCGACGTGCAGATCAAAGGCTACCCGATCCGCCTGCCGCTCGATCTGCTTCTGGTCTTCACGGCGAATCCGGAAGATTATACGGCGCGCGGCAAAATCATCACGCCGCTCAAGGACCGCATCGGCAGCGAGATTCGCACGCACTATCCGGCGTCGCTCGAACAAGGCCTCGAGATTACGGAGCAGGAATCATGGCTCGAGCGGCCATCGCCGATCCGTGCGCACGTGCCCGTGTATATCCGGGAAGTGGTCGAACAACTGGCCTTCTCCGCCCGGGAGGACAAGAAAGTCGATAAGCGCTCGGGCGTTTCACAGCGCCTGCCCATCTCGGTGCTGGAAAATGTGGTCTCCAACGCCGAGCGCCGTGCCCTGCGGAGTAATGAACCGCTGGCAGTGCCGCGCATCCTCGACATCTACGCCGCTCTGTCCTCGATTACGGGCAAGCTTGAGCTGGAATACGAAGGCGAGCTCAAAGGCGGCGATGCCGTGGCACGCGAGCTCATCCGCGCCTCCGTGGGCAAAACTTACGACAAGTATTTCGACGGAGCGAACGTCTCGCAGATCGTCCAGTGGTTCGATCTCGGCGGCTCGCTGAAGCTGGACGATGGCGTCGATTCGGCCACGATGGTGCAGCAGTTGGCGTCCATCCAAGGCCTGATGGAAAAGGTGCGCAACCTGGGTCTGAGCGCCAGCGAGCCGGACGCCGTGCGCGCCGCTGCCGCGGAATTTATTCTCGAGGGACTCTATGCGCACCGTCGCATCAGCCGCTCGGAAGAACGCGGCTTCGCGGCCGAAGAGAAACGGCGCGAGCCGGCAGGCCGTGAAGAAGGCGGCAACCCGCCGCGAGGCTATCGCCGTCAGTACAATTAGGGCCACTCCATGAAGTGGATCAAATATTCCCGCTTCACCGGCGACGACTTCGGCATCGACTCCGAAGATCTGCTGCAGGCGCTCTCCGATTTCCTTCTGGAGAGCGGCTTCAACACCCAATACATGCCCTTCAGCGAGTGGAACCAGCACACCCTCGAAGAACTGAAGAACGCCATCCAGCAAGCGCTCGAACAGGGTAAAATGTTTCCCGACGAACGCCTGGAGCAGATGATGGAAAAGCTTCAGGGCATGTCGGACGAACAGATCCAGCAGTTACTCGATCGCCTGCTGCAAAAATTGATTGACGACGGCCATATCACCATCGACGAGCCCAACTCCGAGCAGGCCCCGCGCGCCGGCGCCGGTAATGGGCCGGACACCAAGGTCAAGTTCGAGGTTACCGACAAGACGCTCGATTTTCTCGGTTTCAAGACGCTGAAGGATCTGCTGGGCTCGCTCGGCAAGTCGAGCTTCGGACGGCACGACACGCGCGATCTCGCCACCGGCATCGAGGCGTCCGGCGCGTCGAAGGTATACGAATTCGGCGACACGCTGAATCTGGATGTCAGTGAAACGCTCTTTTCCGCCATTCGCCGCGAGGGGGCCAAAGTCCCGCTGGACATGGATTATTCCGATCTGCACGTCCACCAGTGTGAATACCAGAGCTCTTGCGCCACGGTGCTGATGCTGGATTGCAGCCACAGCATGATCCTCTACGGCGAGGACCGGTTCACGCCGGCCAAGAAGGTCGCGCTGGCCCTGGCCCACTTGATTCGCACGCAATATCCGGGCGACAGTCTGCGTTGCGTGCTGTTCCACGATTCCGCCGAAGAGCTGGCCATCAGCCAGCTCGCGCGCGTGCAGGTTGGCCCGTATTACACCAATACCCGCGACGGCCTGATCCTGGCGCAACGTTTGCTTGCGCAGGAGAAAAAGGACATGCGGCAGATCGTCATGATCACCGACGGCAAACCGTCCGCGCTCACCCTCGATGACGGACGCATGTACCGTAACGCGTTCGGCCTCGACCCGCTGGTGATCAGCCGCACCCTCGAAGAAGTGAACCACTGCAAGAAGCAGGGCATTCTGATCAACACGTTCATGCTGGCGAGCGATTACGGTTTGGTGAATTTCGTGCAGAAGGTGACCGAGATCTGCCGCGGCAAAGCCTACTTCACGACGCCTTACACGCTCGGTCAGTATCTGTTAATGGATTACATGAACCGCAAGACGCGGACGATTCACTGACATCGTGCGCGGCTCGGAATGTGCCGTACTGAGCCGCGGCCGTGAGGGATCGGTCATGCTCGCGTTGTCTCTGCGACAGGCCACTAGCGCCACCGGACTTCAGAGGTGAGTTCTTCCAGGGTCTCCCACTCGCTTATGGGAGCTTCGACTTGCAGCAACCCTTTGAAGCGGCCCGTACGGTAACCGGGTGGTGATGGTTCTGACGCAACCACGTTACTGTGAAACCCGAGCGCGCGGCTGGACACGCCCAGGGATTCGAGCGGCACACCGTCTGCCGCACGCAACCGCTGCGTGATGATTCGCCAGCCCGAGCCTAGCGCCAGTAGGCTGCCGACAGTAATCAGGGCGCTCTGGAGAATCAGCAAACTCAGGGGCACCTGCATAATCCCCTGGTTCGCCGATCCGGCGGCCAGGAGAGTTCCCGGTATCAGCATGGCTAAGCCAAGTGAGGGCGTCCACGGAAGCATCCTGGTGGCTTGATATCGCCGGATGACGAAATGCCCCCAATCCTGCTGGTCTCGCTGGCGACGGTAGACAACCGAGCGCTCCCGCTGGCCGTTCACCACGCGCGTTTCGATTTCTTTGGGCAAATTCAGATCGCGTTCCCGTTGATCTGTGCGCTCGAGATAAATGTGCCAGAGTTCCACGACCTGATTTCTCGCAATGATCGCGACTACTCTGGGCGCCTGCTTCGGCCCGGCGTCGTCGGGGCTGGGCTGAGG
>JBGPKX010000222.1:0-10166 GCA_041486185.1 Bryobacteraceae bacterium | reverse complement strand
GTCCGAAAGGCCGGTCGCGGGCTGGGTTTAGAAAAACTATTTATCATGATGGTATCGGTACTAAACCCGACGGGCGCCGATACCGATATTGACAAATTTCGTCGCGCTGAGAAGCTTCGGAACAACTTCTTCCATGGCGACCGCGTTGACGAATGCGCGTTGCCGGTGGAGGAAATACAGGGACTCGTCCGAAAACTCATTCAACTCCATATCGGGCGTGCGACCTGGAGGGCATCGTAGCGAAGCTGGAGAATGGCCTGTACACGCCGGGAATGAGGAGCGCCACAGGCCTCTAGAACGAGAACCGCATCTGCAATTCCAGGCGCCGGTTGTTGGCGTCCTCGGAGAATCCGCCACCGCCGAAGCCGCCGGCCATTTGATTGGCCAGGCCGAACAGGGGCGAAGTGATGTTGCCCACGATCGGTCCGGGATTGTTGTGGTTCAGCAGATTGCGCGCCGAGATCGAGACAGTCAGGTTGTAACGGCGACCCGTCGATGCCGGGCCGAAAATACTCTGGAAGCCTCCGCCCCCACCGTAGGGGCTGCCGGGCCCACCGCGACGTCCGCCACCACCGCCACCACCCGGACCGCCGCCACCTGGGCCGCCCGACCCGCCGGATCCCTCGCGCGACGGGCCGAAGCCGAAGGTCTTGCCCAAGCGCATGTTCACCGTGAACGAGCCCGGCCCGCGCCCGAAATTGCGCGGCAGGAGTTTTTCGTCCGGCGTCGGATTGGGATCGAGCAGGCCGTATTGGGTCTCTATGACGCCAGGCTTGTTGGGATCGGTGGCGATGCCGGGGCGTCCATTGAAGAGCGTGTCTCCGAACAGATCATGGCCGGCCGTGATATCGTACGGCGGGCCGGATTGCAGCACCACAAACGGACTCAGGCGCACGTTCCATTTCGTGTTTACCGATCCGCCAATGAAGACGCGATGGTGAACGTCCGTCGAGGCCGGACCGTATTCGCCCGAGTAGTTGTACGGATTCGCCGGCAGAGTGCCCAGGCTGTCGGTGTTGCTTCGGGCGTGGTTGAAAGTGTAAAAACCGAACAGCGAAATATTCTGGTTCAGCCTGGAATTAACGTTGGTGATCAACTGATTCTGGTTATAGAGGCCCGAAGACTCCATGAGGAAGACGGGGCCGGGAACTCCCCGCGGAAAGACGCCGCTGCCGGGAACATTGGGCTGATAGGTGCCGGGCAAGGGCGCGTTGATGTCGTTGGAGCGCAGCATGTGCAACCCGTGCGCGTTGGTATACGTGACCGCGACCGTCGTGTGACGCGGCAACTGGCGCTCAATACTGGCGGCGGATTGCATGAGGTAGGGCGCGCGCAACCGCGAGCTGATTTCCTGAATGGTCTGGACCGATTGGAAACTCGCCAAAGAGGAAATCGCTGGAATATTAGGGAAGAAATCGGGATTACTGACCACGTACTGCTGCTGCACGATGCCGTTATAGCGCGATGCGGTAAGCGTGTTCCCCAGGTCAAAGCGGTCGTAGAACATGCCGAAGCCGGCGCGCAGCACGGTCTTGGCGGGCTTCTTGGCCCTGGCGCCCGGCGCCCACGCAAGGCCGATGCGCGGCGCAATGTCGTGGAAATCGTGAATGTTGGTTTGCGTTTCGTAGCGCAGGCCTAGACTCACGGTGAGGTTGGGACGCATGCGCCAGTCGTCACCGAAGAACGCACCGACATCGGCCTGGCCAACCGACAGCGCGGGCACGCCGGCGTTGACGCTGAACTGCGTTGCTCCGCCGCCTAAAGCGCGAATCTGCGCCGCCGGGAGTCCCAGGCCCTGGAACACCAGGGTGCGCTGGTAGCGTTCGATGGAGCTGATGGTGACGAGGACCGGGTTCCCCGAGGCATCCAGCACCGGCTGGTTGTTGGCGTCCAGCTCCGGCCCAACGCCGCCGCCAAAAGTGAAGCTACCGCCAAAGTTCTGTGGTGAGATATTGGCATCGGTTTCGGCGCGCGCCCGGACACCGAACCGGAACGAATGCGCGTGGTGCAGGATGGACGTGTAGTTCTGAAACTCGTAGTTATTCTTCGTGTCGAAGGAACGTCCCACCTGCGCACCGCCGCCGTTGAAGGATCCGAGCACCTGGAGCGCCGGCGTCAGGCTGTTGGCGATGGTTTCGCCGCCGACATGGAAAAACTGGAAGCGGGTTTCGTTCACGACATTCGTTCCCAGCACCGCGGTCTCCGCGATTTGCATGTGGTGATTGGTGTTTTGAACGTGGTAGCCGCGTGAGATCAGATTGAAGCTGCCGATGCCGGCATCCTGGATATCCATGTCCGAGAACCCATAGCGGACCGTCAACGTGTTGTTGGCGTTGATCTGATAGTCGATGCGGGGGTGGACGCTGACGCGGCGCTGTGGCACGCGAAATACATCCGTGAATGGGCTGGCGAAGAGAGTTTCCGGATCGAGCGTGACCGCGTTGATGATGGAGCCGTTATCCACCGAGTCGCGCCGGACATCGAGAAAGAACGATGCCCGCTTGTTGATCGGGCCGCTGACGTTGCCGCCATATTCGTTTAGCAGGAAAGGAGCTTTCTGTGCGGCGTAAGGATTGCGCGAGTTGAGTACGTCGTTGGCGAAGTTGTAGAAAGCCGAGCCGTGAAATTTGTCCGTTCCCGGCTTGGTGAAAATCTCGATGCGGCCGTAGCCGAGCTTGTCGTACTCGGGAGAGAAAGGATTCTGGTTGATGCGGATTTCGCGGATGGAGTCCTTGGCCGGGAGCTCGCCACCGCTGAATCCATCGATGTAGATGGAGCCGCCGTTGGGGCCGGCCGACGGCCCGGCCAGCGCCTGCAGGTCGGCCTGCAGGTCTTCGGGATCGTCGGAGAGCGCCTGCAAGTCTTCGCCCTGCAGCACCAGCGCGCTGGCGTTGTTGGACGGGTCGGCGGTGACGCTGGGCCCGGGGTTGTCTTGTATGGTGACCTGCTGCAGCGTCGATGCCACCTTCAACTGGAGGTTCAGCGTCTGCGCGCCCGTTTTCAAGGCAACTTTAGCCGGCTGTGGCAGCCCGAGATCCGGCGCCGACGCCTGCACGGTGTAGCTCCCAGACGGAAGACCTACGAAGGAATACGATCCATCACTGGCTGTGGTAGTGGTTTTCACCAATCCGGACGGCCCATTCAGAGTGACTTTCGCGCCAGGGATGACGGCGCCGCTCTCATCGGTGACCTGGCCGCGCAACGCGGCGGTCTGCGCGGCGAGAGGCGAAAGAGTCAAAGAAAAGGCTAAGACCAAGTAAATCAGCTTCATCGGATGATTTCCACAGGATGGCACGGTTGCCCACGTTGTGTGGTGTAGGAATAGAAGGCGAAACACAAGGCCGTTTGGTTACCTCGGAAGGCCCGGCGCGACTACATTTTTAGCGTCTTTAGTGTCCGTACACCAGGACATGAAACGTTCCCGGTCTAATCGCTCTGCCCTCCCGTTCCGCCACGGACAGGAAAATCTTATGCGTCTTCGGATCGAGCGCCATGGTCTTGGCCCCGCGTTCGGTTGTGACTTTATCCACTTCCGTATAGTGATCGGGCGAATCCTCGTGAAAGATGTTCACCGTGCCATCGCCATTCGAAAAGAATACCAGCTTGGTGGCGGCTTCGAAATCGCCGGCGTCGACGTGGTCGCCGATCGGCATAGTGGTCACCACTTTTCCGGTGTCGGCGTCGAGAACGGCCATCACCTTATTGCGGCAGCCGACGAAGATTCGCCGCGATGCCGTGTCCATGGCCATGGCCGAAGGCTGCTCGCAGGGCTTGAGCGGCCAGCGCTCTTCCAACTTCAGCGCGATGGGATCGATCTTGACGGTCTCGCTCTTGTCTTCCAGGTTGATGAACACTTTCCCTTTGCCGTCGCCGGCGGCAAACTCGGGACCGCCGCCCAGATCGACCGTGCCGGTGACTTTTTGGTCCGCCGCGTTGATGATGGTGCTGCTGTTGCTATCGCCGTTATTAACGATGACGCGTTTGGTCGCCGGGTCGTAGATGATCGCGTCCGGCTTCTTGCCTACGGGCACGCGGCCGACGACCGCCAGCGTCTTCAGATCGAAAACCGTGACGTCGTTGGCCTGCCCGTCGCTGACGAAGCCGCGGTTGAATTCGGATGCAATCGCGATGCCGTGCACTCCACGGGTGTCCGGCACTTTACCGACGATGGTTCCTTTGTCCGCATCCAGCACGTCCACCTGCGTGCCGTGCGATACATACAGGCGCCGGTTCGCCTGGTCCACGGTGAGGTAATCGAAGCCGCCGTCGCCAGGCACGGGGATCGTGGTTAGAAGATGATACTTAGCGGCTCCCACGAGAGCCAGGCCGAATAAGCCGAGCACTACCGTTTTTTTCATCGAAATCTCCGTTCGGTGACACGCCATGCGTCACATGCGGGTGTGGTCTTTAGGGCATGGGACATTATAAAGACGCGGACATGAATATCCGATGAATTCGAAGGTCTTAAAACGTTCCGGTGTGCTTCTGCTCACACCCGGTTCGTGCCGGCCGCGCGGGCAGCAGCAGCCATCAAATCACCCGAAAACCGACATCATTTCTGAGCGTGCTCAAAGAAACGAGTGTTAACGATGATCTGTGTTTGCACTGTGGCGCCGGAGATCCATAGATTTTGCACTTTTTCCTCTTAGAACTATGCACACGCTCAGGTAATCTGGTCTTTACGGCCCTCGATCGGCCGGAGTCGAAACGACCACTAGTGGAGTGTCGCAATGAATTCGTTCGCATCGGAAAGAAGCTTTCCCACGCGCGCGGCTCGGAATGTGCCTTGCTGAGCCGCGACCGTAAGGGAGCGGTCATGTTCACTGTTGTCCGCGGGATAAAAAGCATCATTGATATGAAATGTTTGGGAGTACCTTCGTGAAAGCTTTCGCCGGAGCGGTTTTCGTTCTGAGCCTGGCCGTCGCCGGGGCGCTGCCGGTGTTGGCGCAGCCGGCGTTAGCGCAGAAAGACACGCAGCGGAGCTTCGTGGGAAGCGAGGCGTGCAAGACCTGCCATGCCGACGTGTGGTCGAAGTTTTATAAGAACCCCCATTTCAAGAGCATGGCTTCGGGCAAGGAAACCCAGGAGCACACCGGGTGCGAGAGCTGTCACGGGCCCGGCGGCGCGCATGTGGAGGCGCATGGCGGCAAGGCGACCATCGTCGCGTTTTCCCAGCTCGAACCGAAGCAAGTTCTGGACAATTGCCTGCGCTGCCATTCGCAGACCTTATCGCGCGCCAACATCCGGCGCTCTTTACACACGCTGAATGACGTGGTCTGCACGAACTGCCACTCGATCCACAAATCCCAGGCGCCGAGATTCTTGCTGGCCAATCTGCAAATTGAACTCTGTTACGGATGCCATGCCGATGTCCGCTCGCAGTTCTCCATGCCGTTCAAGCACCGGGTGAACGAGGGCTTCATGACGTGCACCGACTGCCACAACCCCCACGGCGCGTTCCCGCCGACCTGGAGAATGGCCGAGAGACCGCACATGATGGACCAGGTCTTTGCCAATGAGGAGCCGTGTCTCAAGTGCCACATTGAGAAGCGCGGGCCGTTCGTATTCGAGCACCCGCCGGTGCGCGTGGAAGGCTGCGAGGCCTGCCATTATCCGCATGGATCCGCCAATTCGCGGTTGTTGCGGCGGCCGGTAGTGTTCACCATGTGCCTGGAGTGCCATAACGGCGCGCCTGGTTTCAGCCGGACGGGAAGCGGAGATCCAGTGCCGGTTTCATTTCACGACCTGCGCTCGCCAAGATTCCAGAACTGCACCAATTGCCACGGGCATATTCACGGTTCCAATGTGGACCCGTTCTTCCTGAAATGAGGCGCCGAATGAAAGCTGCCATCATCGCGGTTCTCTCGGCCGGCCTCGCCGTCGCACAGCAAGCCGTCGCGCCCACTCCGGAGCCGGTTGGGCCGGTGCGCGGCGATAACACCGCCGAGTACAACATCGTCAATTCGTTCGAGACGGGATACCGTTGGGACTCCATCGGAGGAAACCTGGATGAATATCGGAGTCAGGTGAATTACGGCAACGGTGTGCGCCTGCTGGGGAGTTCGCTCAGCGTCAATTCGCGCGACGGCCACGGGCGGTTGTTCGATGAGATCCTTCTCAACACACAAGGTCTCGGAGGCGACCCGTACGAATCGGCCGTGGTCCGCATCCAGAAGAACCGCATTTATCGCTTCGACATGACCTGGCGGCTGAACGACTACGTGAATCCGGGACTGGTGAGCGCGGGTCAGGAGAGCGGTAATTTGCGGGATACGCGCTACACCATGCAGGATGATGACCTGACGTTGTTCCCGCAATCCAAAATTCAGTTTTTCCTGGGTTATTCGCGCAGCGTGCAGGATGGGCCGGCTTTAACCTCCGTTGGCGGCTTCTTTGCGCCCACCTTGGATACCACCGGAGTTCCGACGGTGCGCGACGCCCGCAACGAGTACCGCATCGGCAATGAAATCCAGTTTCTGGGCATCAGGTTGAACTGGATGCGCGGCTGGCAGGACTTCAAGGAGGACTTCCGGGTGAGCCCGCAGTCGGATACCGGTGAGCCGCTACCGGCCCAGCTCACCAATCCGTACCACGGCACCAGCCCCTATTGGCGCGTGGCGCTATTCACCGACAAGAAGTGGTTCAGTTTGAACGGCCGCTTCACGTACACGGGTACCCAGCGGGCTTTCGTGTCGACACAGAGCGGGCTCATCGGCGGTCTTGCGCCCGGCCTGGGAGGTCTGCAGGTCGTGACCATGGGAACAGGGCAGCGTCCGGTGGCGACGGGCAATCTGACGTTTACCGTGTTCCCCACGTCCAGGCTCTCCGTCACAAACAGCACAGCGGTGTACAACGTGCGGACAGAAGGGAATTCCGAGTTCCTTCAACTCAACAATGCCACCGGGAGTTTTCAGACCCTTTACTTCCTCTACCTGGGAATCCGCACGATTACCAACCAGACGGATTTGAACTACCAGGCGGCGAAGTGGCTGAACTTTTTTGGCGGGTATCATTATTCCGACCGTTTCATCCGCAATGTTCTGAACTCGCCTATCAACTACGACCAGACCAGCATCCTCATCGCCGGCTTGTTCGGTGTGAGGATCCGGCCGATCCCGACGGTTACCATCGTGCTCGATGGCGAGGTGGGACACGCGAACCATCCGTTTACTCCCAAGAGCGACGGCAGCTACCAGGACCTAAATGCGCGCGTGCAGTATAAGCGCAAGAGCCTGCTGCTCTCGGCGTATGTGCGCACCGACTACAACAACAACTCGACCACCCTGACGGCTTACAGTTCGCATGCCCGGACGTACGCCGCGAATGCATCCTGGTCACCGTTGCGCTGGCTCTCGTTCAACGCCGATTACTGCAAGCTGCATCTGGATAGTCTGGGAGGCCTGGCGTTCTTCGACAGCGGCGAGCTGCTGCAAAACCAATATTCGCTGTACATCAGCAATCTGCAAACGGGCAACATCGGTCTGCATTTCGCGATAGGCCGGCGAGCCGATCTTTACGCCGGTTACAGCCACGTGCAGGATACCGGCGATGGCCGCAGCAGCCCGACAGGATCGGGATTTGGGCCCGACATTCCGGAGTTCCAGAGGGCGCAGACGTTCCCGCTGAAGTTCCAGTCGCCGCTGGCGCGTTTATCGGTCAAGATTACAAGCCGTGTCAGGTGGAATGTCGGTTATCAGTATTACGGCTATCGCGAAGATTTCTTTACCGGCCAGCCCTTCACCACGGATTACGGGTACCGCGCGCAGACCGGGTACACCAGCGTGTTGTGGTCATTCTGAAGGAAGGTCCGTCGGAACTCCTCAAGGTCGCTTCAACACTCGTACGAAGATAGCCCGAGCCATTGGGTGTATACTCCTCAGGCAGAGGCCAACAGGTTGAACGCGAACGGGTCAACCAAGCGTCTACCTAGACAGTTGCTCATCGGGCTGGATGCCATGGAGTGGACGCTTGTTCTCAAGTGGGCGAATGAGGGCAAACTGCCGGTATTCCGCCGTCTTTTCGAACAAGGCGTCAGAGCCGAGCTGGCCAGTACCGCCGCTCAGTTTCCCGATACCGTGTGGTCTGCGATTCATACGGGGGCGAATCCCGGGAGGTTCGCGAAGTATCACTACGTGCAGTATGATGCCGCTAGCGGCGATCTTCAAATGCTTGGCGACGACGCGATCGGGGCTAGCCCATTTTGGGAGCACTTGAGCGCGGCAGGAAGACGGGTGTGCATTCTGGATGTTCCGCATCCCCCGAACTGCCAGATCACGGGCACGGTTGTGGCCAACTGGGGAGTGCACGGCCGCGGGGCGGAACGTGCTTCCAATCCGCCGGGCCTGCTGGGCGAGATCGACAAGCGGTTTGGACGGCACCCGGTGGGCGATTGCGACGCCGTGGACGACAATCCGAAGGCGCTTTGGAAGCTGCGCCAGCGGCTGCTCGATGGCGTACAGATTCGCGGCGAGCTCTGCCGGTTCCTGATGGAGCGTGAGGACTGGGACATCTGCTTCGCCGGTTTTTCCGAGACGCATTGCGCGGGTCACCATTTTTGGAATTTTTTGGATGCCACGCACCCGCGCCACGATCCAGCGGATACGCACGGGCTGCGCGACACGGTCGAAGCCGTGTACCGTGCGGTGGATCGCCAGGTGGGCGAGCTGGTAGAACTGGCCGGGCGGGAGGCGCGCTGCCTCATCTTTTCCGGTCATGGCATGGGGCCGATCTGGCATGCTTCCTGGAACCTGCAAGAGATCCTCGATATCCTTGGATTCGGTAAGGCGGGAGTCAATGGCGCGGGGCACGTGCGCGCTGGGAAGGCTCGCGTGAACCCGTGGCGGCTCATCAAGATGGCGCTCCCGGGGAGGTTTCAGTACGGCGTGAAAGCGATGTTGCCGAGGCGGCTGCAAAATGAACTGGTCTTCCGCTGGTACGCGGGCCGCAGAGACTGGGCGGGCTGCCGTGCCATCGCCGTGCCGAACAACGAGTCGGTGGGTGCGATCCGCATCCTGGTCGAGGGCCGCGACCGGCACGGAGTGGTGGCTGCCGGAGCCGAGTACCGCCAGACCTGCGAGGCTATCCGGGCGGCGCTCGTCGAGCTCGCCGATCCACGAACCGGGCGCAAGGTCACGCGGCAAGTGACGCTTACGCACGAAGAGTTTCACGGGCCGTTCCTCGATCGGCTCCCGGACGTGACGGTCCTGTGGGAACAGAGCTTCGTCTGGGACGAGGTAGCATCCCCTCAGATTGGACGCCTGACGCTACGCAGGCAGGACAGCCGCAGCGGAAGTCATACGCCGCACGGATTCCTGGTGGCCCGCGGATACGGAGAGAGCCAGAATTCGGAACTGACGCCCGCCACTCTGTACGATATCGCTCCCACGGTGCTTTGCGCGGCTGGAGTTGCGACGGTGGACGTTATGGATGGGCAACCGCTGTTTTCCTGATTGCCGGTCACACGTCTGCCTGCCGGGCAGCCAGGAGCGTGTTGGAAGGGTGTTTCGGAAACCGCTTGCTCGCCCGCGCGGCTCTGTAACTGGCCAAGGGCATTGCGCGCCGCGACCGTAAGGAAGCGGTTGCTTCGAGTTTTTCACCAGGCTCCTATACCCGTCGCGTTTGTGCCGACGCGCCCGCTGTTCCGGAACTCGCCTAAGGCGCGCATAGTATAATCTGGCGTCATGCTGAGCTACGCGCGCGGGCCGAATCTTTCGCTTCTCGAAAAGACCGTCGGCCAGGCAATGGAAGATGCCGCGCGGCATAATCCGGCCGGTGACGCCATCGTTTCGCGCCATCAGGGGCTGCGGCTCTCCTTCCGGGACTTGCAAGAACAGGTCGAGCGCACGGCGTGCGGTCTGTGGGGCCTGGGCATTCGTCCCGGCGATCGCGTCGGTATGTGGGCTTCAAGCTGCGCCGAGTGGGTGTATCTGCAGGTGGCCACCACGCGCATGGGCGCTGTCCTGGTCAATGTCAATCCCGCGTACCGTTCGCACGAGCTGCGCTTCGTGCTGCGCAAGTCGGGCATGAAGGCTATCTTCCTGAACGAACGTGACGCCCGTGTCAATTATCGCGAGATTTTGGAAGAAGCCCGCCGTGACCAGGACCTCCCCTTAGCCCACGCCGTCCTGCTCGGCACGGACGCATGGACGCAGATGATCGCGAACGGC
>JBGPKX010000221.1:0-10182 GCA_041486185.1 Bryobacteraceae bacterium | reverse complement strand
GGCGTGATGTGCCAGGCGTTGAATTCGACGATGGTGCGCATCTCGCGCGTGGTCCAGTCCATGGTGCGCAGGGCGCGAGGCCAGACGGTGAAAACAAGATTTCCGGTGCGGCCGAGAAAGGTCTCGTGCACCACGAACTCACCGTTACCGTGCTGGTACAGACACTCGAGACCGGAGCCATCGCGGCGTACACGGTGCATGCGCGGCGCGGGGTCGCCCGCGAACTCGATCCATTCGGGCTCGATCGGATGAAACTGCGGATGAATCACGGTACGCGGAAACGGGATCAGTTTCCAGTCGGAGCCGCCGGCGCGCCCGGCAACCAGGCCTTGTTGCGAGCCTTGCTTGATGGCGGCGGTGATCCATTGGCCGGCGCCGCCGAGCGAGCATTCGCCGAGTTGCGCGCCGGGAAAATCCACCACGCAGCGTTCGTCCAAAGTCGCGCGATCGATCTCCCAGATGCCTCCGCCGCGCACGAAGAAGATGCAGCGGCCATCCGGATGGATCGCGGGCGAAAAAGGATGGATCGCCGGTCCATCGGTCAACTGGCGGATCTCGCCATCCGGATACGGCGCAATCTCGAACAATTGCGCGCTGCCGCCGCGGTACGACGTGAAGATCAGCGCCCGGCCGTCAGGCGTGAACGGGCTCTGCAAGAAATAAGTCGGATGGTTGATGGATGGGTGCGCGGTCAACTGGTGAAGGCGCGCTCCGGTGGCGCGATCCAGAAAGGTGGAATGCTCGGAAGGAAAGCGGTCGCCCTTCACGGCACGCTCTTGCGAAAGATCAGGATGTGCTGGCGCGGAAGAGTGGTCAGGTTTTTCTCGAAGCGGAACCCTTCAGGCCGCACCTCGGCGCGCACTTCGTCCACGCTCATCTTATGCTCGGGCCGGATGGGAATGTTCGGGTCCTCCTTGCGGTACTCCAGCAGCACCAGGCGGCCGTCGGGCTTGAGCGACTCGTGGATTTTCCGCAGCATCTTCTGCGGCTGCGAGAATTCGTGATAGACATCGACAAGCAATACGAGATCCATGCGGCCCGCCGGCAACTTGGGGTCATCCTCGGCCCCCAGCACGGTTTCCACATTCGTCAGATGGCGGGAATCGATGTTCTTGCGAAGGAGTTCGAGCATGTTGAGTTGAATATCATTGGCGTAAACCTTGCCGGACGGCGAGACGCGCTCCGCCAGACGCCAGGTGAAATATCCCGCGCCAGCGCCAATATCGGCCACGGTCGAGCCGCGCACTATTCCGATAGCGTCCAGCGCGGCGTCAGGCGCCTCTTCGGCCTCGCGCTCGGGCCGCACCAGCCAGTCCGCCCCGCCCACGCCCATCACTGGCGCGATGTGACGGCCCGTGACGGGATGCACCTGCTGGGCGCACGCCGGGACACAGAGCCACAGCAGCAGAAAGAAGGCACGACGCATTGCCTTCCATGGTGCCACACGCGGGCCATGCCGATTGTGGCGGCGCGGCGCGTCGTTTAACATGGACAGGAATGCGGATCACCGAATCGGTCCTGAGCTACCGCCGTTCCAGGATCCTTCTCATCGCCCTGGCGCTGATCGCGGCCATCGCGGTCATCGATTGGAGAATCGCGACCGAGATGTCGCTCGGCTTTCTTTACTTCTTTCCGATATTTCTGGTTGCCAGTTGTTTCGGGCAGTGGCAGATCGCAGTCGTCAGCGCGATTTGCGCCATGCTGCGCGAAGCTTTCGGCGCCGCCGACCAAACCTTCCTTTTGCCAAGGCTATTCCTGACATTCGGGTCGTTCACAGCGGCCGGGTGGCTGGTGCGTGGAATTCTGGGCAACTTTCAAAAAGTGAAGGAGCAACTGGTCGAAATCCAGGCACGCGACCGACTCCTCCGCGATTCCGAAGAGCAATTGCGCGTGCTCATCGAAACCAGCTCAGCCGCAATTCTGACGTTGGACCAGACCGGCAATGTCATACAGGCGAACGACTCCGCCAGCCGGCTGCTCGGCATGGAGAAGGACGCTCTGCTTGGGCAAAATATTGCCGGGTTCTTGCCGGCGCTGGCGCAGGTACCCTCCGACCAGAGCGCTCCCGTGTTCCGCACCACCATGGAGTGCAACGCAGTGCGGCCCAACGGCGAATCGTTTACCGCGAATGTTTGCTTCTCCACTTATGTCTTCTCGGGTGCTCCCCGGTTAACCGCGATCATCAGCGAAAGCGAACCATCGGTTATCGACTCCGCGGATCTCCAGGCGGAAACATCGATCGTGTTAACTAACCTGGAGCAGACGGTGCTTCGAAGTATCTTCGAGGGGCACTCAAATAAAGAGATCGCGGGCGGGCTCAATACGTCGGAAAGTGCCGTGAAAAGCACCATCCAGCGCCTGTTCACCAAGCTGGGCGCCCGGACGCGGAGCCAGCTCGTGCGGATTGCTATCGAGCGCCTGGGCAATCAGTTCCACGGAAGTCACTCGACCAAGGCCGACACCGGGGATCAAAAGATACTCTCGAAGTAGCGCATCAAACCGAAAGATGTGTTGTAGGCGGATGCGTTTTGAGCGAAATTGGTCTTGTCAGCACTGGTTCTACTCCTGATTTCGGGGCTGCCTGGTAAGCGGCCCCAACCCCCAAGCGAATTCAGCCTGAGGCGCCCGGTGGTGTGGCGAATGAAGCCCACGGCCAGAAGGGCGGGCTCCGTCCCTACGTTGGTTGTAAACTAAGCTATTCACCCCTCGACCAAAGGCATGAGCCCGCAACCGCAAGCTGTGCAGGAAGTTCAGGTTCCCACGCACGTCCGGGCGCCGCGGCGCGCCTGGCAGGGCGATCGCCTCTTCCTGCTCTCCAACCTCATGCAGAAGGACTTCAAGATCCGCTATCGGAACATGTCGCTGGGCGTGTTCTGGTCGCTGCTAAACCCCCTGGTGATGATGGGTGCTCTGACCTTCGTCTTCACACGCCTTTTTTCCAACCACTCCATCCCAAACTTTCCGGTATTCGTGCTCTGTGGCCTTGTGCCGTTCAATTTTTTTACGCTGGCCTGGAGCAGCGGGACCGGCTCGCTGGTGGAAAATTCCCACATCATCAAGCGAGTCCCTGTGCCCCGAGAAATCATCCCCATCGCCACCGTTCTAGGCAACTGCCTCCATCTTTTGATTCAGATCGCGCTGCTGCTGACGCTGGTGCTGGCCTACGGCGTGGGAGTGAATCGCTACTGGGCGTGGCTGCCGGTGGTCTGGGGGCTGGAGATCGTTTTTGTGTGCGGCCTGTCGCTCATCTTCTCCGCGCTGAATGTCTTCGTCCGCGATATGCGTTACGTGGTGGAATCGTGCAACACGATTCTATTCTGGCTAGTGCCCATCTTCTACGACTTCGCGATCATTCCAAAGCGTTATCGCGAACTCTACGTGTTCAATCCAGTTTCAGCGCTGGTGCTGGCTTCGCGCAATATTTTACTGGACGCGGCCCCGCCGCCAGCGTCCCTGTTGATCAAACTGGCGCTCAGCTCGTTGTTCATGCTGCTCCTGGGGCTGGCGGTGTTCCGGCAATTGAAGCGACGATTTTACGACTACCTGTAACGCATGTCCCTGATTGAGCTCGATCGCGTATCCAAGAGCTTCGCGCATACCGGCGGCGCCAAGATGCTGCGCGGCCATATCGAAGACCGGCTCCGCGGGCGCAAGAAGGAAGTCTTTCGGGCGTTGAAGCGGGTTTCATTCCGGCTCGACCGCGGTGAGAGCCTGGCGATCATTGGTAGCAACGGCGCGGGGAAGAGCACGCTGCTCAGCCTGGTCGCGGGGCTGGCGGAACCCAACGAAGGCCGTGTGACCGTGAACGGCCGCGTGGCCGCGCTGCTCGAGCTGGGATCGGGCTTCCATCCCGACCTGACCGGCTTGGAAAACCTCCGGCTGAATGCTTCTCTCTTAGGCCTGAGCCGCAAGCGAACGCTGGAGGTGCGCGATAGCATCGTGGCGTTTTCCGGTATCGGGGAATTTATCGATCAAACACTGCGCACCTACTCGTCCGGGATGATGATGCGTCTGGCATTTTCGGTGGCCATCCACGTGGACCCGGATGTTC
The DNA here is from genome assembly GCA_041486185.1 of Bryobacteraceae bacterium. Classification (GTDB taxonomy): domain Bacteria; phylum Acidobacteriota; class Terriglobia; order Bryobacterales; family Bryobacteraceae; genus QHXW01. Next base: position 6,131 of record JBGPKX010000221.1, on the reverse strand, counting down.
TGATCGTCGACGAGGTGCTGGCCGTGGGCGACCAGAGTTTTCAAGTGAAGTGCTTCGAAAAGATCGCCGAATTCAAGCGCGCCGGCAAGACGCTGCTGTTCGTCTCGCACTCCCCACAACTGGTCCGGACACTCTGCGAAAGAGCGCTGTGGCTGGACCATGGCGAAGTAGTGATGGACGGCGCGGCTGCGGCGGTGATTGAGGCCTATGCCGGGCAAACGCCGGCTGCCAGGGCATGACGCTTCTCTTGCGTACAAGACCAAACCACTCTACGCGCTACGGCGGCTCCGGGTATTTTTGTCTTTCGATATCCCGTCCGTACTATCCAAAGTTAGCGGTGATTTTGGATAAGTTCCGTGCCAAAAATAAGGAATGGCGGATTTGGCTGGCGTACCCGTAGTAAGCGCGCCCCCATCAAGGGCAATGCGACGCCCGCGTGTCGCCGCCGCCCGCACCAGCGATCCTGCGAGCAGCTCCAGCCCGGCAGGCGCTTGTGAATTCCTCGACTGGGACTCAAAGTTCTTCCGCATGCGCATCGCGCGCGTCGCCGGCCACCGGCTCAACGCCGAACGCGCCGCCGAGATCGTGCGTTCAACGCGCGAACAATCCATCGACTGCCTGTACTTTCTGGCGGATCCCGAACCCGAGACCATTCGCCTCGCGGAACAGCATGGTTTTCAATTGATCAGCGTTCGTGTCACGCTGGCGGCACGACTGGTGAGCACATATGCCGGCACGTGGGATGACGACGGTGTTCGGGAAGCGGCGCCCGGGGATGTTCCGGCAATGCGCGAGATCGCCGGCCGCAGCTACACCGGCTCACGCTTTTACCAGGACGGCCGCTTTCCCGCCTTTTTGTGCGATGAAATGTATCGCGCGTGGATGGAGAAGAGCTGCCACGGTTATGCCGACATCGTGCTGGTGGCGGAACAGAATTCCCAGCCTGCCGGATACATTTGCTGCCACTTGAAAGACGATGGCAGCGGACAGATTGGTCTCGTGGGAGTCGCGGGCGGCATGAAAAATCAGGCCGTCGCCAGGCAACTGGTGCACCACGCGCTCTGCTGGTTCCAGGAACGCGAAGTGCGCGATGTCACCGTGGTGACCCAGGGGAACAACATCACCGCGCAGCGCCTCTACCAGCGGAGCGGATTTCTCACGCGGGGGACGCAGCTCTGGTATCACTACTGGCCTGGGCGCCGCAGCCAAGAAACTGCCGCCTCCTGACGAATTCTCCGAAAGCTCAGGCGACAATCGCCGGTTCAGCCAGCCGCGACGAATCACGTGCGCGCTGCCGCCGCACCTGGTCCTCGATCCATTCGTAGGTGCGCGCCAGCCCCTCTTCGAGCGAAACCTGCGGCGACCATTCCAGCACCCTCTGCAGCAGCGTGTTGTCCGAATTGCGCCCGCGCACTCCCATGGGACCGGGCACGTGTCGCTTGATCACGCTGAGGCCGGCAATCCCCGCCACCATGTCGGCCAGCTCGTTGATGGTCACCATGCGGTCCTGGCCGAGGTTCAGCGGATCGTGAAAGTTTGAGCGCATCAGCCGGTCGATGCCTTCCACGCAATCGTCGATATGGCAGAAGGACCGCGTCTGCTCGCCGTCTCCCCAAATTTCGACCACCGGATTTCCGGTGAGCTTGGCTACCGCCACCTTGCGGCATATGGCAGCGGGCGCCTTCTCACGCCCGCCGTCCCAGGTTCCTAGCGGTCCGAAAATATTGTGGAAGCGCACCACGCGCGTCTCGATGCCGTAATCTTCACGGTAGTGTGCGCACAAGCGTTCCGTAACCAACTTTTCCCAGCCATACGCATCCTGCGGCTGCGCCGGATACGCGTCCACTTCCCGCAATGGAACCGCGTTGGCACCGGCCTGCTTGTATTCGGGATAAATACAGGCCGACGAAGTGTTCAGGTAGCGCTGGACGCCGTTCATGCGCGCGGCCTCGAGAGTGTGCAGGTTGATCAGCGAGTTGTTGTGCAGTATCTGAGCATGATGGTTGGAGATAAAGCCCATGCCGCCCATGTCCGCCGCCAGCGCGTAAACTTCATCCACGCCGCGTGTCGCCTGCAGGCAGTTGTCCCATCGGCGCAAGTCGAGCAACTCGAACTCATCCGCATCCGTTGCGCAATACTCCGGTGGTTTGACATCCACGCCACGCACCCAACAACCCCGCCGCTTGAGGTGCGATACCAGGTGGTGCCCGATGAAGCCGCCCGCCCCGGTCACGAGAATCTTTGCTGTGCTTGCCATGTTTCCGCAAGCAGTATAGAGGTTCGTGATGATGCAGTCGACCTTTCCCATGCGGCAGTAGGGAATACTTTGCGCGGCACTCCTGCGTTTCCCGGCGTCGTTGCTGTCGTTAGCTGTCGTTAGCTTGTTCCGCCTCCACGCGCGTGATAACCTGCCAGACCATGCGGACTCTCATCTGTGCGATTTTCCTTGTGAACGGGCTTTCAGCCCAGGAGAAGGTCGACCTCTACACCATCAATCGCATTAAGAACGAGGCGTTCCAGAATTCGAAGGTCATGGAGAATGCCTTCTATCTCACCGATGTCTACGGGCCGCGCCTGACAGGCTCGCCGGGCTTGCAGGCCGCCGCAGAGTGGGCTGTGCGGCGATTCAACGAATGGGGCCTCGCCAATGCCAGGCTCGAAAAATGGGGGCCGTTCGGCCGCACCTGGTATTGCGTGCGCTTCACGGCGCAGATGAAGGAGCCGCAGTACTCGCCGCTGATCGGCTTCGCGCGTCCCTGGTCGCCGGGGACTAATGGCCCGATCACGGGTGAACCTGTGCTCGCGCCCATCCGCACCGAAGCCGACATGGAAAAATTCAAGGGTAAGCTGAAGGGCAAGATCGTCTTGCTGGAAGACCCGCGGCCGTCTCCGCTCATCACCGCGGCGCTGGCGCGCAGGCTTACGAATGAAGAGCTCGCCGCCGAGGCCCTGGCGCCCGACCCATCGCCCGAATCACCGTTCTTCGCGCCGATACCGCGCCCGCCGCAAGAACCGCTGCCATACCCCGGTTACACAGGCAAATATGACCGCGAGGCCGCGCAGAAGTGGCGCAACAAAGTAAACAAGTTTCTTCGCGAGGAAGGTGTGACGCTCACTTTGATCCCGGGCTACGGCACCGATGGCGGTACCGTGTTCGCCACTGCCGCGGGCACGCGCGAACTCAAGGACGAAGTGCCGCCGCCGGCGGTGGCGTTGACACTCGAGCATTACGACCGAATCGCCCGCCTCGTGGAGAAGAAGACGCCCGTCACGCTGCAGTTCGACATCGAAAACCGGATGGAGAACGAGGAGAAAGATTCGTTCAACGTGACCGCCGAGATTCCCGGCGCGAGCAAGAAGGAGGAAGTCGTCATGCTGGGCGCGCATCTCGATTCCTGGACCGGCGGCACCGGGGCTACCGACAACGCCGCCGGAAGCGCCGTGACCATGGAAGTCATCCGCATTCTTAAAACGTTGAAGCTCGAAATGCCACGCACCGTGCGCATCGCGCTCTGGACCGGCGAGGAGCAGGGCCTGCTCGGCTCCAAAGCTTATGTGAAGGAACACTTCGCCGACCGCGAAACCATGGCGCTCAAACCCGAGCACGCGAGGTTATCCGGCTATTTCAACCTGGATAACGGCACCGGTAAGATCCGCGGCGTGTATCTACAGGAAAACGACATGATGCGCCCCGTGTTCGAGGCGTGGCTCGCGCCCTTCAAAGACTTGGGCGCGTCCACCATCAGCATTCGCAAGACGGGCGGCACCGATCATCTTTCTTTCGACGCCGTCGGCTTGCCCGGCTTCCAGTTCATTCAGGATCCGGTCGAGTACGGGACTCGCACGCACCATTCCAACATGGACGTCTATGACAGGCTGCAACAGCCCGATCTGATTCAGGCTTCAGCCATCATGGCGTCCGTGGTCTATCACGCCGCCATGCGCGACCCGATGCTGCCGCGCAAGGAACTGCCTAAGCCGGAGCCCAAGAAGAAGCCGGAGGAGAAAGGCAAGCCTGAAGGTAAATCGTCAGGACCAGCGGGCTTGTAGCGCAGCATGACGGCCGTGCAGTTGCGGCAGCATTGCTTTTTTTGCTGTTAAGTTCCCACGGGTGCGGGCTGCTCCAGCAACAGCTCCAAAAACGATTGCACCGTGTGGCTGAACCGCTTGCGCTTGCGGTGCACGATGCCCACGGGCCGCACCAGTTCGGGGGCGTGTAGCGGAATCGAGACCAGCCGCCCCTGCGCGATTTCGGCCTGCATGGTGCGCGCCGGCAGAATGCTGATGCCCGAGCCCAGGGCCACCGCTTCCTTGATCATCTGGATGTTATCGAATTGCATGGCGAGCTGGATCTCGATTCCCTGCTCGCGGAAGAAATGGTCCAGCTCGCGGCGGATCATGAGTTCCTCGTCGAAGCCCACGAACTCCTGGCCGTTCAGGTCGGCGGGCACTAGCACTGCCTTATTCGCCAGCGGATGCGAAGGGTGCGCCGCCACCGTCATCTCCTCCTCGCGCCACGGAATCACCGCCAGATCTTTCGTCCCAACCGGATAACTTACCAACCCCAGATCGGCATGGTCCGCCAGCACGGCTTCGTAGACTTTGTCCGGGCGCAGATAATCCACGTGAAGCTGCGCGTGGGGAAAGCGGGCGGCGAATTCGTCCTGCAAGCGCGACATCTCCGACAGCCCGATGGAATAAATCGAAGCCACGCGCACCGCACCTTCCACTAACCCTTTGAGGTTTTCCAGTTGCACCTGAAACTGCTCTTCGCGGCGCAGGACGTCGCGGCAAAGGTCGAAAAAAAGCTTGCCCGCCTGAGTGAGCGCCAAAGGACGCGTGGAGCGATCCAGCAGCGAGACCGCTAATCTCCGCTCTATCTCTTGCATATATTGACTGGCCGCCGATTGGCTGATGGCATTCAGGTTGGCGCCGCGACTGATGCTTTTGGTCTGGGCTATATCACGGAAGAGCTTCAGGTTCTCGAAGATCACGGTAAGAGAATAACATAAGTAAATCTAATGTCAAGTCATTGGCAAATTTCTATTGCCTTATAATTCATTAGTTGGTATATTTATTCAACTCCCCGTTGGAGACTGACCATGATCGATCCCACCGAGAGCAGAGGTCTACCGGCAGCGCAGGGGCTTTACGATCCGGCCAACGAGCGCGACGCCTGCGGCATTGGCTTTGTGGCCAACATCAAGGGCCAGAAATCCCACGACATCATCCTCAAGGGCATTCAGGTTCTGATCAATCTGACGCACCGCGGCGCCTGCGGGTGCGATCCGGAAACCGGTGACGGCGCGGGCGTGCTGATCCAGATCCCGCACAAGTTTTTCGCGCGCGAGTGCGCGTCGCTTGGCTTCACGCTGCCCGAGCCGGGCGAGTACGGCGTGGGTCTGGTTTTTCTCCCGGTGGAAAAGCAGGAGCGGCTGCAATGCGAGGGAATCCTGGAGCGCATCGCGCGCGAGGAAGGACTCACGGTATTGGGCTGGCGCGATACGCCCATCGACGGGTCGGCCATCGGCCGCGTGGCGCGCAATTCGCAGCCTTACATCGAGCAGATCTTCATCCGGCGTGGGCCAGAGATGACGGAGGACCAGCTCGAGCGCAAGCTTTACGTGGTGCGCAAGCGCGCGGAAATCGAAATCGGCAAATCCGATATTGTGGACAAAGAGTTTTTCTACCTGCCGTCGCTTTCCTGCCGGACCATCGTCTACAAGGGCCTGCTGCTCGCACCGCAGATCGCCAAATTCTACGAGGAACTTTCCGATCCCGATGTGATGAGCGCGTTGTGCCTGGTGCACCAGCGCTTCTCCACTAACACCTTCCCGAGCTGGCAACTGGCGCACCCGTACCGCTACATCGCGCACAATGGCGAGATCAACACGCTCAAGGGCAACGTGAACTGGATGTACGCGCGCCAGTCGATTCTGGCTTCGCCACTGTTCGGCGACGACATCAAGAAGCTGTTTCCCATCGTGACGCCGGGCGGCTCGGATTCAGCCAGCTTCGATAACGTGCTCGAGCTGCTTTACCTGGCGGGCCGCGAGATTCCGCACGCCATGGCCATGCTGATTCCCGAAGCCTGGGCGTCGAACGAGCACATGAACCCGGAGAAGAAGGCG
>JBGPKX010000220.1:0-10198 GCA_041486185.1 Bryobacteraceae bacterium | reverse complement strand
GGTTCGGGCAAACTCGACATCATCTCGACGGCCAATCAGGACAGCCCCATCATGGAAGGAAAATTCCCCGTGATGGGCGTCGACGTCTGGGAGCACGCCTATTATCTGAAGTACCAGAACCGCCGCCCCGATTACCTCGCCGCCTGGTGGAACGTGGTGAACTGGCCGGAAATCGACAAGAGATTCGACAGCAAGTAGGACGGGCATTCGTGCCTGTCCATTTTCCGGGTACGAGAACACTGGACGGGCTGAACCGCCATGTCCTACCTAAATCCCCATCTCCAGCAGCGTCACCGAGTGCGCTGGAAACTCGAAGGTAAACTGCGCGCCGAAATCGCTGTAATCGCGGGCAGTTGTGCCAACCACATTCGGCTGCTCGAGCGAGTTTGCGGCCTCGGGTGATGGCCCGTTGATCGTGAAAACCTTTCCCGTGCGCCCCGGCTTTGCGCCGAGGATTTCGAACTGCCCGGCCAGCGCCCGGTCCTTGTGCCGGTTCACCACGCCGACCGCCATCCGCCCCGATGCCAGCGTCGGACAGATGTCCAGATACGGCGTCCGCCCAAGGCCCGGGGAATCGTAACCCGGCCCGTCGAACGAAGCGTGTACCACGCGATCCCCTGAGTGCCCGCGGTAAAGCTCCAGCGGGAAGAAGTTGGGTTCCAGATACAATCCTTGCTCGCTCGTGTGAATGGGCGCGATCACGTTCACCATCTGCGCCAGCGTCGCCATGGTGACCTTTTCGCCCCACCGCTGAAACAGGTGCAGCATCGAGGCGGTCCACAGGGCGTCGCGCAAATTGTACGGCTCTTCCAGCTTGGCCTTGACTTCGCGGTGTCGGCCGTCGCGCCGCCGGTACCAGATGTTCCACTCATCGAAGGCGATCTCCACCCGCTTCTGACGCAGAGGAAACTCCACGCTGCGCGGCTCGTGGCCGCGAATTCGCTCGGAAGCGATTTCGATCGCGCCGTCGGCCAGGCGCAGCAGGTGTTCGGCGCGACCCACCGACGCCAGCGTTTCGTAATAATCGTCGCTGCCGGTGTAAAAGTGGACCGAGAGGTAATCCACAATGGCGCCCAGCGTCTCGAGCACCGTGAGGTTCCATTGCGGATCGCCCGCGCCGCAGGCAATCAGGCGGATCGAAGGGTCCACCCACTTCATCATCTTGGCGGCTTCGAGCGCGACCTTGGCGTAGTCCTCGGCGCTCTTGTGCCCAGCCTGCCATGTGCCGTAGATTTCGTTACCCAAGCCCCAGTACTTGACGTTGTGCGGCTCGGCGTATCCGTGCTTGCGCCGCAGATTGGCGTAATGCGTATCGCTTGTCCCGTTGCAGTATTCAACCCAGTTGGCGGCTTCTTCGATGGTGCCCGTGCCGAGATTGATGCAGAAGTAAGGCTCGGCGCCGATGGCGCGGCAGTACTCCATGCATTCGTTGGTCCCGAACCGGTTGGGCTCGATGGCGAACCATGCGGTATCGAAACGGCGCGGCCGCTGGTCTTTAGGGCCGACGCCATCCTCCCAGTGGTACGACGAGACGAAGTTGCCGCCGGGCCACCGGAGAATCGGCGGATGCAGGCGCTTCACCGCGGCCAGCACATCTTTGCGGAACCCGCGCTCGTCGGAAAGCGGCGAGCCTTCCTCATAGATGCCGCCGTAAATGCAGCGGCCGAGGTGCTCGATGAATTGTCCGAAGATCATCGGGTTCACGCGTGCGGTCACTTCGGCGGCGTCGATGCGCACGCGCGTGATGTCGGTCGCAGCGGTGTTTTGCTGCGCGCGCAACAACCCCGCGACGGGAAGAGCCGTTAACCATGTTCGACGAGTGATCATAGCGCTGTATCCTAAGCCTCGATATCGCGACAAACCACTTGCTCACGCGCGCGGCTCGGAATGCTTCCTACCGAGCCGCGACCATGAGGAAGCGGTCCAACCTTGATGCGCGTCATCATGAAACGGTTACCTCCGCATGAGCCCGGGCCAGTACGTAAGGCCCTTCCGGAATCACCGCTACCACCGCGCCCGGCGCGAGCGACGACGTCAGTCCTTCAATCGCCTCCGCCGCCGTGGCGAACGCCCGCCCCCACAGCGCCTCATTGTACTCGAGCGGCAGCCCGGGCACATAGAACAGCACTTCCGCCTTCTCCGTCACCAGCGCCAGCTTTTCGAGCTGCCATTGATCGACCGTCACCGACGCCTCCGCGATTCGCTTGAGAAACCCGCGATCCGACGGGTTCTCGCGCAGCATCCGGCTGAATTCCGGGGCGCCCGCGCCCTCATCGCATGCCGCCAATAGCAGAATCCGGCCACCGGGCTTCACGATGTGCGCCGCCGCAGTCACGCCCTTAATGGCCTGGTAAAACGTCAGATCGAGCGGATACCCGGCGGCCGTTGTGATCACAGCATCCACAGGCTCATCCAGCGTCTCCAGCATGACCTCGGAAACGAATTTGACACCCCGGCGGTGTGCCGCAACGGGATCACCGGCGAACACTCCGCAGATCGGCCGGGTGTTACCTGACGACCCCGGCGCGCCGCGCCCCAGCGCCACATCCACCACGAAATCGTGCCGCGCCATGCGGGCAATTTCGAGCAGCTCACGATGCAGCGGGTTATCTTCAATCGACCCTTCCACCGCCCGGGCGTCGCGCATGAACTTCGGGCTGTGCAGGACTTTGATCGTCTCCTGAGCGGCCAGTCCCGGCGCAACCAGCTTGCGGGCGCCCGAGAAGCCCAGCATCAGGTGCGGCTCGATGAACCCGAGCGTGATGTGCAAGTCGGCTGCAACAAAGCGTTCGTCGATGTAAACCGGGGTACCTGATGCCGTTATGCCAAGATGCCGGTGCTCCGCCAGCGCGCGGGCATTGTGATTTACCACACGGTAGCTCCCGGCCACCGTCTCTCCGCAGATCTCGCGAATCTCGGAATCGGTAGCGGGCCTATGAAGACCCGTAGCGATCAGAATCGTGATGCGCTCCCGAGGGATGCCCGCCCGCTCGAGCCGGCTCAGAACCGGCGGCAGAACCAGCCGGTTAGGCGCTGGCCGCGTGATGTCGCACACCGAAATCGCTGCGCTCCCACGCCCACTCGCCAGTTCCTCCAAAGCCGCTGAACCGATAGGAGAATCGAGCCCAGCCTCCACCGCGCCAATGGCATCCGCTAGCGGCCGCGCCGACCGGGCTTCCAAAACCCGGTATCGAAACCCCGACGGCAGATCGGCAATGAGACCGGTTTTGCCAAAAGCGAAATCCACCCGCATAGCGAAAACGTACCATAACCAAGGTGGTCAAAGAATGCTGCCACTTTCGGAAGGTAAATTGCATCAGGTAGCAGCAGGAGGCTGGTCTGGTTATGTGGGTAGCCACAATTCTCGGGGGGATGGTCATTCTTTGCTTGTTCTTATCAATGCTGTCTTCGCCTCCGACAGTGGGCCGCTGAGACACCTGTGCGGACAAGTTGACACAGTGTGGCAGACACACACGCCAAGTTGTCCGGCCGGCATGTTTCCCGGCAGCTCATCCCTCCGTTAATCCGCCCCGTTGATTGCCCCGCCTTTCATCGTGCTCTATACTAAAAACTTAGAGCAAAATGCCGAAAAGAACGTTTCAACCGAATAGACGGCGGCGCGCGAAGACCCACGGCTTTCTCACGCGCATGAAGACCGCCGATGGACGCGCTGTTATTTCTCGCCGTCGCGCCCGTGGACGTAAGAAGCTCACCGTCAGCTCCGAAAGGTAGTCGAATCGCAGGTTTCCCGAAAAGTGTTCGGATCTTACGCTCCAAAGACTTCCGGCGAGTGTATGACCACGGTTCCCGCTATTCGGGTCCGTTCTTTGCCGCTTTCTATGCGCAAAGGTCCAATGTCCATAGCCCGGCCGGCGCCGAAGTACCGTCTCGGGGTCCCGGCCCTGCGGTGGGGTTCACGGTTCCGCGGTCGCTGGGAGGCGCCGTGGTTCGCAATCGTATCAAGAGGCGTGTCCGCGAGGCTGTCCGCTTGCGGCTCGATCTGTTAAATCCGCAGTGGGAAATTGTCTTCAATCCGCGCCGCGCGGCCATGAACTCGCCGCTCCCCGACCTGATTCGCGAGGTCGAGAAGCTTTTTCTCCGGTGCAACAATTCGTGATCGCGCTGCTGCGGCTGTATAAGCGATTTCTGTCTCCCTTGCTGCCATCGGCTTGCCGGTACCATCCGACCTGCTCCGAGTACATGCGCCAGGCGGTGGAACGATACGGCGCGGGGCGGGGCGTCTGGATGGGCGTCAAACGCGTGGTGCGCTGCCATCCTTTTCACGCGGGGGGAGTGGATCTGGTCCCATGAGCGACGCACCAAATAGCCAGCCGGCTCCCAAGAAAGAAGAGCTGTCCATGGAGAAGCGACTGCTGCTCGCGTTCGCGCTCATGGGTATAGTCCTGTTCGCAACGCCTTATTTCTTCAAATCGGCACCGCCGCCTCCCACGCCCAAGAAGGCCGCAGCCTCCTCGCAATCGCAGACGGTGGCTTCTGTTCCAGAGACACCGGTAAAGCCCCCCGGTGTGGCGCGTACCAAAGCTGACCAGAAGGCGGGTGAGGAACAGCGCATCTCGGCCCAGAAGGAAGAGACCTTTGTGGTCGAAACCGATCTCTACAAAGTCGTTTTCTCCAATCGCGGGGCCGTCGTCCTGCAATGGATCTTGAAGAAGTACACCGACGACAATGGCAAGCAGCTCGAGCTGGTCAACGAAGCCGGCACGGCCAAAGCCGGTTATCCCTTCGCTCTCGTTTTCGACCCGAAAAAACCCGCGGTGGATGTCAACACCGTGCTGTTCGCCGCCAGGCCAGCCGATGACGGCTTGGGCGTCACCTACGAATACTCCGAGGGCGCCCTGACCGCGCGGAAGGCTTTCCGCTTTCAAAAGAACCGTTACATCACGCAGATCTCGACAGAGGTCACCGAGAACGGTGCGCCGGTGCCGCACCTGATCGCGTGGCGCGGCGGTTTTGGCGACCCATCGATTCCCAACCCCTTGGCGCAACACAGCATTTATTTCGATCTGACCGACAACAAGCTCATCACGCACGACGTCAAGGCGGCCAAAAATGGTCCTGTCACCGCCGAAGGCAATTATTCATTCGCCGGCATGGAAGACACCTACTTCACGGCCTCATTCTTGCCTATAGGCGGTCCGGTAAAGGTGGTGACGTTCAGTGACGCTGTTGCCACTGCCGCCAATCCCAAGGAAGAGCCGCACGTCGGTGTTGGCATCGGCAACTCGCACAATAATTTCGCGGTGTTCATCGGGCCCAAGGATCTCGATATTCTGAACAGCGTGAACCCGCAGCTCGTTCGCATCGTCGATTTCGGTTGGTTCTCGTTCCTGGCCAAGCCCTTGTTCCTGGGGCTGCACTACGTAAACGACAAGTGGGTGCATAACTACGGCTGGGCCATCATAATCGTCACCATCATCATCAATTTCCTGCTGTTTCCCCTGAAGCTCTCCAACCTGAAGTCCATGAAAAAGATGCAGGCGCTGCAGCCGCAGATCGCCGCCATCAGCGAAAAGTACAAGGGCATCAGCATGCGCGACCCGCGCAAGCAGCAGCAGAACGAAGAGACGATGGCGCTCTACAAGAAGCACGGCGCCAATCCCATGGGCGGCTGCCTGCCCATGGCTGTGCAGATCCCGTTCCTCATCGCGTTCTACAAAGTGCTCGCCATCTCGATCGAGTTGCGGCACGCCGGCTGGCTCTGGGTGTCGGATCTCGCCACGCCCGAACACCTGGCGATCCATGTTCTTCCGATCGCCATGATTGTGTCGTCGTTTATCCAGCAGAAAATGACGCCCACCACCACCGCCGACCCCAACCAGCAGCGCATGATGCTCATCATGCCGCTCGTAATGGGCTTTTTCTTCTATAATTTGGCGAGTGGCCTGGTGTTATACTATCTGACTGTCAATTTGGTAGGCATCGCGCAGCAGTGGTTTTTCAACAAGACCGTGACGGTTGCGGACCTGCCCCAGCCGGTGCCGCCGGCAAAAAAACAGAACGGCAGGAACAAACGGTGAGCGAGAAAAAATATTCCGTCACCTCGATGGGTCCCCGGATCGATGGATTCCTAAAGCCCCGGTTACGGCAGGCTGGATTCCAACTGGATTATGAGATCGCCGAAGGGGAGTCGGTCAACCCGGATTTCGAGAACCCGGAGGTTGTCGTTAAGTTTTCCGGCGCGGATGTAGACCTGCTGCTGGCCAACAAAGCCGAGCTGCTGCTGGCCCTCGAATACATCACCATGGAAGCGCTGCGCATGCCTTCCGAGGACCACTCGCGCTTGTCTTTCGACGCGCAGGACTATCGCGCGCTGCGCATCGAGGAACTTCGGCTGAGCGCCGCCACGGCCGCCGAAAAAGTGAAGCGTACCGGCGCTCCGTTCAGGTTCAACCCCATGAACAGCCGCGAGCGCCGCGTGATTCACCTGGCCTTGCGCAACGAAACCGAAGTGCGCAGCGAAAGCAGCGGGCACGGCGCGTTCCGCCAGGTGATCATTTATCCGGCAGGGATGGCCAGCTTGCCCGAAGCGCCACCGCCCCCGTACCAACGCTCCTCGCGTCCGCCCGCGCGCGGAGGGGACCGTGGCCGTTCGAGAGCGCGAGTCCGCGGGCGATCCTGACGCGCGATGTTGACCGGTCCGCGCGCTTAAGCCGGCGGTCGCGTTTTGAATCTTCTGCCTTGAATCTACACGACACCATCGTGGCCATCTCCACGCCCCCGGGCCGTGGAGGCCTGGGCGTCGTCCGCATCTCCGGTGCGGACGCGGCAGCCATTGCCGGCAAAATCCTCCGCTTCCCTGGAGAACACGCGTGGAAATCCTGGACCGTCGCCATAGCGGAGTTGCCCGATCATCAGGGCCACACCGTGGATCAGGTGGTGGTGACGTTCTTCGAGCGCCCACGGTCCTATACCGCCGAAGACGTGGTTGAGATTTCCTGCCACGGTGCGCCCGTCGTCTTGCGCCATTGTGTCGAGCACGCCATGGCTGAAGGTGCGCGCCCGGCCGAGCCAGGGGAGTTCACCCTGCGCGCATATCTCAACGGCCGCATCGATCTGCCGCAGGCCGAAGCCGTCCGCGATCTCATTGAAGCCACCACGCTCTACCAGGCGCGCATCGCCGCGCAACAGGTGGAAGGTTCGGTGTCGCGCCGCCTCGCCCCGTTCAAGGAACAACTGCTCGAGTTGATCTCGCTTCTCGAAGCCGGCATCGATTTTGCCGAAGACGACGTCAGCGTGGCGCCTGCCGAAGAGATCCTGCGCCGGCTGGAACCCGTCGAGTGCGGGCTAAAGAGCCTCGCCGCCAGCTTCGCCTACGGCAGCATCGTTCGCTCCGGCTTGACGCTGGCCATTGTGGGCCGCCCCAATGTCGGCAAGAGCAGCTTGTTCAACCGGCTACTCGAACAGGATCGCGCCATCGTCACCGATATCCCCGGCACCACGCGCGACCTGGTGTCCGAAGTCGCCGCCATCCACGGCATCCCCGTAAAGCTGGTCGACACTGCGGGGATTCGACAAGGCGAAGGGCTGATTGAGACGCTCGGCATCGAGCGCAGCTTCCAGGCGATGGCGGATGCCGATCTGACACTTGTGGTCGTCGATGTATCGGTGCCGGTCGATGAGCGGGATGGCGAGCTGATCGATCGCGCGAAGTCCCAGGGAAGAGCGCTGATCGCCGGCAACAAGTCAGACCTGCCCGTGCGAGCCCAATTGCCTGAAAACGCCGTCGCCGTATCCGCCTTGACCGGAGTGGGAATCGATAGACTGCGCGACGCCATCTTCGAAGCGGTAGCTCCCGGCGGATCGACCGAGCAGGAGTCCGGCTTCATTACCAGCCTGCGCCATGAGCAACTGCTGCGCGAGTCGCTTCAATATCTCGCCAAAGCGCGCGGCGCGGTCGAGGAAAACATCCCGCACGAAATGCTGCTGCTCGACTTGTACGGCGCGCTGCGCCCCATTGACGCCATCACCGGCGCTACCACCGCCGACGACATTCTGAACCGGATCTTTTCGACGTTTTGCATCGGCAAGTAACCCACAATCCGGTTTCAGCAATGGAGTGCCAGGAATGCCTGTCCTGCCTTTATCCGAACACGATCTGCGCGATCACTAATACCGGCATTTGCTGGTTCCAGCTATCCGGAATATTGTCGAAGGCCAGCCGGAAATTCTTGGTGTCCGCGGGCGCAAGCTGGCCACTGCGGCGGCCTACAATAGTCACGCGCTCGCGCAATACCAGTTGCCCATAAGGGTCGTAGAACACGCAGTTGATCTCGACCGTCTTGATTGGACGCGGACCGTTGTTGGCGATCTTGCCCGTGATCTCGACCACGCGCTGCTTCATGTAACTTTCAGTGGCCTTCATCTCGACGTCGCTCAACTGCAGATTGTGGACATACTGCTTGGCCTCAGCGGTGAGCACTGTCGGCGCCGGCGGGTGCTTGCGCTCCCAGTAGCCATAGAATCCCCAGGCGCTCAGGCCCAGAATCGCCACGATGCCGCCCACCACCAGCGGAATGGGGATGGAGAACGTGCTTGGTTCGGTTTTCGCGCGCGCGTTATCGGCCGCCAACGGTCATCTCCCGGATGAGAAGCGTGGGAGCCGCCACCGAGCCGCGAAACTCCAGGTCCGATCCGATCGCTTCCATATCCATCAACATATTATTCAAATTTCCGGCGATCGTGACCTCGGAGACGGGAAAGGCCAATTCGCCGTTGCGAATCCACAAGCCGGCCGCGCCGCGCGAGTAGTCGCCGGTGACGATGTTGACGCCGGAGCCGATCAGCTCGGTCACGTAAAATCCATTGGGAATGCTTGCCAGAATCTCGGCGGGCGTGCGCTCGCCGCGTTCGATAAACAGATTGCCGTGACCGATGCCGGCGTTCCCCGAAAGCCCGCGCGAGGCATTGCCCGTGGTCTTCATGGCGAGCTTGCGCGCGGTGTAGGTATTGAGCAGGTAGCTCTTGAGGACGCCCCGCTCGATGACGGCGGTGCGGCGCGTGGGCACGCCCTCGTCGTCAAACGGGGATGTGCCGAACAGGCCCGGAAGGGTGCCATCGTCGATGATGGTAAGATTTTCCGAGGCGACTTTCTCGCCCAGTTTACCCGCAAGGAACGACGCGTGGCGATAAATCGACTCGCCGTGCGCGGCCTCGAAGATATTGTCGAGCAAGCTGCGCGCGGTGCGCGGCTCGAACACTACCGGCACACGTTGCGTTTCGACTTTACGCGCGCCCAGACGCCGCAGCGCCCGTTCCGCGGCCACACGGCCGACTTGGTCCGGCGGCTCGAGGCCGGCAAATCCGCGCGCGATGGACACCCAATAGTCACGTTCCATGGAATCGCCTTCACGCGCTACAGGCACCGCGGAGAGCGAGCAGTAACTAGATCGGTACTCGCCCACAAATCCGCGCGAGTTGGCGAACACGCGCCGGCCCAGGTGCGAAGCGAACGAAGCGCCCTCGGAGTTGGTGATGCGCGCATCGGTGTCTAGCGCGGCGGCTTCCGCGGCGCGCGCCATCTCGATCTTGACCGGCGTTTCGAGCCGCTCGACGTCCACGCAGTAGAGCCGCAGGTCGCCGGACAGCGCGCCGAACTCCTCGCTGTCCGGCAGCCCGGCGTGGGGATCCTCGCTCGTGATGGATGCCAGCTCGATTGCGGATGCAACCATCCTCTGCACGCCTTCGGGCGAGAGGTCGGATGTGTAGGCGGAACCAGTGTGCTTGCCGATCAGGATTCGCAGCCCGGCAGCGCGCGAGCCGGCCTCCTTCAGGCTTTCCACCTCACGCATGCGCACGTTGGCCGAGAACTCACTGCCTTCCGCGATGGTGCACTCGGCATCCGTAGCGCCGCGCGCCATTGCCTGCTTCACCGTTTCGGCTGCCAGCTCGGCGAGATGGTTCTGGCTCAAGCCGTGCCTCCCACGGTCATGCGGTCGATCTTGATCGTGGGAATCCCGACGCCCACCGGAACGCTCTGTCCTTCCTTGCCGCAGATGCCGATCCCTTCATCGAGCTGGAGATCGTTTCCCACCATGCTGACGTGCGTCAGCGCTTCGGGGCCGTTGCCGATGAGCGTGGCGTTGCGCACCGGCCGCGTCAGCTTGCCATCTTCGATAAGGTAGCTCTCCGATGCCGAAAATACGAAGTTGCCGCTTGTGATATCCACCTGCCCGCCGCC
>JBGPKX010000219.1:0-10209 GCA_041486185.1 Bryobacteraceae bacterium | reverse complement strand
TTGGCCCGTCGAATTAGCACTCGGGCCAATACCCCGTTTACAATACTGAACCGATCGGAGATTTACCGCTTGTCACGCACGGCCACCGCGCCCGCCTTCGATACGCTCTATGCCGACCGCGTAAATCCGCAGTGGGTCCGGCTGCTGGACGTGCTGCAGATGAATGTCCGCTACGAGCGGTGTGTTGGAGCGGAACTTTACACCCGCGAAGGGCGGCGCATCCTCGATTTTCTTTCCGGCTATTGCGTTCACAATACGGGCCACAACCACCCCGCCATCGTAGCCGCGATCCGGGCTGAGCTGGATCTGAACGGCCCGGCCATGTTGCAGAGCCACATTCCCGAGCTTGCCGGAGAGCTGGCTGGACGGCTCTGCTTACGTGCCGGCGGCCGCTTGAAGAAAGTTTTCTTCGCCAGCTCCGGGAGCGAAGGCGTTGAAGCGGCTATCAAGTTCTCGCGCGCGCACACCCGCCGCGCGGGCCTGCTCTATGCCCACGGCGCTTTTCACGGCTTGACCTGCGGCGCGCTTTCCCTGATGGGCGATCCGTTCTGGCGCGAGGGTTTCGGCTCCATGCTGCCCGGCGCGGAGTCGGTGCCGTTTGACGATGTGGCAGCCCTCGAAGAAAAGCTGGCTTCGAGGAAATTTGCGGCGTTCATCGTGGAGCCGGTTCAGGGCGAAGGCGGCGTTCGTGTGCCCCAGGCCGCGTACCTCGGCACCGCGCAGTCACTGTGCCGGCGTTACGGAACTCTGTTCGTGCTGGATGAGGTACAGACCGGCATGTACCGTACCGGGCGATTCCTCGCGGGGCATCACTTCGATGCCGATCCCGACATGGTCGTGCTCGCCAAAGCGCTGAGTGGCGGGTTGATTCCGAGCGCGGCGCTCCTGATGTCGGATGCTGTGTATGATTCCGTGTATAACTCACTCCAGCGCGCCATCGTCCACACCTCCACTTTCAGCGAAAACAGCCTGGCCATGCGCGCCGGTCTGGCAACACTTGACGTGCTGGAGCATGAGCGGTTGGGCGAGCGCGCCGCGTCGGCGGGTGAATACCTGCGCGGGCGTTTGTGCGAGGTCCTATCGAACTTCGAAATGGTGAGAGAGATTCGCGGTGTGGGGCTTCTGAATGGAATCGAGTTCACCGCCCCGCGAAAGCTGAGCCTTCGCATCCCGTTTGAGACTTTCATGAAGATTCATCCGGGGATGTTCGGACAGGTTCTGGTGATGCGCCTCTACCGCGATCATGGCATCCTGACGCAGATCTGCGGCAACAATTTTATGGTGCTCAAGGTCGCGCCGCCTCTGGTCGTGACGAACGATCATCTGGACGAGTTCGTGCGTGCGATTGCGGACGTGGGCGAGCGGATGCATGCATCGAGTACTTTCTGGTCCGAGGCGCTGGGCCTCGCGCGGCGCGTGGTCCACATCTGAATGTCGTTACTTCCGCACGAGACCGACGTGGTTGTCGTGGGAGGCGGTCCTGCCGGTCTGGCAGCAGCCATCGCCGCACGCGAAAAAGGGCTGCGCGTGGTTGTCGCCGACCATGCGAGGCCACCCATCGAAAAGCCATGCGGCGAGGGCTTGATGCCGGACGCGCTGCGCGTATTGGATCGCCTGGGCGTGACCATCGGTCCGGAGCAATCTTTCCCGTTTAGGGGCATTCGGTTTCGTGAGCCTGGAACCGTTGTAAGCGCCACCTTCCCCAACGGCTTCGGTCTGGGAGTGCGCCGGCCTGTATTGCATCAGTCGATGATTCGCCGCGCGGCCGGCGCCGGCGCATCTCTGCTTTGGGGCGTGCGCGTCAGCGGCATCTGCGCCGCGGGCGTCACGGTGAACGGACAACTGGTGCGATGCCGGTGGATCATCGGCGCAGACGGGCAGAACTCTCAGATCCGCCGCTGGGCCGGCCTCGATGCGCACCACCACTATCAACACCGCTTCGCATTCCGCCGGCACTATCGCGTTGCGCCGTGGTCCGATTCGCTGGAGATCTACTGGGGCGCGGGCTGCCAGTTCTACATCACGCCGGTTTGCCCGCAAGAAGTTTGCGTGGTGCTGATTTCACGCGACTCGTCCCTGCGCATGAACCAGGCCCTCGCCAAATTCCCCGAATTGATGCGTAGGCTCCACGGGGACCTCCCGTCAGACACAGAGAAGGGCGCCATTTCCGCGACGTGCAGATTGAAGAGTGTAGTCCGCGAACGTGTGGCCCTTATCGGAGATGCATCGGGGTCGGTTGACGCCATCACCGGTGAAGGAATGTGCCTGGCATTTCAGCAGGCTCTGGCGCTAGCGGATGCGCTGGCATCCGGCGATCTCGGCGCATATGATTCCGAGCACCGCCGTTTGTTCCGCCGCCCTGCGTTCATGGCCGGCCTTATGTTGTCCCTGGATCGATTCCCACGGATGCGCCGCCGGGCGCTGCAAGCTCTTGCGGCGAAACCCGCGATCTTCTCGGACCTGCTGGCAGCGCACGTGGGAGCGCGGTCGCCTGCGAACGTTGTAGTTGCCGGCGCCATTCCGCTTGGCTGGCAAATGCTGACTGCCGGGTGAGCGCCGCTGAGCGCCGGGTGAGCCCCTAGTGAGCTCAGATGCGAGGTTTCAGATGTTTCAGAACGTTCTTACGCTAGTGTTGTGCGCCGCCGCGCTACAGGCCGTCCCCCAGGCGACGGATGAAATTGTCATCGATCTCGATCCGGCGCGGACTCAGATCCAATTCACTCTAGGCGATGTGCTGCACACCGTGCGAGGCACTTTTCAGTTGAAGAGCGGAACCATTCGGTTCGATCCGGCCACGGGAAAAGCTTCCGGCGAAGTCATTGTGGATGTGACTAGCGGAGCGAGCGGCAGCAAAGAGCGCGACCGCCGCATGCACAAAGATGTCCTGGAGAGCCAGCGGTATCCTGAGGCCGTCTTTACTCCCGACCGCGTTGAAGGCCACCTGCTTCCAGAAGGATCGGCTGAGGTGCAGGTGCATGGCCTGTTCAAAATTCACGGGGCCGAGCACGAGGTCACATTCCAGACAGAGGTACAGATGAAAGCCGGCGAGCTGACCGCCAGCATGCATACCGTGGTCCCGTACGCGCAATGGGGCATGAAGAACCCCAGCACGTTCCTTTTGAGGGTTAGCGATAAGGTCCAAATCTATATTCGTGCGATCAGCCTTGCCCGCCCGCGGACTTAGGGAGCCGGAGTGGGCCCACTTGTCGGCCCGCTGGTCGGCCCGCCTGTCCCGTTGAGGACGGAGTCGAATATGCTAGTCAGCGTATCCTGAGTGCTGCCTGTTTGACTCTGTAAGGCGGATAGCGGATCGGCGTGGCCGCCATGATGACCACCGTGATGTCCGTGGTGATGATGACCCGAGAGCCCCGCCTGCTGAAGCGCCTGCAGCGTGGGGACCTGTCCGGTCTGCGACGAAGTCTGAAACTCGCCGGCCAGTTTGTTGAGCTGATCGGCGCGCTTGGTATCGCCTTGGCTAGCCGCATCTAGGGCCGCCTTTTGCAGTTTGTCGGCAATAGTGGCCGCAACCTGTTTGAACTGGTCGGGATTCTGTTGCTGAAGCTGTTGCAGTTGGCTCAGAAACTGGGCCATCTGCGAGATCTGCGGGGTATCGGCCAGGATTTGGCTAACCGATCCCGCGTTGGGGTTAGCCGCGGCGTTATTGACGCCGGGCTGTAAGAAGCTGGGGAGCAGTGTGGAAAGCGCGTTGATATTCACGGAATTTACTACGCAAACCCCAGACCCATCGCAAGGTTATGGAAACAAAGGGCGTGCCTTAGACAGACAGCGTCAAGTTGATGACGCCGCGCCAAATTCATGACGTTGTGATGGCATTTCAGCCCAGCCGCGCGTCGTTCCGCCGGACCGGTGTACCATGGGAAACCGCATGCGTATCACGGCACTGAAGACGACAATCGTAGCTTTGCCCTTTACGGGCGAAGAGAAGTGGGCATGGGGAGGCCGTGGCGGGCTCGCCAACGTCATCCTCGAGCTCGAAACCGACGAGGGGCTGGTCGGGTTGGGCGAAGCCGGCGGTTATCCCACGCCAGAGATCGTAGTCGCCGTGATCCGCTCGCTCGAAGCCCTGGTCGTGGGCGAGAATCCGTTCCACATCGAGCGCATTCTGAAGCGCATGTACGTGGTCGGCGGCTGGCATCACGTGCGCGCCTCGAGCACCGGTATCGCGGCCATCGAAGCCGCCTGCTGGGACATTGTAGGTAAAGCCTGCAATCAACCGCTCGTGAACCTGTTCGGCGGGCCGGTGCGCGACCGCGTCGAATACATGTGGTACCTGGTTCGTAAACCAGCAGCGCAACTGGCAGTGGACGCGCGCGAAGCCGTAAAGCGGGGTTTTCGTACCCTGTACCTGAAGGTGGGTGGCAACCGGCCGGAAGAAGATATCGAGCTGGTAGCCGCCATCCGCGAAGGCGCGGGGCCGGACGCACTCATCCGCGTGGATGCCAACGAAGCCTGGTCCTCGGGCGCGGCCATTCGCATCATCCGCGAGCTCGAGCGCTACAAACTGGAGCTGGTGGAACAGCCGGTCTCCGCGCGCAATCTGAAAGAGATGGCCTATGTTCGCAGCCAGATCGCCACGCCAGTGCTGGCCAACGAAGCATCGTGGACGCGCAATGACGCCCTCGAAGTGATCGTGAATAATGCCGCCGATGTGATCTCGGTTGATTTCCAGATGGATGGCGGTCTGCTGAATATGAAGCGCGGCGCCGGTATGTGTGAAGTTGCCGGCCTGCCGGTGCTCAAGCACAGCCTCGGTGAGCTGGGGATCGCAACGTATGCCGCACTACACGTGATGGCGTCCACGCCGAATTTCCTCTACGCCAATCAGTCGTACGCGTGTTTCCTCTCGGATGACATCGTCGAGGGCGACGGGCCGTTGCCCTATCAGAATGGTTGCCTGGCCGTCCCACAGGGTCCAGGCATCGGCGTGAGCCTTGACCGCGACAAACTCGCGCGCTACGCCGAGCTCTATCGGAAGCAGGGCACGTTCACCTTCTATCACCCGGAGGCGCTGGTGGCCACGCCTTTAATTCCGAAGATGTGACGAAACAGCAAAGCCTGAGACTTAGTTCCGGATGCTCAGGTCGACATGAACCGTCGCGCCTTCGTCGAAGACTTGCGGGGCCAGCCCCTTGCCTCCCACCCTGGTATCCAATTGCAGCTTATCACCTGCCCGGCTCACCACCAGATCGAAGACAGAGCCGAAGGCGTGTATCTTCAGCAGTTTCATGCTGTTCCACGTCTTGGGTAAGGCTGGTGTCATGGTGAACGACCGGAAACCCGTTGGGCGGATTCCGAACAGCCCTTCCGTGTACACCTGGCAGTATAGGGCGCTCTCCGCGGCGAGGTGAGGCTGGCTTCCGGCGGGCCCCCATTCCACCGGGTACGGGACGTGGTCGCCGAGCAAGCGGCGGCGGGTATAGCGGCCTAGAAAATCCGCGGCGCGTTCTGTCTCGCCGGCCGCGAATGCGCCGCGAAGCGCATAGAGGGTCGAGCGGTCGAAGAAAGTCTGGTCGCCGGCAAGCGACCTGATCCCGTCCTCAGTCCACATCGCGGGAGAGAATAAGGCGTCCATAACGCCGCCTTTGCGGTCGAAGAGGCCCATGGTGAGCGGAATCCCGATCCACGCGCGTAGCACCGTGTTCCCGTCGTAGTAGTGGTAAGCGTCGAATCCCTGGATCTTTGCGCCAAAGGTTGTTTCGATGCCTGACCGGACTCTACTCGCCTGCTCCTTGTACGCTCCGAGTTCCGTTTCCGGCCTACCGAGTTCGTGGCCTAGCAGCACCGCCGAATTCAGCGCATCGTAGTACAAGGCGGAAGTGCATAGATTGTCTTTCCCCGCGGGGAATCGGCCTTCCAACTCATCGCTCTCGGAAGCCACGACTCCTTGCGCATTCACTCTGCGCCGGCAGTACTCGAGGCACCAGGCAATCAGCTTCCACAGCTCCTCTCCCGTTGTGCGGTCCCCATACGCCAGCGCGAATCGCGCCGCTCCGTACGCGATCATGGCCATATCGCCGCGGTCGCCGGGACCGTTCCAGTAACCCGTTCCTTCGGCGACGATGGCGTTGGGAAGGGGCTTATAGTCCGGATTAACGTATCGCGCGAAGAGGCGGAGTGCGTTGATGGCGCCCTCATTGGCGGCACGGTCACCGAGAAAAGGAAAGAACGGATTGGTGTATTCCACTTGATCGTTGGCCCAAATAGTGGCGTAGCCGCCGCCGCCCGACCCATGCATCAATCCGCCCTTGGTCCTATAGATACTCTCGGCCGCGCGGACTTTCGCGAAACCGAACGCGGTGTTGAGTACCGGATCGGGCGTCTCCAACCGGAGTTCGGAGAGGAAGCCGTCCACGCGCTCACGCCGTGCTCTCTCTTCCGCATCCAAGTCGATCTGCAGCTTGCCGGCCCGGGATTCTGTGGCGCTGAACGCCAACGCAAAGGTCACCCTCTCTCCTGGCCCCACACTCTTCGCCCCGGCTTCAAGGACTTCAGCCGAGATGACGTATTCGCCCGTCACGCCGCGGGCGGGATCGGTGCGGACAACCTTGTGGGTGTCCTGCATTTCTATCGCGATCTTTTTGCCGGAGTGGTTCGTGAACGTATACTTCTCGAGAACCAGAGGGCTCTCTGTGGATGGGAAGATAGTGCGCGTCAGCGCAATCTCTCCCTGTTTCCCGAGCACGCTGTCCACGCTCATCAGACCCCGATGGTGAAAGCGGGTCACCACTTCATTTCCGGCCAGCCTACCCCCTATAAAGATGCGCGGAGAGTCCGCCTCTCTGAAAACGTAACTCAGCGTCGCGGATTTGTCATTCGGAACCGTCCGTAGTGAGGGAAATGCCAAACGGAGCGTCAGGATGAGCGACGCGTTCTCGCGCACGCCGTAAACGGCGATCACAGAAACCTTGCGGCCGCTCATCTCGATGTGATCCTGATGTACGTCACCTGGACGGACATCCCACGCGATCCCGCCGTCGTTGGCGAGCTTCCACCGGGACTGCGCTTGCGTGGACGGCTGAAGCCACAATAGCCACGTGACGACGGTGACGGCGCTTCGGCAAACCCATTTGGCGTCGCCATTCATTGGTCGCATGGCTCATGACCTCCGCACGCTCACAGCTTCGGATGTCTCAAGTGCCAGTCGGTCGAGTCCTGGTAAGCCTTAGCCAAAGCGAGCATCTCCGCTTCGCCGAAGACGCGTCCGATGAACGTCAAGCTGGTCGGGTTTCCCTTTTCGTTGAAACCGTGCGGCAGAAGAACACACGGCTGGCCAGTGAGGTTTGTGACCTGCGTGTTCAAGGTCGCTACAGGATTCGGCGTGTAGTCGGAATAATCAAAAGGAACGACGTATACATCGATATCCGACATGACCTGCGCCATTTCGCGCATTAACATTCCGCGGACGCGATTCGCATCCAGATACTCCGACGCCGGAAGCAATCGAACGGCGTTTTGATTGACGACGCGGTCCTGCCGGACAAGATCCGCGGGCTGCGTTTGAATCGGATTCTTAAGCGCTGCGTTCGCCTCGCCCCACAGAATCAGGTTCGGATCCATGCCGGCGTGCTCCGGCAAATCGACTTCAAGAAGCGAAACTCCGAGCGCCCGCAGCTTTTCAAGCGCGGCAGCGTCATTGGAATTGGTTTGCGCGGTCTGACGGGTATCCGAAAAAGCCGCCTTCAAATAGCCCACGCGCAGCTTCCGGACGTCGAGCTCGGCGTTCCAATTGAAAGGAACATCCTGGACGGCGAGGTCCTGATCGTCCGGACCCTGGACCGCCGCGAGCACCAGCGCGCAATCCTCCACGCCGCGGCACATCGGCCCAATCTTATCGAGGCTCCAGCTCAACGCCATGGCCCCATGGCGGCTGACGCGGCCAAACGTTGGACGCAACCCCGTTACGCCGCAGACGCCAGAAGGTTCCACGATCGAGCCCAGAGTCTCCGTGCCGATCGAGAACCCGACGAGGCCCGCTGCCGTGGCCGAACCGGGGCCGGCGGATGAGCCTTGCGATCCCATGGACAAGTCCCAGGGATTCTTCGTCTGCCCGCCGAACCAGACATCGTCCAGCGCGAGTTCGCCCGTTGCCAGCTTGGCCACCAGCACCGCGCCGGCCGCGTGGAGCCGCGAGACGACGGTCGCGTCTTCGTCGATGATCCGCGTCTTGAACGGCGCCGCTCCCCACGTTGTGGGATAGCCTCTTGCCGCGCACAGATCTTTCACGCCCCACGGAATCCCATGCAGCGGACCGCGGTATCGCCCGGCCGCTATCTCCCGGTCCGCGTCGCGCGCCTGACGCATGGCGAGTTCTTCGGTCAGCGTGACGGCACAGGTCAGCTTCGGGTTGTACCGCTTCAGGCGGCCGAGATACATCTCGGTCAGCTCGGCTGATTTCACCTGCCGGGTGCGAATGAGCTCCGCGAGTTGCGTGACCGGCCAGAACGCCGCGTCCTCGAGGTTTTGCGGGCGACTCACACGAGTCGGTTTGCTTGCTCGGAATGGACGCCGCTCGCGATCGATCTTCATTCCTGGCACCACGGGATTGAAGTACAACGGTGGCGCGACGCTATTATCCAGAGGGATTTTGCGCAATTCCTGGTATCGCGTCAGGTTCTGGTTCACGCCTTCGAGCATCGCGTCCAGTTCGCGTTCCGTGAACGGCAACCCCGCGACGACGGCTGCATCCCGCAGCATCTCCTTTGTGACCCGCGCTGGTTTCTTTTCCTGTACCTGTGCCCACAGCACGCCCGGAAACAGCGTCGACGACAGTCCCAGGCCGGCAAAGTACGACAGGAATTCACGCCGGTCCGCGATGTTCATGAGAATCTCCTGATGGGTACGAAGTTGTTTGGGTCGTATTACTATACATCGTGGGCAAACGGCTCAGATCAGGCCTCGTCGGGTCTGCACGAGGTCACGACGAAGCGTCGCTCAATGCACCGGATAAGTACCCAACTTTTGAAGCAATCGCCGCTCGGATAATCTCTCGAATGCGTTCAGCCGCAACAGTCGGACTGTGACGCTGCCCACCTCGGTAAGTGGTTCAATAAACTCTGCGCGGAGTTGGAAATGATCAGACCATCGATCCTTTCAAGGATGGAACAGCCGGCGAACCTTGCCTGTTAGCGGAGCAGCGGAAGCGATGTCTGTTCCTTTGTACCTATTGCATAGGACGCACGCGTATGCCAGGTTGTCGGCATTGGAGGAACCACCATGCTTCCGGCTGACGATGTGATCGACCTGGTGCCGGAAACCGGTGTCTTGTTCGGTGGATGAGACAGTATTCGCAGCGGCGGCTGGCGCGGCTAGCTACTTCGTCGCGAAGGCGCTCGCCGATTTCATTAGACACGGCCGAGGATCTGTCGGGCCCTCGCCTTGGCCATCCTCAGGATATGCTCCAGCTCCAGGAAGTGGTCCAACTCGGCCTTTTCTTCCATGGACAAGCCGCTCTCGTGCTCGCGCTCAATCAACTGGGCGACTCTCTGCTGTGCTTCAGACGAGGGTCGAAAATGAGCAACCGCCTCGGGGGTCGTGCCGGTGGCGATGAAGTCGATAATCTCGAAATAGGCGGGGCTGGCAACGCTCATCCTGCGCCCATCGTACACCACCCACGCCACGCAGCAGCTTCGGTCTTCACGCTACACCGTCAAGAAATCCAACTGCTTCCCATTGTTCCCAATCTTCACCGGCCGCCCGATGTTGCTGACGTATTCCTTCTCGGGATCGATGCCTAGCTTCCGGTAAAGTGTCGCCGCGAGATCGGCCACTTGCACGGGATTGTCTTTCACGAACCCGCCTTTGTCATCCGTCGAGCCATAAACCCGGCCGCCGGTGATGCCGCCTCCCGCCATGGTCAACGAGAAGGCGCTGGGCCAGTGGTCGCGGCCGCCGCCGGCGTTGATCTCGGGGGTGCGGCCGAATTCGCCGGTAACGATGACGATGGTCGAGTCGAGCATGCCGCGCTGATGGAGGTCTTCGAGCAAGGCCGAGTACGCGCGGTCGAGTTCCGGCAGGAAGGTATTCTGCAAGAGCGGAAAAATGTTCTTGTGGTGGTCGTAGACGTTGAAGCCGCGGGAAACCGTCACGAAACGCACACCCGATTCCACGAGGCGCCGTGCCAGCAGCACGCCCTGGCCGAGCGAGGTGCGGCCGTAGCGGTCACGCACGTTCTCGGGCTCGGTCTCGATC
>JBGPKX010000218.1:0-10265 GCA_041486185.1 Bryobacteraceae bacterium | reverse complement strand
CAAGGGCTGTTTCAGCAGCTCGGGCGTTCCGAGCAACCAAACTTTCCCTCGATGCGTGTCCACGGGATCCGGTATGGCTCCGAAAAGTGCGAGCAGCGCTCCCGCGGAGTTCAAGACCGCAAAACAGGGACGCGAGGCGGCGACTCCTTCGCGGAGAACAACCAGGGGATCGCGGCCGTCTGCCGCGCGAATCTCCTGAAAGTCTTCCATGCGTAGCCGGGGGGCCAGCGCGTCCGCATCGGATTCCCAGGCAGGACGGACAAGCAGCAACGTTTCAGAGCTCCCCGGGGTAGGATGCCCCAATCTGCTTATATTGCTCGACTAATGCCGGCGGGAGCGGCGCCATACCGGCGCGCCGTTTCAGGCATTCGATAATGTGGTGTCGCAGCGGCTGCCGCCCGGTCGCGGCTGCCTCCTCCGAGGCATAGCCCAACACCAGCTTGAGGTTCAGGATCTGTTGCAGCGCCGTCTTGGGATCGCGTTCCGATTCGAACTGGCGGCCAAGGAAATCGACGGCGTCAAGCTCTTGGGCGCCCCATTTGCCCTGCGTCACGGCAAACGCCACGATGCCGAAAGCAAACACGCGGATGTTGGAACTTAGCGCAGGATTCGCGAGGACGCGCAACAGCACAGTTTGCATCCGGGCCCAATCGACGGCTGGGCTCGCGATCAGCGATCGCAGCGCCGCCCTGCGTCCCTCGTCGATCGAGGCTGTCTCCAGGTAATGCGCCCACGCTGCCAGTTGCTTGGGTGGATCGGCTATCCCTTGAATCGCAACGATATTGGAGACAAGTGAAGCCAGATCCCGATCCGCGGGTCCGCTGGGCAGAACCTTCATCTCGGGCGCGGCGGGCTCTCCCAGAAGGAAGACGACCGCACGATCGTCCCGGGCGAGATCGCCGAATTGCATTTCCCAAGGCACGCTCGAAGGAGGATGCGGCAGCATGCCAGACTGCTCGGCACGGGTAAATTCTAGAGGTCCGGCATGGGACGGCCCTTTCAAAGGAACCGGCCCTTGAATCCGGCCTGAGACGACCCACTTCAGCGGAAAGCCGTCCGCACCCGGTTGTGACATTTCCAGGATGCGCTTGGAATATTGCGCGACCGCGCCTGTGTAGATTGCGCCCGACCGGGCGACGAGCGTCTCGGGCCCGATGCGATAGATGTGGTCCGCTCGTTGCGCCTCAAATGCGGAGGCCGCCATGAATCCACCTCCTGTTAGCAGCACAAACACGTATGTGCCCACCATCGATCAAATCGCCGGCTCCGCGGTGGTCGTCGAGGCTACGGAAGAGTTGTACACCGGCGCCGCCAGGTTTGGACTGGCCCCGCCTTTTCCGTTCGACATCGCACTAATGGTAGCGGGATTTGACGCGGGAGTACACCTGCTCGCTATGGCTTGCGTCGTGTCCACCGCGAAATCCAGGCGGCAGGACCAGCTGAAGTTCTTCTGATAGGCGAATGAGCCAGGCAGATCGTGGGTGCTCCATTCGATATTCTGCACTACCAACCAGGCGTTGAAGCTGTCCCCAAAGAATACCTGCCGGAGCTGGCGGTTTAGCGCCGGCGGCGGAGCCGGGGCGCCTGCCCGCGAGTCGGTCCATGGCGCCGTATAATTGCCCGGGGAATCTTCATGATGCGCGGTTTGCTGGTCGCCGTCGGCAGTAAACTTTTGTACCCAGAAATAGAAGGGGAAGGTCGGGGCCCCGGTAATGATATCGCGTAGCGGCATGGGCGCCGACCAGTTGATCAATGTGTGCCGAAAGCGGATGCGCAGATCGGTGGTGAGCATGGTTTGCAACCACCCCACGCGATGATTTTGCGCGCACGCGGTCTTTCGCGGGCAGGATGGATCGAGCTTGATCTTTACCTTGGGGTCGGTGGACATGGTCGCGACGCCGACAGCATTGCCAAACCAAGCGCCTCCCGCGCTCTCCCTGACCTCGGTCACGCCGGCGGTGATGTTCGTGTCGGTAACGTCGAAGTCTATTTTATGAATCGGGACCGGCTTGCTGTCGGTGGCCGTTCCGCTGGGGTGGGTGTAAGTCACGCTCAAAGTAGCGGTCTGAGCCGGGATCTTCCCCGTCGCGTCATCCGGCTGAAAACTACGGAGGTTCACGTCCGGTCCGGTGGAAATGGGCGCGCCCGCTCCATCCACGAGTTCGGCGCCACCACCGGAGACCGTCCACGCGTAAGTTCCGCCGGAGGGAGTACCGACCGCATTGATCGCCAGCGGATGCCCGGGACATGCGACAGGCTGCGAAAGCTTGATGACGACCGTCACCTTAACGGGACATGGTGGTGATGGGCAACCCGGGGGGTTCGGTCCCGGAGGCGTTGGCGTGGGCGTGGATGAGCTACAGCAACACACTTAGCTGACCTGCGAACCGGCGTTGATGCCCCACCATTGTTTCAGGCACATCGTCGATTCGGCGAAAAGACGATCTGATCGGACAACCGGGTTCACGATGGACTTGTCGTTCAGAACTCGAGACGCCCACGGCAACTGGGGATCCGCGTGGAAACCGCTGCCCACCACGAACATGAGCACGGCAAACAGGACGACTCCTCGTGTCGAAGCAATCCCGTAGCCGCGGGCGGTTTCGATGGCTCGCCGAATCAGCAGGCGCAGACAATCGCGACCAACATATTTGCACTTAGCGGGAAATACCTGTTCCAGCCGTGCAATGACATCGGCTTCGAGTTGCTCGAGGCCGGCGGCCGGCAGATCGGTCGCGGGGCAGCGCCGAATATCCAACAGGGCGGAAACATAGCGCGAGGAATCACCACCCTGAACCAGATCTTCGTAATCCACGGTGACGCGCCGGATATACTCCCAGGCGCGATCGTAGAGCCGGTCCATGCGGCTGTTCTCGGGCCCGGAAGTCTCCTGCAGAATTTGCGCCGCCCAGGGCATCTGCGGATCATCGTCGAATCCACTCCCCAGCAAACAGATGAGTTCGATGTATCGCGTGATGTTCCTCTCGGAGGTGAACTTATGCATCTCAGCGCGCTTCCGCCCAAGCTGGATGAGGGAGCGGAGATTCTGCTCTCCCAGAATCGCAAAATGCTTTGGAAAGTATTGCTCCAGGCGCGCCATGACCCGCTCCTCGAACGCCCGCTGGCCGGCTTGCTCGAAGGCGCGCAGCTGTTCATCGCGGATCATCATAACGAGCCGCCAATCATGATATCGCGGCGAGGTGAAGACCCAGCGCGGGCAGAAGCTTCCGGCTGCACGGATTTACGGTTCGGAAAGTCACGCACTGGGACCTGCCGCGGATGCCAACGCCCGCAACACCGCATCTTTACTGCCGGCGGTGAAGCTCAGCAGAGTGCTCTCCCGCTCTCCCTCCACCAGATAATTCCCGATAGGCCCAAAAAAATCCCGCCTTTCTTGCTCGGTACACGTCGGCAGATACACTCGAAGTACGCGTGGGTCGAAGAAGCGAAAGTACACCCATTTGCCGCCTGGGACTTGAACCATCAGAAACCGCCGCAAATGGTGGCGAAGATCGGCCAAAGGCAAGCTGGATGTCAGATATATGCCCCAGCTCTTGCCCCAACCCTCGCGGGCCAGTTTTTCGAGCAACCCGGATTCCCCTGGCAGCCGCACGAGGTAAGGCGCCACCAGGGCCAGGTCCACGGCTGAGGCCCCTTCGTACATGGAGCGAAACTCTTCACCGGACGCGCTCAGCAATTCGATAAGCTGCGGACAGCGCGCGGCGTCCAACACGGCGAACAGAGGCTCTGGTTGCAAGCGCAGAATCCGCAATAGCCGTTCCGTTTGGGGCGACATGGCGCCGGCATCTGCCTCGCCTGGCGCCATTGCGGGAACGGCAGCCGCCGCCTCTGCCGCGCGGCTTTCGATATGCACCATGAGCGTTGTGCCGCCGGCGCGGATTTGGTCCCCGCTTGCAAGTGTGGCCCGCTCTACTTTGGCTCCATTGAGAAACGTCCCGTTGCTGCTGCCGAGGTCACGCAAGTGAACCCCTGCGTCATCGGAGGCGATCGCAAAATGCAGGCTGGAGAGAAACGAATCTTCCGGCAGCGGGTAGTCGGCTTTGGAAGTTCGACCGAACCGCATCACGCCCTCAGCCGCGACCTCGATGGTCTTTCCGGCCGCGGGCCCCGAAACCACTTTCAACGTGACCTTCATCTTTTCGCATAGCCTCGAACCGAGGCCAGGATGTTAATGTCAATGTTCACAAAATGGCGCGCCGGATTCGGCGGCTGAAACCAGTGCCGCGGCTTGCGATTCTGCGCCGGCAGCCACACCGGCGGCGTCGGGCGATGCGGCCGCAACCGAATCAGGCACAGGGGAACCCGTCATGGCGGCCACAAGAACGCCCGCGGCGATGGTAGCGGGCGCGCCCAGTGCTGCTCCCAATGCCGCCACCATGCCTGCAATGACGGGACTGCCCATCCCCACTTCGCCGATCTCCACCGTCGGCAAGCCAACCACGATCACCCCACCGTGCACCGTCGGGTCTCCTATGCGCGCGGCCATCAGGTTTCCGATGAGCACGGTGGGCGAGCCCATCGCAATCATGTCCGGCGGGCCGACGCAGGTGGCCATATCGGTGGCCCGCGCCGCCGGCAATCCGCCAATCAGCACCGTGGGGCAGCCCGGCGGCAGAATGGGGCCGCCGACGTGCGGCACTATACCGGTGACCATCGGGCAGACATGCATGTCGGTTATACGAGCCGCGGGCGGCATATTATCCTCCTCGTTGCATGCGCGGCGCTCATCCGCTCGTCCCGTTTGGATCCGTGATCAGTACCGGATCCGTGGGATCGGTCGGGTCCTGGGCATCCTTTGCATCTGTCGGCGAAACCGGACTCGAACCACTGCCGCTTCCGGCGGCGCCTCCGCTGTTAATCAGCACCATGGTGCCCTGAATCGATACACCTGCCGGGCCGATGTCGATGAAGCCGCCGGGCCCCTTGAGCGAGATCTGCAGGCCGGCTTCAATGATCACCTTCATTCCGGCCTTCAGGTGGATCTCCATTCCCGAGTCCACGGCATAATTCTGGCCCACTTTCTCGTTGCTGTTTTGGCCGACCGTAATTCCGAGATTGCCGTCCGATTTCTCCGCGTGGTCGCCCTTGATGTGAGCGTGCAAGTTACCGTCAACCAGCTGATAGTCATTGCCTTTAACGTGCTTGTGCTGATCGCCCTCGACAAGCTGATAGTCGGCGCTTTTCACGTGCTCATGTTTCGCGCCCTCCACCAGAAGCAGGCTGTTCTGAACGATGTGAGAATGACGCTCCTGATCCACCAGGGAGAAGTACTTCTCTTTCACGTGGCCATGCTTTTCCTTGTCGATCAGCTCGTACTGTTTGTTACACACGTGCATATGCCGGTCGTGGCCCACGAGTTCGTGGGAATCGTTTTCCACCTCTTCAAGCTTGTCTTTTTCCGCATGAAAGTAGATGAGCTCCTTGCTCTTGAGATCTTCGAAACGAAGCTCGTTGAAATTGGAAGCGCCGCCTTTCAAGGAGCTGCGGCTTTTGACGCCGCTCTGGGTCTTATGGTCCGGCAGCTTGTAGGGCGGCATCTGTTCGGCGTTGTATACGCTGCCTACGATGATCGGCTGGTCCGGATCGCCTTCCAGAAAGTCGACAATCACTTCCTGGCCGATGCGCGGAATGTGAATCATGCCCCAGTTCCCGCCGGCCCACGGAGTGCCTACGCGGCACCAGCAGGAACTGTCCGCATCGTTCTTTCCCTGGCGATCCCAGTGGAATTGCACTTTCACACGGCTGTACTTGTCCGTGAAAATCTCGTCTCCGGCGGGTCCCACCACGGTCGCCGTGTGCGAGCCGTGTACGAACGGCCGCGGCGTGGAGCGCAATGGGCGAAACGGCAGCGCGAACGGGATGCACGTGAAGACATTGCTGTAGTGGCTGTCGCCTTCGGCTGACCCGGCGCCTGTGCCCACACCTTCCTGCGCCACGTGGCTGAGCGAAGTGATGACATACACGCCGTTGGCGTTGAAATGGTTTGTCAGAGTGAATTTGTAGCCGGAAACAAGCTGGCGGCAATTGCTGGCGCCGTTGATCACGAGGGCGGGCACAGTCTCCTGCTGCATCCGGATGCCAACCGTCCTTTGGTTGTCCTCGAAAATCTTCTGCAGATCGCTGGCGCTGTCGCCGCCTCCAGCGTCCACGCCGTCGAAGCGCTGCGCATAGGCGCCAGGGTAATCGTATATCTCGAGCTTATCGTTGCCCCCAACCTTGAGTTTGTGCGCCACCGTGCCCGCGGACACCGAGTCGATGACGGTCTTTTCGGCTTCGAGATGCTTCGCGGGAAGCTCGAAGCAGTGGTCCCAGAGCGTGTACTTGCCGGATCGCAAGTCCTGCACTTTCTCCCAGCGGTGAATGCGCTCCTCATAGCGAGTACCGCCCGCCAGTTCTTCATAGGGGATCTTGGATAGATCCAGGTGCGATTGCGGGGTGTTGGCAATCACCAATTTGTGCCCGTCTTCGGCGTGTTTGAAGAAGTAGTAAATGCCCTCCTCTTCCATCAGCCGCGAGGCAAACTGAAAGTCACTCTCCCGGTACTGTACGCAGTAATCCCTGGGTTCAAACTGCCCTTGAATTTCGAAGCTGACATCCAGACCATCGAGTACGCGTTTCAGAATGTCCGGCACGCTCAAGTGCTGAAAAATCCGGCTCTGCACTCTGCGCGTGAGCAACCAGAACTGGGGAACCATTTCGGCGCGGTAATGGGTGAAGCGGAAGTCCCGGCTGCCTTGCGAAAACCTGTTGAGAATGCCGCTAAAGTAGCGCGCGCCCTCGGGCAACGACAGCGCGACGGACACCTTCTGCCCGAGCAACTGGTCGAACGCGATGACCTGCCGGTTCTCCGCGACCAGATCCAGATGGAACTGAAACAAGCTGGAGATGGCTTCCTGCCCGGAAAAGCCCTGAAGCAACAGTGCGTCCTTACCCAGCGGCGTGTTGATCCGGAGAATGCGGTTCTGTTGAGTAAAAGGTGCGTCCACGTTTGCCTCCTCTTTCCGAACAGCGAAGCGGTCGGTCCTGTCAGGCGATTACCGGTGGGATCGAGTTTGCGCCGTCAGTTGTACACGAAGGAACCATCCGGGCCGGTGGTCACGCGGATAGCATCCAGCCTCTGGCGTTCCGCCAGGCCGCTCAAAATCCGCCTGGAGATCTCCGGCAGCATTGTGTTTGTGAGAATGTTGTCCACGTTGCGCGCGCCGCTTTCCACTTCCGTGCAGCGTCGCGCTACCTCTTCCACCAGCGAGTCGTCGTAGCTCAACTGAATTCTGTGATTCTCGAAAAGCCGGCGCTGGATTTTGCCCAGCTTGAGCGTGATGATTTTCTTGAGCGCTTCATCGCGCACGGGGAAATAGGGGATGATCACCAGCCGGCCCAGAAATGCCGGCTTGAAGACTTTGTTCAGTTCCGGTTTGAGCGCCTTGACCAGTCCCTCGGCGCTGGGCATGGTTTCGGGATCGGCGGTCAGCTTCATGAGTGTGTCGGTGCCGGCGTTCGAGGTCAGAATGATGATGTTGTTCTTGAAATCGATCTCGCGGCCTTCCCCGTCTTCCATGGTTCCTTTATCGAACACTTGGAAGAACAGCTCCAGCACGTCGGGATGCGCCTTCTCCACCTCGTCCAGGAGCACCACCGAATACGGCCGCCGGCGCACGGCCTCGGTCAATACGCCGCCTTCGCCATAACCCACGTATCCGGGCGGCGAACCCTTCAGCGTCGAAACCGTGTGCGCCTCCTGGAACTCCGACATGTTGATGGTGATCATGTTGCGTTCGCCGCCGTAAAGCAAGTCGGAGAGCGCCAGAGCGGTTTCCGTCTTGCCCACGCCGCTCGGTCCCACCAGCAGAAATACGCCGACCGGCTTATTGGGATCTTCCAGGCTGGCGCGCGCCGTGCGAATACGCTCGCTGATGGCGCCAAGAGCGTGCGACTGGCCGATGACCCGCTGGCCCAGTTGCCGGTCGAGCGCGAGCACGGTTGCAATCTCGTCTTTGAGCATTTTGCCCACGGGAATTCCGGTCCACGCCGAGATGACGTCGCCCACGATTGGCGCATCCACGCAAACGCGGATGAGCGGCGATTCGCCCTGCACCGCCTCAAGTTCGCCATTCAGCCGGGCCAGCTCCTGGCGCAAGGCTTCGGTATCCTTGGCGGGCTGCGCCACGGCTGCCTGCCCATCGTCTGAAACCGCCCGCGGCGGCGCTCCCGCCTCTTCGAGCTCGGTGCGCACTTCGCGAATGCGCGACACCAGGTCTCTCTCTTTTTCCCAGCGCTGGCGCATGGCTGTGAGCCGGCCTTCGGTCTCGGAGCGATTTTTCGCGATCTGCTCCAGGCGCTCGCGATGATCCGCGCCCAGCGCGCTTTCGCGTTCGAGCACGCGCGCCTGCACGGCCAGGTCGTCGAGCGTGCGCATGGAATCCTCGATGGCGGGCGGAATGGCGTTCTGGCCCAGCGCCAGCCTGGCGCACGCGGTATCCAGAACGCTAACCGCCTTATCGGGAAGCTGGCGGTCCGGCAAGTAACGGTGCGATAACTTCACGGCTGCCGCGAGACCTTCATCCAGAATGCGGACGTTGTGGTGCTGCTCGAGCATGGGCACCAGGCCGCGCAGCATCAGGCGGCACTTTTCTTCGGTCGGCTCTTCAACTTTCACCACCTGGAAGCGGCGCGCCAGCGCGGCGTCCTTCTCGAAATACTTCTTGTACTCGGACCACGTGGTGGCGGCGATGGTACGCAACTCCCCACGGGCCAGCGCCGGTTTGAGCAGGTTGGCGGCATCGTTCTGCCCCGCCTGGCCTCCCGCCCCGATCATGGTATGCGCTTCGTCGATAAAGAGAATGATGGGCGTAGGCGAGGCTTTCACCTCTTCGATCAGCCCCTTCAGCCGGTTCTCAAATTCGCCTTTGACGCCCGCGCCGGCTTGCAATAAAGCGAGATCGAGCGTGCGCAGCGTGACGTTTTGCAGCACCGGCGGCACATCTCCGTGCGCGATGCGCAGCGCAAAGCCCTCGACCACGGCGGTCTTGCCGACCCCCGCCTCGCCCGTAAGAATCGGATTGTTCTGCCGCCGCCGCGTGAGAATGTCGACTACCTGCCGGATTTCAAAATCGCGCCCCAGCACGGGATCGATCTTGCCGCTCTTGGCGCGCTCGGTCAGGTTGACGGTGTACTGATCGAGATTGGGCGTCTTGCCTCCCGCCGCGCGGGGCCGTTCGGCGCCCGGCGACGCCGCGCCCGGCTCTTCGGCGGCCGCGGTGATGGCATCCTCGTGCGAGCCAGCCACGATTTCGAGCAGATTCTGGCGCAGTGCGTCTGGCTGGATTTTCTGCAACTCTTTGCTGACGTCGCGGACCACGCGCGACAGGTCTTCGTTCGAGAACAGCGCCATCACGGTAAAGCCCGACCGGATCTGTCCCGCGCCGTAATCCACCGAACCCAGCAACCACGCCTCGGTTAACATGCTGACGATCATCTGGCTGAGCACCGGGCCGCGGCCATTGCCGGTCTTCATGCGGTCCAGGCTGCGCGCCAGTTCCGCCGCCAGACGCGATTTGTCCACGCCGAAACGTTTCAGGATGTGCTGAAGGTCGCTGTCGGTTTCGTCGAGCAGCTTGGTCAGATAGTGCTCGATCTCCACTTCATAGTGAGTGCGCGACGAGCACAGCCCCACGGCGGCCTCCAGGGCGTCTCGCGTGGTCTGGTTCACTTTTCCGAAAAAGAATTTCCAGTTCTGCAGCATAGTGAGTCCTTAAGAAATCTGTAGAACAGTGTCGCCCGGATCGCGGCTGAAGGGCGCGGATTTCATCCAGGTGACCCAGCCGAGCTGTGGCATGGCGTCCCCCTCGGCGCCCAACTCGCAAGCCGGCACTTCGCCCCGTTTCAAAATCAACTGCACCTCAAAATCAAATTCCGCGCCCGCGAAGAAGCCAAGTAACCCATGGAGCGGACGGTAAGCGGTGCCGTTGGGCAGAAAATCCTGATACTGGGTGAGGGTCAGCGGGCCCAGTTTCACGCGCACGCTGGACTGCTGGTCCCAGATCTCATCTCCGACCACGGAGCCCACGCCTAACTGTTGCGAGAAACTATTGCCGTCATCGAAACAGCACTGCGTTTCCTTGTCCAGCTTGAACCAGCCGCCCGCGAACTGCTCGATCTCCACCGGCACATCGAAATAGTCGGTCAGCACCTGGCGCAACGCGGACGCCGAGCGCGGCCACTGCGCCAGCAACCCCGCGTAGTAT
>JBGPKX010000217.1:0-10323 GCA_041486185.1 Bryobacteraceae bacterium | reverse complement strand
CCTCGTGCGTGGAAGCTATCGAGCCGCCGCTCGAAACCCCGTAACTCGGAGTTGCAGAACGGTCACCAGTAGCCTCGATAGAAAATCAGCAGGGCTGCCTTGTGCGTCTTGAGCAACTCGGCAAGGACCACCGGCTTCCTGCTGGCATCGAAAAGCGTAAAGGCAGGCGCCTGCTGCCCGGCGCGCAGCGCGTAGCTCGAAGAAGGAATATCTTTAGTGAGAACAAATGTGGAATAGCAGAACAGGCCGATCAGCGCCATGCTGAGCGTACTGAGAATCACGCCGCTGACCTTGCCCCGATACCGCTCTGGTTGGCCGAACGCGCGTTTCAGACCGGCAGCCAGGAGCCATCCCGCCACGATGAACAGAAGGAAACTCACCCAGGGAACGTCCCGGGTGATCGGAAACCGGTAAAAAAACAGGACGTAGCTGAAAGCCGACGCCAAAGTCAGCCCAAAGCCGCCCCACACGTACGCATTCCAATTCCGTTTCATACTGGCGATCCCTCGCTTGCAGTTCTTATATTCTAAGCTGCCGTTGGGACAATCACCGTTAGCAAGCCTAAGATGCAGGCGGACTGGGCTAAGGTTTTGGACGCCCCCTGCCTCGTGAACCCGCGCCGGTAGTCCGGCTCTTCAAGCCTAAGATTTTTTTCATTCGGATAGCATCGCCGCCGTCTTCATAGTAGCGGGCAACTCTGCCCGCTGACATGAAACCAAATTTACGGTAGAAATGCGCGCCAGCCGTATTTGTGGTCCGCACCATGAGTTCCACGCGCTGAATCTTTCGTTTCGACAGCTCGGTCACAGTGTGTTCCATCAGCCGCGTGCCGATGCCCAGCTTCTGGTAATTCGGGTGGACGCCAATGGAGACGATTTCGGCTTGTTTGGATTCCGTGCACGTCACCATGTAGCCCACGATCCGCCGGAAGCGAGTCGCCACGAAGAACAGCTCGGCGCAGTCGTGGTACAGCTCGCGAAAGATTCTCGTGGTGTACGCCTCTCGCGCAAATGTCGCGCGCTCGATCGCCAGGATGCGCTGCAGATCGCGGGCGTCAAACTGCCGTATTTGAATCGCGCTGTCCTTCGCAGGCATCATCCGATTTTAGCCGGATCGTTCAGCAGACCGGCCCGAAATCCTCGCCCATGCTTCTCAGCCATTACCCCCTTGTGCTACTGTAAAAACCAATAACCCCACGGGGAGGAATCATCGATGCAGTGGACTCGACGCAATTGCCTGAAGGCCATGGGTGGCACCATGGGTGCGGCGCTTGGCTCGACAACCGGCGCAGCTCGCATGCTCGGGGCGCAAGTCTCATCCAAAGCCGATGCCAGCAAGCTCGCCATGCCCGGCCTGTTCCGTGGCCGCGTGGTGGCTGTAGAGCATCCGGGTTCCATCATCGAAGGACGCTACCAGGCGGAACCCGTGCAGCAAATGATGCGCAAGGGCATGACCGATCTCACTGGCGCGGCCGGCTGGGTGGACGCCTGGCGCATGTTCGTCGAGCCCGGAGACGTGGTCGGCATCAAAGTGAATCCCGTCGGAGGGCCCCTGGTGGTTTCGGCCGCGGAAGTGGTCCGCGAAATCATCGCCGGCTTGAACGCCGCCGGCGTCAAGAACAAAGACATCGTGGTCTACGACCGTTACCGTGCCCAATTTCTTAAGGTCGGTTTCGATAAATGGCTTCCCGAAGGCGTGCGCACCTCTAGCGCGGCCGAAGACTACGACGACGTCCAGCAGGCCATCGAAGGCTACGATCCCGACCACTACATGGACATGGCGCTCACGCTGCCCGGTTACGACATCAACAACCTGACCGCGCGACATTCCTACGCCGCGCGTTTCATCACCAAAGAAGTGAACAAACTGATCAACCTTCCCGTGCTCAAAGATCACCAGTCGGCCGGAGTGACCCTGGCGCTCAAGAACCTTTCGCACGGCCTGGTCAACAACGTTTGCCGGAGCCACTCCTCGAGCACCCTGAACGCCTGCGGGAGCTTTATTCCGGCGGTGGTTTCGATGCCGGTAATCCGCAACAAGACCGTGCTGCACGTCCTGGATGGCGTGAAAGGCCTCTATCATGGCGGCCCCGGCGCGCGGCCACAGTTCGTTTGGGAGCACAAGACGATCTACTTCGCGACCGACCCCGTGTCGCTCGATCACATCTGCTGGAAAGCCATCGATGAAAAGCGGCTCGCCATGGGAATGAAAACCATCGCGGACGACCGTCCCGACAAATACAGCACCTTCTGGAATCGCCAACCGGAGCACGTGGAAATCGCCGGAGCCATGGGGCTGGGCGAATGGAACGAATCCAAGATCGAT
This sequence comes from Bryobacteraceae bacterium, assembly GCA_041486185.1. Lineage (GTDB taxonomy): Bacteria > Acidobacteriota > Terriglobia > Bryobacterales > Bryobacteraceae > QHXW01. The sequence goes on along the minus strand of JBGPKX010000217.1, from coordinate 7,998 downwards.
GTCAGGAGAATCAGGCTCTGACGCATTATGACGATCTCGGTCTCCCCGCCAGCGCATCCGACGAGGAGATTCGGGAAGCTTACCTGAACCTGGTGCGTTTGCTCCATCCGGATCTGCAAAACGCGCCCTCCCTGAAACGTTTTGCCGATTTTCAGATGAAGCGCGTGAGCCGCGCCCACGCCGTGCTGTCCGATCCGGAGCGGCGGCGCCGCTATGACGCCGAGTTAGCGCGTGGCGGTGGCGTCGAGACGGATGCGCCAGTCGCCATCAAACGCGGGGCCGGCCAGTGGCGTGCGCGTGCTTTGATTACGCTCGGATGGCTGATCTGCGCCTTCGCGGGCGTCGTGGGTATCGGCTGGTACGTGAGCCAGCAGACGGTTGCCTCACATGACGCCGTACCAGCGCCGTCACAGGCCAATGCTGCGCCCGCAACCACCGACGATCCGCGAGTTTCGGCAGCGGGACCTCCACCCGCCGGCCCTGCCGCGGCGGTCACGAGCGACAAAACAGCGGACGCCGACCAGGTCCGCGCCGAAATCGCCGCGGACAAGGCTGCACGTGACCGCGCTCTCGAACAAACCGTCGTTCAGGCCAGGGAACTGGACTTTCTGACGCGCCTGATTCTGGCTTCGCCCCCGCGTCATCTGGTAAACTCCAGCCGCTTCGCCGGCCTCTGGGTGCTTCCTAAGCCCAAGATTGAGCCGGTGAGTTCCGCGTTTACTCCCGAATCCGTCGATCTCATCGTGAACGGCCAGCAGGGTAAGATCCAGGGACGCTATCGCGCCATCTACCCCAGTATGGGAGCGGCCGAACCTCCCATCGTGCGTTTCTATTTTGAGGGCACCTGCGAAAACGATATCGGCAATGCTACCTGGACGAGCCAGGACGGATCGAAAGGCGAAATCCAGTTGAAACTTGCTGCCGAAAATATGCTCCAACTGGTGTGGTCCGTTACCGACGCTGGAAGTCAGACAGGACCGGCATCGGGAACCTTGGCGCTGGTGCGGAAGCCATAACGCGTCAGCAGTTTTCCCGCCGCCTTGTCCAGAAACCAGACCACATCCTTGGCGTCGCGCATGCCAATCTGCGCCGGATACTTCTTCGGATCGAAGGGCTCTTCGAAAACAGAATGCACGGCCTGGGCTTTCACTTCGCCTGTGACCAGCACAGCGGTGTGATGCGCGGCCACGAGCGCCCCCGGCAGCAACGTAATGCGCCACTGCATCAGTTTCTCCACTTGCACCGCCGCGGCGATCTTTTGACGATCGCTGATAAGGGGCTGCGCCGGAAACAAGCTGGCCGTGTGGGCGTCCGCGCCCATGCCGCGCTGGATCACATCGAATCGCGGCATCTCCGTGGCGCGAAGTTTGAAGAAATTGCGGATCTCATCGACGTACATATCGACCGCCGCCGTAGGATGCAGCTCGGCGCGAATGCGGTGCACTTGCCGTTGGGGAATTCTGGCCGGACCGATCAGCGAATCCTGGGCCAGCTTGAAATTGCTGCGCTCATCGTCGGGCGGAACCGGCCGCTCGTCCACCCAGAACAAGTGCACGCCATCCCATTTGAAATTCGCGGCCACCATGCGCTCGAATAGCAGCTTAGGCGTGCTGCCGCCGGAAAGCGCGAGTGTCGCGGAATCCTGCCTCGCCAGCGTCTCCTTGAGAATGCCCAGAATATATTGGGCGCAGGCGTCGGCCGTGGATAACGGGTCTTCGAAAATGTGACGTTCTACGCCCAACACCACTCCCTTACGTCGTGGCGCGGTGATGCACCTGCCGAGGCGCGCGCGTCAGCCAGCGGTTATCGTCGTTCGTCGTGGTCCAAACGATCATGGTTTACTCTTCCTGCCTGAAGCCAGCCGCGCCGCTTGCGTCAAGGTCCTTTCGTAAACCGGATCGCGCCCCGGAATCGAAAGTTCCTCGCGCAGCAAGACGTAGTCGTTGTCCGGCGGGAACAGCCTCATGCTCGAGAGTGAATCCACCTGGACTTGAGCGCACTGGCGCTCCCCATCTGCCGCCACGGCAATCGAGGCGCGCGAGCCATCGCCGTTCGCACCAATCAGCTCGATGCGAGCCAGTTGTCCCGGGGACGCATCTGGCGCCGGTTCCCAGCTCACATGAGCCTTCGCGCCGGAGTGTTCCAGGCAATCCAGCAGCCAAGCCGCAAGGTAGTAGGCACTCGTGGGGGGACGATCTCCGCCAAATCCCACGCGCACTTGCGCCACGCCTGGCAGCCGGGCGACGTAATCCCGGTTTTCGAAAATCTGCGATACCAGCTCACGCCATCGTGTCAGCCGCGTCCATGCGAGATCCCCCAAAACCTGCCCGGACCGCGAATGCGCGTTTAGCCTGTTCAGAATGTCGGCCGGATCGGGGAAGGCTGAAGAATCGAGCACCAGCTTGTGCGCAATCCTGGCAAGCAGTGGAAAATCCGGCAGCCCCAAAAGGCGCGTGCCGCGGCACCAGAGGATCACCGGCAAGTCGGAGACCGCGAGCGGCACAATCACCGCGGGCAGATCGGGCAAGCTGGCGTCCGAAGCGGTGATCTCGATCTGTTCGCAGCAGATTTGGCGCCGGTATCCAAAAGGCATCCAGCATTGCGAGAACACGCGCGCCGACAGTTCCCTGCCCGCCTGCTGCCGGAAGCGGATCACGATGGCGCGGCTGGGGTGCTCGGGCATGAGCGCGGCTATGACGGACCAGACGTCGCTCGTATCCTCCGATTCTTCCACCACCGCCAGGAGCGTCATGGTGCAGGCCCGCAGCACGCCGGATGGATAGTCCTGATCGGCTTCTTTGCCGAGCGAAACCCACAATTCCGAAAGCTCGCGCAGAATGGCTTCGGGGTGGATGGTTAAACTCAAGGTTTTCTCCAAGCGTGCCCGCGGCGTGCCAGCATTTCGTCGGCGGCCTTGGGACCCCACGTCCCGGCCGGATAGTTGGAAAAATCGAATTTGTTCTGGTCCCACACCTGCATGATGGGTTCGACCACCGCCCAACTCGCCTCCACCATGTCCTGCCTGGTGTAGAGCGTCGCGTCGCCGACCATGGCGTCGAGCAGCAGCGTTTCGTACGCAGTCGGCGACCGCTCACCGAAGCTCGATCCGTAGTTGAAATCCATCGAGACCGGCCGCAGCTTCATACCCGCGCCCGGCCGCTTCGACAAGAATCGCAGCGAAATTCCCTCCTCTGGCTGGATTCGCAGGATCAGCAGGTTGGGCGTGGTACCGTCGCCGTTGTCTCCGAACACCGCGTGCGGCGCGGAGTTGAACTGAATGGCGATCTCGGTCACCCGCTTGGGGAGCCTCTTGCCCGTGCGGATGTAAAACGGTACGCCCGCCCAGCGCCAGTTATCCACCAGAAACGTCACAGCGGCGTACGTATTGGTCTGCGACTCCGCATCGACGCCCGGCTCCTGCCGGAAACCGGCTACATCCGCCCCGCCGATGCGCGCCGGTCCGTATTGTCCGGCGACCGAATTTTCGAGGACCTCCGAGGGTTTCATGATGCGGATGGAGCGCAGTAATTTGGCTCGCTCGTCGCGCACCGCATCGGGCTGAAAAGTCGCGCTCGGCTCCATGGCAATGGTCGCCATGATCTGCAGCAGATGATTCTGAATCATGTCGCGCAGCGCACCCGCTTCCTGGTAGTACGCGCCGCGGCCCTCCACGCCGATCGATTCCGCTGCCGTGATCTGCACGCTGTTCACGTAACGGCGATTCCATAAGGGTTCGAAAATTCCGTTTCCAAAACGGAATGCCAGGATATTCTGGACCGTTTCCTTACCCAGATAGTGATCGATGCGATACACGTCGGATTCCCGGAAAACCTCGTGCAGTTTGTCGCTGAGCGCCCACGCGCTGGCCAAATCTCGGCCGAACGGCTTCTCCACTACGATGCGGCGCCATCCTTTGCCCGTCCCCAAGCCGGCTTCGCCGATGCCCTTCGCCGCCGGCTCGTAATGGCTGGGCTGCGTGGAGAGATAAAACAGCACGTTGCTGCTGGTGTGCCGCTGCTCCTCAATCTCTTTCAAGCGCGACGCCAGCGTGGAAAAAGTGCCCGGATCCATTACATCGCCGGACATGTAATACAGGCTTTGTGCAAAACCCTCCCAAACCTCTTTGTCGAAGGGCGAGTCCTCCAGATATTCGGAAACAGAACTGCACATTCGGTCGCGGAACTCGCTGTCGCTCATCGGCGAGCGCGAGATTCCGAGCACGGCAAACTCAGGTGACAGACGCCGTTCGTAGGCCAGCCGGTACAGGGCGGGCAGCAGCTTCCGCTTTGTCAGGTCCCCGTTCGCCCCGAATATGACCACCGCGCACTCCGGAATGCGCCGCTCGAAGCGAAGTGGATCCTGAAACGGATTCTCCAATGACATGTATTTCAAAGTATCACGGCAGCCACGGAGTTCCGTACATCAACCGGCACACGCGGGCTCTCCTCGTCTTGATAAACGCTGCCTTGGCTTGCGTAGCTTGCCTCAAACCAGTAAGATAAATGTTCCTTCCGGTTCTCAATCGGGTCCAAAGACAAGGCCAGCTTGGAGTTTCTCAGAGGGAGAATTGTTATGGCTGAACTGTATGCAAAGGCAGGGTAGCAAGAAAGTTCTCGCGGTGTTGAGCGATCTGTTCTTTTCCGTCAAGATCAACGACGCCGCCAAGCGCGCCGGTCTGTTGGTGGAATTCGTCAAGGATCACGACGAAGTCCTGGCCAAGGCCAAATCCCATCCCACTCTGATCATCTTCGATTTGAATTTCGAAAGCGTAGACCCGCTGGGGGTCATCGCCAAGCTGAAGAGCAACGCCGAGCTGAAGGGCATCAGCGTGATCGGTTTCCTTTCACACGTACAGGGCGAGCTGAAGCAGAAAGCCCACGAGACGGGCTGTGATATGGTATTGGCCCGTTCCGCATTTTCACAAAACCTTCCGCAAATCCTGAAACGGCACTCAGGCGCGCTCTAGGAACAAGCCCATTCTGAGCCGCGACCGTAAGGAAGCGTTTGCCTCGAGTCTTTCAACAAGCTCCCAACGTGTTCCCGGCTGGTTTGTACGTTTCACCCGCGCCCGATAAACGGCATCTGGGTAGCCATTACCGTAATGAACGGCACGTTGGCGTCCAACGGAAGACTCGCCATATAAACTACGGCATCGGCCACATGCCGCACGTCCATCCGGGGCTCGACCATGGTAGTGCCGTTCGCCTGGGGCACGCCGGCCGTCATGCGCTCGGTCATTTCGGTGGCCGCGTTGCCGATGTCGATCTGGCCGCAGGCGATGTCATACTTGCGGCCGTCGAGCGCAATGCACTTGGTGAGCCCGGTAACGGCGTGCTTCGTCGCCGTGTAAGGCGCCGAGTTGGGACGGGGCACGTGCGCCGAGATCGAGCCATTATTGATGATGCGCCCGCCGCGTGGATTCTGCGCCTTCATAAGCTTGATCGCTTCCTGAGCGCAGAGGAACACGCCCGTCAGGTTGACGCCCACGACCGCGCTCCACTGTTTGTAAGTCAGGTCTTCCATCGGAATACCGGGCGCGCTCGTGCCGGCGTTGTTGAAGAGAACATCCAGCCGCCCCAACGCCTCCTTGATCCTGGCAAACAGCGCTTGCACGGAAGCAGGATCGCTGACGTCGGCGGGCACAGCGAGCATCTTGCCGCCGCCTGGCGTTGCGGATGCCGTGGTTTTCTCCAATTCGGCAGCCCGCCTTCCCGCCACCACAACAGAATACCCGGCGGACTGCAAACTTAGTGCCACCGCGCGGCCGATGCCGCTGCCGCCGCCGGTCACGAGAGCGATTCTGCCACCAGCCACCATTTTTTCTCCTCACGTCCGGCTCGGACCATTCTCGAACCTAAGTCACCACGGCATTCGTAGCGCAGGGCCACGCTGCCTTTGCGGAGACTTGCGGCTTTTTGCCCATGCCCGAAACGAAACCCGCAGGTCTCACGCGGCGCAAAAGGCCTCCTACCGAAACCGCGCCAGTTCTTCCACCTTCTTGCGTGCCGCGCCGGAATCGATCGATCGACCTGCCATCTGCACACCTTCGCGGAAATTCACCGCTCTGCCGGCAGCCACGAGCGCCGCCGCAGCGTTCACCAGCACGATGTCGCGCTGCGGCCCCACGGCGCCGCTCAGCACCGCGCGCGCGATGGCCGCATTGGTCTCCCGGTCGCCGCCCTTCAACAAAGCCGCTTCCACGCGCGCCACTCCAAATTCCTCGGGAGTTAGCATCCGCCGCCCAACGATTCCAGCGTTAATCTCGAACGCCGTAGTTGGTCCCGTAGTCGTGATCTCATCCAGCCCATCAGAACCGTGCACCACGAATCCGCGCGTGAGTCCAAGCTGAGCCAGCGCGCCCGCCATCAGCTCTGCCGCGTGCTCGGAAGGTGCGCCTACCAGTTGCGCGGTTGCTCCCGCGGGATTCGTCAGCGGCCCGAGCAAATTGAACACCGTCCGCATCTTCAGCTCCGCCCGCACCGGCTGCGCATGCTTCATCGCCGTGTGGATCGCCGGAGCGAACAGAAACCCGATACCGATCTCGCGTATCGCGCGCGCCACCAGCTCCGGCGGCGCCGGCACCGTCACGCCGAGGCTTTCCAGCAGATCCGCGCTGCCGCACTGGCCGGAGAGCGACCGGTTGCCGTGCTTGGCCACGCGCACGCCCGCGCCCGCCACGACAAATGCCGCGATCGTCGAAATGTTGAAGGTCGATTGGCCGTCGCCGCCCGTCCCGCACGTATCCAGCAACGGCTCGCCATTCAAGCCGGGATCGACGCGCACCGCCACGGCTCGCATGGCGCGCGCGAACCCCACAAGCTCGTCGACCGTCTCGCCCTTCATGCGCAGCGCCGTCAGAAACGCCGCAATCTGGGCCGCGGAGACTTCGCCCGCGAGGATGCCTTGCATGGCCTCGCAAGCTTCCGCCGCGCCAAGGTTGCGCCGCTCGGCAACTGCATGAAGATACGGCAGAAACGACATGCTATATTGAGAAATTAGTCTGGGCTTTCCCGCCATACTAGCACAAGCGCACTCCATGAAAATTCATGAGTATCAGGCCAAGGCGATCCTGGCCAAGTACAACGTTGCCGTCCCGCGCGGCCAAGTTGCGTTTTCGGTGGACGAAGCCGCCGCCGCGGCGCACAAGATCGGCGGCAGCGTGGTGGTGAAGGCCCAAATTCATGCGGGCGGCCGCGGCAAAGGCGGCGGCGTCAAGATCGCGCGCGATGCTTCGGAGGCTGCCGAGCTGGCCAAACAAATTCTGGGAATGACGCTGATTACGCATCAAACCGGGCCGGAAGGCCGCGTGGTCAAGCGGCTGCTCATCGAAGAGACTCTTCCCATCGAGCGCGAGCTGTATCTGGGCATCGTACTCGACCGCGTGCAGGGCAAGCCGGTATTCATGGCATCGTCTGCGGGCGGCATGGAAATCGAAGAGGTCGCCGCCAAAACTCCCGAGCTGATTTTGAAAGAAGCCTTCGAACCGGATGCCGGCCTGGCCCCATATCAGGCGCGCAAGCTGGCCTTCGGCATTGGCATTCCCGCGGCCAGTGTCAACGCCGCGGTGGCTGCCATGACCGCGCTGGCGCGCGCGTATGTCGCGGTGGATGCTTCGCTCGCCGAGATCAATCCTTTCATTCTCACCAAAGACGGCAAAGTGTACGCGCTCGACGCCAAGATCGGTCTGGACGATAACGCGCTCTACCGCCACAAGGATCTCCTCGAGTTGCGCGATCTGAATGAAGAGGATCCGCTCGAAGTCGAAGCCTCCAAGTACGGCCTCAACTACATCAAGCTCGATGGCACCGTGGGCTGCATGGTGAACGGCGCGGGCCTGGCCATGGCCACCATGGACATCATCAAGTATGCCGGCGGCCAGCCGGCCAATTTTCTCGACGTCGGCGGCGGCGCCAGCGCCGAGCAAGTGAAGAATGCGTTCCGCATTCTGCTTTCCGACCGTAACGTGAAAGCCGTGTTGATCAACATCTTCGGCGGCAT
>JBGPKX010000216.1:0-10347 GCA_041486185.1 Bryobacteraceae bacterium | reverse complement strand
GATGAAGACGCCGGGATCGCCGTGATGCGCCTGCATACGAATGCGATCGCCCAGGATGGCGCCGCCGGAAATGCGACTGGTGGGATCGACCGCGAGGATGCCCACGGTCTTTCCTGCACGGCGAATCGCCCGCGCCAGCGCATCCACCAGCGTACTCTTCCCTGCCCCAGGAGGTCCCGTAATGCCGGCAACGATGGCCCGCCCGGCGCGTGGCGCCAGCTCGTGCAGGAGCTCCGCGGCCTCGGGCGTGCGATTTTCAATAGCTGTCGCGGCGCGGGCGAGGGAGCGTGTGTCACCCTGGGCAACACGCATAGCAATCTGGGCGGCAATCTCCACGGCTGTCTGCGAAACCCGGTCCGGCATCAGTCCTTGAGCAATTGCCGGGCGATCACCAGGCGTTGGATCTCGCTCGTGCCCTCGCCGATGGTGCAGAGCTTCACGTCGCGATAGAACTTTTCGACGGGATAGTCCTTGATGAAGCCGTAGCCGCCGTGAATCTGCACGGCTTCGTTGGCGATGCGCACCGCGGCTTCGGATGCGAAAAGCTTTGCCATGGCAGATTCGCGCGTGACGCGGTGGCCTTTGTCGAGCATCGATGCGGCGCGATAAATCAGCAGGCGCGACGCATCAATATCGGTGGCCATGTCCACCAATTTGTGCTGAATGGCCTGGAATTCCGAGATGGGCCGGCTGAACTGTTTGCGCAGTTTGGAATACTTCAGCGCGGCATCGTAGGCGCCCTGCGCCATGCCGAGTGCCAGCGCGGCGATCGAAATGCGGCCGCCATCCAGCGTTTTCAGGCTGTCGACAAAACCCTCGCCCCGCTTGCCGAGAAGCTGCGAGCCCGGCAGCCGGCAATTTTCAAAGATCACTTCGCCGGTGGCGCTGGCACGAAGGCCGAGCTTGTTTTCTTTCTTGCCGGTGCGAAAGCCGGGCGTGCCTTTTTCGATGATGAACGCGGAGATGCCGTGCTGCGCCGCGCCTCGATCGGTGACGGCCATGGCCACGCAGACATCGGCGTAGTGCGCATTGGTGGTAAACGTTTTCGATCCGTTCAAAACCCAGCACTCGCCCTGGCGCACAGCGGTGGTGCGCGTGCCCGCGGCATCGGAGCCGGCTTCGGGCTCGGTCAGGGACCAGCAGCCCAGCCACTCGCCGGTAGTGAGTTTGGCGAGGTAACGCTTCTTCTGCTCTTCGCCGCCGGATTTGTAAATGTGGTTGCTGCAAAGCGACGTGTGCGCCGCCACAATGATGCCCACCGAGCCGTCTACGCGCGAAAGCTCTTCGATGATGATGGAGTATTCAATGTAACCAAGCCCTGCCCCGCCGTATTCTTCGGGAAAGATCGAGCCCATGTAACCGAGCTCGCCCAGCTTCTTGACGACTTCGAGCGGGAAGATCTGCGCCTCGTCCCACTCCATCACGTGTGGCGCGATTTCGGATTCGGCGAACTCGCGCACGGATTTGCGAAGGTGGATCTGCTCCGGCGTGTAGTCGAATTCCACGGCGCTAGGCTACCGCTCCCTCACGGTCGCGGCTCGGCAAGCATGGCCGCGGATGTTGCGCGCGACCTGTTTCGAGTCACGCGCGTAAGGTGACACTAGACGATTTCTTCCTTCGCCGCATCCCACCGCAGCGTCCGCCCCTGGCGGTAGCTGTCCACGGCCATACGGCAAGCGATGGCCACGCGGAAGCCGACTTCGAAGGGGCAATTGGGCTCGGCGGCGCCGCGGATGGAATCGAGGAAGTTTTGGATGTGCGCCTTGGTTTCGTTGGCGCCGGTGCGGGTGTTACCCAGCATCTCAGTGCCTTGCGGGCGATTGACTTTTTGCGGCAGGTAGCGGATCTGCTGGCCGCGGGCGATGGTGCCGTCGGTGCCCAGCACGTCTTCGGTCGAGCCCAGTTCGTTGTTGCCGAAACCGGAATCCCAGGTGAAGAGAATCTCTTCGGACTGCTCGAGCGACACGTTCATGGTGTCGGGCACTTCGCGCCCGTCTTTCCAGAGATAAACGCCGCCCGTCATGTTTACCGATTTCGGAATCTGCAGGTTCATGACCTTGTACCAGAAGGCAAGCTGGTGGCACATGTTCTCGTAGACATTGCCGCCGGAGTAATCCCAAAAAAAGCGCCAGTTCACATAGCGGTTGGCGTCGAAATCCTGCTGCGGCGCGGGGCCGAGGAACGATTTCCAGATGATGTTTTCGGGCGTCATGTCCGGATACACGGGCCGCGACCACTGCGGCTTGCCGTGCGGCGTGTTGCGGTACATGTGGGAATGAATGGCTGTGATCTTGCCGACGTTGCCGGAAGCCAGAAACGACACCGCATCCGTAACCTGGCCGGACGAGCAGGATTGGTGCCCGATCTGCACCGTGCGCCGGCCGGCCTTCTGGTAAGCCGCCCGCATGCGCTTGGCGTGCTCCACGTTGAACGCCATGGTCTTTTCCTGATACACCTGCTTGCCAGCATCGAGTGAGGCGACAAAATGCTCGGCGTGCAGATGCTGCGGCGTAGCAATGAGCACGGCGTCGATGGATTTGTCGTCGAGCAGGTAGCGGTGATCGAGAAAAGTCTGCGCGGCGGGCGCGGCTTTCTTGGCTTCTTCCAGGCGCTTGGTGTAGACGTCGGCGAACGCCACCACTTCGGCGTTGGGACAGGTAACGGCTTCGCGCACGAGCTGCATGCCGCGATCGCCAGCGCCAATCAGGCCCAGACGGATTCGGCTGTTCGCGCCTAGAACACTTCCGGTGGCCAATGTTCCGGCGATCCCCGACGCGAACTGGCCGATAAATTTCCGGCGAGAATGCATTGGAAAGACTCCTTACAGCGGGACGGGTGATACTTCTGTATCGTAGCATTTTGGGCAAGCGATTTGGCCTGGGTGGCGAGGGCGAAATCGGGTTAAAGTGCCGTGAAATCAGGCAGGAACGTTCATTTTCGCCGCGCGGCGCGGGTGAAAGACGCTGTCGAGCACCGGCGAAAAGGCCAACGTTTCGAGTTCTTCCGCGTCTTATCGCCAGGCCCGCATTGCTCGGATTGGGTTGTTGCATCATGGGTTCACAAGGATCGAATAGGCCGGGAATGGGAGAAGTCAAAGTATGGGAACGCTGATCCAGGACGTTCGTCAGGCGCTGCGCACACTGCGGAAGAGTCCGGTCTTCACCAGCGTGGCGATTGTTTCGCTCGCGCTCGGCATCGGCGCCAACACCGCCATCTTCACGCTCATGGACCAGGTACTGCTGCGCATGCTGCCGGTGCAGAATCCCGAGCAACTGGTGATGCTCGACCAGCAGGGCCCGACGCAGGGCTCGGTGGAGAATGACCATGCGTTCTCGTACCCCATGTACCAGGATTTCCGCCACCACTCGCCGGTGTTCAGCGGTGTGCTGGCGCGGTTTCCGCTGAGCATGAGCCTGAGCTACCGCGGGCAAACGGAGCGGGCCGCGGGCGATCTGGTCTCGGGCAATTATTTCGACGTGCTCGGCGTGCGCGCGCTCGCCGGGCACACGTTCACGCAGGATGACGACCGCACGCCGGGAGCGCATCCGGTGGCATTCCTGACTTACGGGTACTGGCAGCGGCGGTTCGGCGGCGACCGTTCCATTCTCAATCAGACCCTGCTCATCAACGGGCATCCCATGACCGTGGTGGGCATTGGGCCGCCGGGATTCCACGGCACTGAAGTGGGCCGCTCCGCCGATTTGATGACGCCGATGATGATGAAGGCCCAGATGACGCCTACCTGGAACGCTCTGGACAACCGGCGAAACTGGTGGGTGAATATTTTCGCGCGGCTTAAGCCGGGCGTGTCCGTGCGGCAGGCGGATGCCGCCATGAACGTCTTGTACCGCCAGATTCAGGCCGAGGAGGTGAAGGCCATTCAGGGCTGGGACCAGAAGCAGCGCGACCGGTTCGTCAACAAACACCTGGATATTCTGCCCGGCGACAAGGGCCAATCCGGGCTGCGCCAGCAGGTTTCGGCGCCGCTCAAGGTGCTGATGTGGATGGTCGGGCTGGTGCTGCTGATCGCTTGCGCCAACGTGGCCAATCTTTTGATTGCGCGCGCGGCGGGGCGGCAAAGGGAAATCGCGGTGCGGCTGGCGCTGGGCGCGGGACGAATACAGATTGCGCGCCAGCTCCTGGTAGAGAGCCTGCTGCTGGCGGTGGCGGGCGGAGCGGCGGGGCTGATCGTGGCCTCGTGGGCAGGCGATGCATTGATCCAGTTCGTGCCGGTTGAAGCTGCCGCGCGCAGTTTCACCACGGCGCCGGATCTGCGCGTGCTGAGTTTCAACTTCGCGATTGCCATTGCGGCCGGGCTCCTGTTCGGCATGGCTCCGGCGCTGAGGACCACGCGACCCAACCTCGCCACGACTCTCAAAGACCAGGTGGGCAACATCGCGGGCGGCTCGTCACAGGTGCGCTTCCGCAAAGCGTTGGTGGTGGCGCAGATGGCGGTGTCGCTGCTGCTGCTGGTGGGAGCGGGTCTGTTCGCGCGCAGCCTCTACAACCTCAAGAGCGTTGACCCAGGGTTCCGCGCCGAGAACCTCATGACCTTCTCGATTGATCCGTCGCTCAATGGATACAGCCAGAGCCGCATTCAGGAGCTGTACGCGCGGTTGCAGCAGGATATCGCGGCGCTTCCCGGCGTGCGCGGCGTGTCCATGGCAGACATCGCGCCCCTGACGGGCGACGTCAACATGAGCACGGTGACCATTGAAGGGCACACCAGGAAGGAGGGCGAGGACATGAATCCTAATGTAAACAACCTGGGGCCAGGCTACTTCGCCACACTGGGGACGCCGTTGATCGCCGGCCGTGAATTCACCAGTCGCGATGCCATGGGCGCGCCGCTTGTCGGGATGATGAACGAGACGGCGGCGCGTTCCTTTTTCGGCAACCAGAACCCGCTGGGCAAGCATTTCGGCTTTGGAGGACGACGCGGCATCGCGGACATCGAGATCGTGGGCGTGGTGAAGGACGACAAGAGCGACGGGCTCAAGAAGGCCGCGCCACGCTTTGTCTACGTCCCATACATGCAGAAAAAAAACATAACTTCAATTTCGGTCTATGCGCGCACCTCGCAGGCCCCGGCCGATATGGCCTCGGCGCTGCGGCGAGCCGTGCAGCAGGCCGACGCCGGCCTCCCGGTGTTCGGCATGAAAACCATGCAGGCGCAGGTGGACGACTTTCTGTTCACGGAGCGGCTCATCGCCATGCTCTCGGCGGTTTTCGGGCTCCTTGCGACGGCGCTCGCGGCCATTGGATTGTACGGCGTGATGGCATACGCGGTCACCCGGCGAACGCGGGAAATCGGCATTCGCATGGCGCTGGGCGCGGATCGCGCGAAGGTGGTTCGCCTGGTGATGGGCGAAGTGGCAGTGATGGCGGCCGTAGGAATTGGCATCGGCCTGCCGTGCGCCGTAGGACTCAGCCGATTCGTGCAATCCGAATTGTTCGGTGTGAAGGCCGCCGATGGGATCACTCTCGCGGTGGCCAGCGTGGTGCTTGCGGCGGTGTCGGTTCTGGCGGGCTATGTTCCGGCCTGGCGCGCTACGCGGGTGGATCCGGTGGTGGCCCTGAGATACGAGTGAATCATGGTCCTTCGGGCCACAACGAACGACCAAAATTGCTTGCTGACGCCCGCGGCTCGGAATGTGCGTTACTAAGCGGCGGCCGCTAAGCGGCGTACGTCGCGGTGACGGTCGAACCACCAGGTCCACAGCGGGACGAGCCAACTGGTGAGACCGACCCACATGATGGCGCGCGTACTCGGGGGCGGCGGGCCAAAGAGCGCTCCCAGGTATGTCACGATCGAGAACAAGATGAATCCCCACATCGCATAACTGCCGGTGCGGTCTCGCGGGCGGGTGATCGAGACGTAGAGCCAGATGGCGGAGATGTACATCGCGCTCTCCACTGCAAAGGTTGCTGGCACGGAGTTCCATAGGCCCAGGCCCAGCTTCGAGCCGCCAAGGTAGAGCGGCATGTCGGGCCGGTGGGTGATGAAATCCAGAAACCAGTGGCTCACCACGCCCAGCGCTATGACGATGGCTCCGCGCGCGTACCGGGTGAGGGCCCAATAAAGCAGCGCAAAGAGCACGCCCCAGCCACATGCGGTCAACAGGCTGTGCGAAATCGGGTAGCTGACGAAATCGAGTGGCGTGACGGCGGTGTTACCGGGATCGATGCGAACCTGCTCCCATCCGGCCGCGAGAAAAACGGGCCACAGCAAGTCGAGCAGCGTGGGAGCTGCCATCAATACACCGAGCGAGGCCCGCGGGGCGAGCCGCTTGGATGCGAAGCCAACTGCAAAATGACCGATGAACATAGAGCGTTCGTCCTGGCTCTCCGCGTCGCCGTGTGGCAATGCAAAGCATAGCCCGGCGCCCTGTTCCGGCTAGTGCGGCAGCTTCCCTAGCGGCACGCGGCGCTGGAACATCTGGTAGATGTGGTGCGCTTCGTGGTGCCCCATGTACTCTACCTGAAAGTGCACGTCGAAGTTCGGGAATTCGGGATGCCGGCCGGGGCGGTGCCATTCGGCAGGTGACAGTTTTTCCAGTCGACCGGCGATCTGCTCCCGGCTCTGAAAGAACGCCGCCAGCGAATCTTTGGCCGGGCGCTCGACCATCTTCTCGAACTCCATGTCGCCGTCCGGATCGTAGCGCGCGATGGGCGGATTCTCCTGCGCTAGTACTGCTTGGATGCGGCCGTCAAATACCTGCTGTACGCGCTCCAGATGACAAACCAGCTCCTTGAGCGACCATTTGTCGGGAACCGTGCGCTTGGCGATCGCGGCGTCATCGAGGCCGGCAGTGATCCGGCGGACATCTTCGGCCTGCTGGCGCAAGCGCGCGATCAGCCGGCGATGCGATTCGTGCTTATCGGCATGTACGTGTTCTTCAGGCATTCCGTGCAACTCCTTGTGTTTGGATGCAACGCACCGGCGCGCCGCTTCAACTCCAGCGGCCCGCGAGCGCCGTGGCGGGCGTGGCGATGGACTGAAACCGGATCAGCCGGATGGCATCCGTGCCTTTGATGGAGACGAGCGGCATCAAGCCTCGATCCAGTATCGCTTCCGCGGCATCTTCACTAAGCAGAGCCTCCGCGCACGGCTTGAGATGCGATTCACCATCGGCGCGGTACACGTGCGCCGGCAGGCCGCTGATTTCATTGACCTCGCCGGGCCGTAACTCCCAGCCCGATTCCGAGAACGCCTCGCACAGCAGGTACGTACAGGCGAGCGCGGGATTGCCCCAGAGATAATCCTCGTGACGCGGCGCCGTTGAAAATTCTTCGAAGGCGAATTTTTCGGTCGATTCCGTTTGCTTACCGTAAGGAAGGCGCAGCAGGAAGCGCGGCAGCGCGAGCCCCAGCCAGTTCGCTTGTGGCAGGCGGCGCACGGCACTCAAGGATGCAACGCTTTCATTGTCCGGATGCCAGTGGCGCGGTTCCGGCGCGTCATCGAGAGAATTACATCCAAGCACGCGCGGTGAGGCTGCGGCCAGGAACGGTGCGCCGGCATGGCGCGCCACCGCCGCCATACGCGCCAGTAACTGCGTGTCGCCGGCGCTGTGGTCAAACGTGTAATTTCCGGCCAGCACGGTCCACGGCTCGGCGCCCGGCGTCTCTTCGATCAACAGCTCGAAAGTGGCGATAAGATCGGCCGCCAGCTCGGGCTTGGCAATGTCCACCAGGAAAATCTTCAGGTTGACATCGGTCGGAAGCCGCCGCACCAGGAAAAACAGCCCGCGCCATGCGGCTTCGAGCGCCTGGAACGCCGGATCGTGCAACAGCGCGCGCATGTTGCCGCTCGTGGCCGCATCCACCTGGGCAATGAGTTCGGGACGCTGTGGATCGGGCTTGGGCTCGACATACGGCGCCACAATATCGCGCAGCACAGCCTGAAAATCGTCGATTGCGCGGGCCGGACGCGTGCCGCTGGCACGGGATTCGGTCGCGCTCAAGGTCTGGTCGAACAGCTCACGCGCGGAGAGGCGCGAAATATCGGGACCGGGCGCCGCCGGCGGCGCTACCGCCGGACTTGCGCTGCTAGACCAGGAGCGCACTTCCGTGGCCGCGGCATCGAACGTCGAGCGGTCGTTCAATCTCTCGCGCGTCTCGCGCAGCGCCTGAAAAATCTTGAGGCGCTCGTAGAGATGATCCGGATGGAAATCGTCCAGTTCGCGAAAGCGGACCGGGATACGAGGGCCGTCGGGGCCGCCCAAAGGCAGGTGCAGTTCGGGCGCCAACCGCGCCATCACGTTTTCGAAGTTATCGCGATCCACCAGAATGGGTTTACGCCCCTGCAGCGTGGCATCGAGCACACCGCGATTCTCCCGGCCGCTGAAATCTCCAAGAACAGCAATCCGAAACGGTGTTTCGGAATCGGGGCGCTCGACGGGCGCGCTACGCTCACCAGTTTCGATTTCAACGCCGGCAAAAGAAGGTGGACGGGGCATAACATTGCAACGTTATCGCAACTTCAAGCGGAAATCGAGCGGGCGGACTCGCTTGGCTGTGGTCTCAGACCTCGGCCAGTAGACCCAAATAACGCTTCGGTCGCTGCCCACTTGGCGGGCGAATCAAATCCCAAGACGACATTGGAGGTCGTGGCGCAGCTTCTCAAGCTGCTGGGTCGAGACTCGTCTCGACCGTTCCGATCAAAGACGTGTCGCCACGAAGTGCCGACACGTCAGGCCGAGGGCCTGCGCCACACGCCGCCGCAACAGGCATCGCGTGAGCGACGAACCGCTCTTCCTGACTCGTATTGGCCATCAGTCATCAGCCGCGAGACGGAGCATTAGGGGGGAAAAACAAGGTTTGGCAGACCTCGCGAGCCTGCCAAACCTGGCAGGCACTTACTTGGCGGGGGCGGGAGTCGTGGCGGCAGTAGCAGCAGCCACCTTCTTCGAGCTCTTTTTGCTCTTTTTGACGTGCTTTTTGCTGGCCTTGGTAGGGGTCGAAGCCGGCTTGCTGTCGGCCTTGGCGGTATTCTGTGCGGCAAACGCCGACATACCGAGAACCATTGCTGCACCAAGCATCAATGCGGAAATCTTTTTCATGATCGTGTTCTCCTTTTTCTGGGGCTTTAGCGTTCGCCCTCACATGGTAAGACGTTCCGGTTTGTTGAGCTCAGCTTAACAGGCAGTTAAAGTTCATTAAGCGTGCCAAAACAACACGCGTGCTAACCTCAACAATATATGGCGTTTTCGGAATCCTTCTTCGCCTCGCGGTTTGGCATTACCGCGGGCGACCTCGAGTCTTACCTAGCCGAAGCGCTTTCCCAAGGCGGCGATTATGCCGACCTTTATTTCGAATATCTCTCCACCAGCCAACTGAGTATCGACGAATCCATCGTAAAAAGCGCGACGGAAGGCGTGTCGCTCGGGGTCGGCGTGCGGGTGATCGCGGGCGAGCGGACGGGCTACGCCTATAGCGACGACCTCAGCCCCGAAAAAGTCCGCAAGGCGGCGCGCGTGGCGGCCTGCATCGCGGCCGGGCCCGCCAAGGTCGAAAAGGCGCCGCTCCAGGAAGGCCATAGACGAAATCTGTATCCGGTGCTGACAGCTCCCAACGAAACGGCATTCACCGAGCGGGTGAAACTGGTGAAGCGCGCCGATGCCGCCGCCCGCGCTTACGATTCGCGCATTTTCCAGGTGCAGGCGACCTATGCCGATAGCCTCCGCCAGGTGATGGTGGCCTCGAGCGCCGGCGTTCTGAGCTTTGACCGGCAGCCAATGGCGCGGCTCAGCGTGGCTGCGCTCGCCCGGCAGAAAGGCAGCGCGCCGCAGCGCGGGTACGCAGGCGGCGGCGGGCGCATCGAGCTTTCATATTTTCTAGAAGAAAAAACGCCGGAATTTTTCGCACGCGAAGCCGCGCGCCAGGCCATCGTGCAACTGGACGCAGTGGAAGCTCCAGCCGGCGAAACCACGGTGGTGCTGGGACCTGGCTGGCCGGGCATCCTGCTGCACGAAGCCGTGGGCCACGGCCTGGAGGCCGATTTCAACCGCAAGAAAGTTTCGGCTTTCAGCGACCGCATCGGCCAGCAGGTGGCCAGCCCGTTGTGTACCGTCATCGATGACGGCACGATCCGCAATCGCCGCGGCTCGCTCAATGTAGACGACGAAGGCAATGCCACGCAACGCAACGTGCTCATCGAGAACGGCATCCTGCGTGGCTACCTGCAGGACCAGCTTTCCAGCCGCATACTGGGCGAAACGCCCACCGGAAACGGCCGCCGCGAAAGTTACGAACATATCCCCATGCCGCGCATGACCAATACTTTCATGCTGGCCGGCGAAAGCGATCCGGCGGACATCATCCGCTCGGTCCCGAAAGGCATCTATT
>JBGPKX010000215.1:0-10392 GCA_041486185.1 Bryobacteraceae bacterium | reverse complement strand
TCGCTCGCGCACCCCATCCGCGTGAGCCGCCGGGTGGAACGAGGCGACGGCCACGGTGGGCAGGACGAGCTGGACGAGTGGGTCGCCGAGATGCGCGAGATGGGATTGAGCGCGCTCGAGGTGTTTCACAGCGACCATCGGCCGCCGGACGTGGCGCGCTTCCTGGATATGGCGCAGCGTTTCGAACTGGCGGTGACCGGTGGGTCGGATTTTCATGGGGGCAACAAGCCGCGCATTCAGCTCGGAGCGGGTTTGAGGGTAATCTGGATGTATCGCGTTCGGTGCTGGAGCGCCTACGGGCTATGTAGCGCGCGTACGATGGCGGCGTGGCCGTTCACGGTAAGCGCTGTGCCCGGCTCAGCCAGCTCGCGGCGCACGTAGGCCATCCCCACGACTTTTCCGAGCGCGGGCGAGAACGCCGCTGAGGTCATCTTGCCGATGTCCTCTTCGCCGTGGCTCAGGCGCGTGTCCGGCGCGGGGACTTCGGTGGAATCGATCTCCACCCCGGTAAGCAGCCGGTGCACCAGGCCGCGCGAGCGCACGCGCTCGACAATCTCCTGCCCGATGTAACAGCCCTTGTTGAAATTCACGGCGTGCATCTGCTGCGTTTCGTGGGAAAGCGTCGTCGTGAAAATGTCCTCGCCGAAGCGCGGCTTGAAGTGTTCCAGGCGGACGATGCGCGCGGCATCCAATCCGGCTTCGCGTGCGCCGGCGTTCTGCAGCAGCTCGATCACGTGCGGCTTCCGATCGGCGGGGAGGAAGAAACGCAGGCCGGGAGCGCCGGTGAAACTCGCGTTCGCGACCGTCACTTCGTTCCATGCGGTGTGGGCCCAAGGTTTCCCGGGGACGGGCACACCCATGCGCGCGGCCACCGCGAGTGCTTCGGGGCCTTCGAGATCGAGTGTGGCGATGCGGTCTGTCGCGTCCTCGAGCGTGACATCGTCGGCGATGATGTACTTGTCGAGGTGCTGGTAGAGCGGCTCGCGCGTCTTCGGCTCCACGTCCAGCAGGAAATCGTCCCGGCGGCAGAACACATTCACATCGGTGAGGATGCGGCCTTGCGCGTTGAGGAAGAAGGCGTAGCAGCCTTCGCCCGGCTGGAGCTGCTGGATGTGATTCGTGGTCATGGCGTGCAGCAGGCGCGCGCGATCCTCGCCAGTGGTGAGGATTTTGCCGCGGAGGGAGAGATCAAGCCAGGCGGCGGTGGAGCGCAGAGCGTCGTAACCGGGCAACGTGACGGCGGGCGGACTTGGGGAGGCGGTTTCCATGCTTCGGCCGTGGACAAGCAGGAACGGCTGTCCTACCTTTTAGTGTAAGTGAAGCTGGCGCAGGACGGCGGAGATGGCGATGATGATGACGCCGGAGATCGCGATGCCGGTCATCTGGCGCGCGCGTTTTGGATTCTTCGGTTTCACCATAACAAGACCGACGAAGAATACGTGCAGCACCAGGAGCAGCTTTGTCCCCAGCAGCGATTGATAGAGCGGTCCGCGGCCTAGACTCATGAACATGTTGTAGATACCGGTGCCCGTAAGCAGCAGCATCGCCAGATAAAGCAGCGAGCGATAGCGGGCGGCCATGGCATCGCCGAGCGAATCCTGCTGTCCGGCCGGCAATGACGCGATCGCGGGCACGATCACCAGGCGGGCATAAAGCACGCCGCCAATCAATACGACTACCGAAGTGATGTGCATCCATCGCATGAGCACGTTGAGCGCGTCTGTCATATGGACGAGTATACAATTCAGTCATGATTCACGAGATGCTGCCCGTGGGCGTGCTGCAGTGCAACTGCTCGATTTTCGGCGACGAGCAGACGCGCGACGCCATCGTGATCGATCCCGGCGACAACATTCCGGAGATTCTGGAGATCGTCAAGCGCCACGGGCTCACGGTGAAAGCCATCGTAATCACGCACGCGCATATCGATCACATCGGCGGTGCTCACAAGCTGCGCGCGGCAACGGGAGCGCCGGTCTACATGAATCCGAACGACACCCTGCTGCGCGACATGCTGGATGTTCAGGCGCAATGGCTGGGTGTGGAAACGCCGGAGAAAGTGACGATCGATACGCCGGTGCGGGAAGGCGACAAACTGGTGCTGGGCACGACCGAGTTCGCCGTACTGGACACGCCGGGCCACACGCAAGGCAGCATCTGCCTGTGGATTCCCGTCGAGAACAAACTCATCGCCGGCGATACACTGTTTCGCGACAGCATCGGCCGCACCGATTTACCCGGCGGCGACAGCCGGCAAATCCTCCGCTCGATTCACGACAAGCTGCTGCCGCTGCCGGATGACGCGATCGTGATTCCTGGGCATGGAGAGATCACAACCATCGGCCGCGAGAAGCAGTTCAACTACTTCCTGCAGGGACTGTAGCGCATGGCCACGCCCGATTTTGGCGAGGACTTGCGGCCTTTTTCCGCCTCGTGGACAAAACCCGCAGGCCTTCCGCAACCCGTACGGCAGCCCTGCGCTACTTTTTCAACTCGCCCATCACGCCGGAGATCAGCTCTTTGGCGTCGGTGATGGCTTTGGTAATCAACTGCACATCCATCGCCGGTTTGCCAGGGTGCCGCGCGCTGTGGCAGTAGACGCCGTGCTGCCCCACCAGCACCAGCGCGTCCGTCAGGACGTCGAGCGTGACGGCGAGCTGGCCACGCGCCTTGCCCATCATGAATTCGTGTTTCTCGAGCTCGTCTTGGCGCTCTTCGTAAACGCTCATCCCTTTATTGTAGCGATGGCGCTTACTTCAAACTGCCGTGTTTCTTCAGAAACGGCCAGATGTTCTGCTCGTAGATCTCGTCTTCTTTCGCCTTGGGAAATCCGTGCGCGCCCTGTGGCACGCTGACCAGCTCGGCGTCACCGCCAAGGTCGCGCAGGGCTTTGGTGAGTTTCACGCCGTGCTCGTAGGGGACGGTCTGGTCGGCGTCGCCGTGAATCGTGAGGATGGGCGGCAGACCTCTGCGGATGTAGGTCATGGGCGAAACACGCGTGGCCAGTTCCAGGCGGCCTTTCTGCTCCGGAACCCACGTGACCGCGTAGTCCTGCATGTGCGGTCCGCTCAACTGATCAGCCACGTCGGTGATACCGTAGAAGTTTACGACCGCCGCCACTTTAGCGGGCGGGCCGAGCTTGGCGGAGCGGGGCGTCATCCCCACCATCAGCGAAAGGTGGCCACCCGCGGAACCGCCCGTCACGACGATGCGTCTGGTGTCCACTTTGTACTTTTTCGCGTTCTTCTCGAACCACTGCGCGGCGTGCAGGACGTCGGTGACGGCGGCGGGCGCCGTGGCCACCTTCGCGAGACGGTAGTCGACGCTGGCGCACACGAAGCCCTTCTCGACGTAACGCGAACACACGCGCACGCCGTAATCGTCCTTGTTGCCGCCCATCCAGCCGCCGCCATGAATCACGATGACGCCGGGCCGCTTCTGGTTTGCGGGGGCTTTCGGTTGGTAGACGTCGAGCACGGTTTCCTTGTACTGGTCATAGGAAATATTGGCTTCGAGCGAGACCGAGTCGGGAATAGTTGGCTTGGCCGGTTGAGCCAGCGCGGGCAGGCTCAGGGCCGTAACAAGTGCCACCGCATGAAGCTTAGCCATGTTGGACAGTATATTAGAAGTACAACATGCTGCTCGAACGATTGTGCCTCACCCTGCTTGCCTGCACCTCGCTGGGCCTCGCCGAAGGTCCCGGCATCATCCAGAGCCACCGCGCGCCCGCGGATTTCGCGCTCACCGCCGACCCGTACGCCGCCTCGTGGAAAGGCGTCACCGGAATTTTTATGGATCACGGACCGAAGGGCGAGGTTGTGCCCGGTCACCTCACCGAAGTGCGCTCGCGCTGGACCAGGGACAATGTGTACTTCTTGTTTGTCTGTCCGTACGAGGCGCTGCATCTGCATCCGAATCCCGGCCAAACGCGCGAAACCAACCAGCTTTGGGATTGGGACGTGGCTGAGGTTTTCGTGGGCACCGATTTCAAGCACATCCGCAAGTACAAAGAATTCGAGATGTCGCCGCAGGGCGAGTGGGTGGATCTCGACATCGATCGCGACAGCCCGAAGCCGGAGGACGGCTGGCTGTGGAACTCGGGTTTCGCCGTGAAGGCGCGCGTCGATGCCGCCAAGAAGATCTGGTGCGGCGAGATGCGCATTCCGATCAAGAGCATCGATCAGCGGCCGCCGGCGCCGGGTCTCGAGATGCGCATCAACTTCTACCGCTGTCAGGGCGCCGACCCGCATCGCAAGTATGTGGCGTGGCAGCCCACGAACGCTGAGACGTTTCACGTCCCCGAGGCGTTTGGCCGCATGCGGCTGGCGGAGTAAATGGCCGGAGAAGCCGTCAAATCACTGCGCATTTCGCAGGTAGGGCTGCGCGGCGTGGTGGGCGGCGGTCTGACGGCGGCGCACGTGCTGGATTTCGCTTCGGCCTTCGGCACGTTTCTGGAACCCGGTAAGGCCGTGATCATCGGCCGCGATCCACGCGCCAGCGGCATCATGATCCGCGAAGGAGTGGTGGCGGGCCTGCTGGCCTGCGGCAGAAATGTGGTCGACCTCGGCATTGCCCCCACGCCGGTGATCCAGCACACCATTCGCCGCATGGACGCCGCCGGCGGCATCTCGATCGGCGCCAGCCACAATGCCGCTGAGTGGAACGCGCTCAAGTTTTTCGGCCGCAACGCCATTTATCTTTCGAGCGCCGAAGCCAACGAGCTGCTGGATATTTATCACCTCAGGAAATTCAGCTTCGTCGAGTGGAACGAGATAGGCAAGCTGCGCAAGGAAGCGAATGCGCTCGATCCTTATCTCGACGAGCTTGGGGCCGTGTTCGATTTCAACACGCTGCGCGAATTTCGCGTGGTGGTGGATTGCTGCAGCGGGACATCGGCTTTGATACTGCGGCGCATGAACGAGCGCTTCGGCTTCAGCTTCATCCTGATCAACGAAAAAATGCAGGGCGTGGCGTTCGCGCATGAGCCGGCCACCAACAAAGACATGGTGGGCTTGCAGCTTGCGCCGCTGATGAAGCCGCTGGGCGCGGACGCGGGTTTCCTGTTCGACGCCGATTCCGACCGCGTGGCCTTTGCCACCGAAGACGGCGTGCCCATGTCGGAAGAGATGGTGCTGCCGCTGCTGGCCGATTATTTGCTGCCGCGCGGCGAGGGAAAGCTCATCATCACCAACGTTTCGACCACTGCCTTGGTAGACGAGATCGCCGCGAGGCACGGCGGCGAGGTGGTACGTGTAGCCGTGGGCCGGCAGGCAGCCATCGACGCGCTTTCGATCTACCGGCCGGAGCAGATCGCACTGGCGGGCGAAGGCACGGGCGCCATCATGATGCCGCAGTTCCGCTTTGTCTACGATGGCATCGCTTCCATGCTGGCGGTGCTTTCGATGATGCGCGAACGCGGCCGCAAGCTTTCCGAAATCATCGCCGGCTATCCGAAATATTCCATCCTGAAAGGCCAGGTGCCGCTGGTGACGCACCGCATCCCGGCACTGCTGGCGGCGCTTCGCGAGACCTACGCCGACGGGCGCGCCAGTGTGGTGGACGGGCTCCGCGTGGACTGGCCGGACCGCTGGTTTCACGTGCGCGTCAGCCAGACCGAGCCAGTGGTGCGCATCATCTGCGAGCGACGTGGCGAGGCTCCGCGCGAATTGTATGAGGCGCTGATCGAGCAAGTCAGGAGCTTCGCCTAGATGCCGCGGCGCGAACATTTGCTGAAGATCGGCGTAGCGGGAATTCGCGGCGTGGTGGGCGAGTTCCTCACGCCGGCGCTGGCCTGTTCCTTCGCGCAGGCGTTCGGTACTTACGTGGGTGGCGGGCGAGTTGTCGTGGGGCGCGATACGCGCGCCTCGGGCGAGATGCTCACGCACGCGGTGGCCTGCGGACTCCTGGCGGCGGGATGCGAAGTGGTGGAAACCGGCATCCTGCCTACGCCCACGATTCAGATGTACGTGGCGGCCACGCGCGCACAGGGCGGCATCGCCGTCACCGCCTCCCACAATCCGCCGGAATACAACGCGCTGAAGTTGTTCAACGCGCAAGGGCTGTTCTTCAACACTTACGAGCGCGCGGAGCTGCTCGATTTGTATCATCAGAGCGATTTCCACCAGGCGACCAACGAGGAAATGCGGCGCGTGATCACGGATTATGATTCGGCGCCCAAGCTGCATTTCCGTAAAGTGCTGGCGCACGTGGACGCCGAGCGCATCCGCCAGCGGAAATTTCGCGTGGCGCTCGATGCCGTCAACGGCGCGGGCGCGGTGACCACGCCGGGATTCCTGCGCGATGTCCTTGGCTGCGATCTGGAGGCCATCGCGATCGATCCCACCAAGCCGTTTCCGCGTGAAGCTGAGCCGCGGCCCGAAGTGCTGGGCGAAATCGCGGAGCTCGTGCGCAAATGTCATCGCGATATCGGCTTCGCGCAGGATCCCGATGGCGACAGGCTGGCGGTGATCGACGAGACCGGTTTCGTGCTGGATCCCGACGATGTGCTGGCGCTGGCCGTCGATGCCGCGTTGCGCCGGCTGCCCGGGGATGTGGTGGTGAACCTGACAACTTCATCGGTCATCGACGACGTAGCCGCCGCGCACGGACGGCGCGTCTATCGCACGCCGGTGGGCGAGGCCAACGTGGTCGAAACCATGCAGGCCGTGAACGCCGTGATTGGCGGCGAGGGCTCGAACGGCGGCATCATTTTTCCGGCAGTGCATCTTTGCCGCGACAGCTATACCGGTATGGCGTTCCTGCTGGATCGCATGGCCGAGACCGGGGAAAAAATCTCGACGCTGGCCGCGCAACTGCCGAAGTATTTCCGCCGTTACGGAAAAGTGGCATTCCAGCACGGCCGGCTCGGCCCGCTGATGCAGAGCCTGGAAGCGCAATTTCCAGCGGCGCAGAAGGATCGTTCCGATGGCCTCAAACTGCTCATGCCCGAAGGCTGGATCCACGTGCGGGCGTCCAACACCGAACCGCTACTCCGCGTGGCGGCTGAGGCCAAGAGCGAGCCACAGGTAGAGAAACTTTTCAGCGCGGTGCTGGCGCTCTTCGGCTAACGAGCCGGCTGCTGAAGAAGTTGCCGGCGGCCCGCTTGCTCACGTGCGCCCGGCTCGTTAACCGCCCGCATTGCGATCCGCATGCTCACGCGCGCGCCGGTGCCACTCTCGCATTAGCCATCACTTTTCCGAGCCACGACCGTGAGGGAGTGGTTGTGAGCGCCACTTTCGGGAACCTGATGAGTCAGTAATCCCGCTGGTCATCGTAATTCCGAACAAAGTGCTATCTGCTGTAATAGAATCTGAAAGGCAGGTTGGGCCATGGCTGACGGCAAAACAATTCTGGTTACCGGAGCGACCGGGGCGCAAGGCGGCGGTGTTGCCCGCCATTTGCTGAGGGGCGGAAAGTTTCGCGTCCGCTGTCTGACGCGCGATCCGAACTCGGCCAAATCGGCGGCACTGGCGAAGGGCGGGGCGGAGGTCGTCAAGGGTGATCTGGCCGATCGGCGCAGCGTCGAGTCTGCGCTCGCGGGGTGCTATGCCTGCTTCGGCGTCACGAATTTCTGGGAACATTTCGGCGGCGAGCGGCAGCACGGGCGCAACCTCATCGAGGCGGTGAAAGCGGCTCGGGTGGAGCATTTCGTCTTAAGCACGCTGCCCAGCGCGAAACAGATCAGCAAGGGCGCGATTGAGGTGCCGCATTTCGACATCAAAGCGGAGTTGGAACAGTACGCACGGGATCTGGGACTCGGCGCGACGTTCGTGCATGTGGCGTTTTACTTCGAGAACTTCCTGTCATTTCCTCCACAGAAGCAGGCGGATGGCGCGCTGGCCTTCGGCTTTCCGCAAGGTGACACGCCGCTGGCGGGAGTTGCGGTGGAGGATGTGGGAGGAGTGGTGGCCGCCATTTTCGACCGTCCAGCGGAGTTCCGCGACCGGTCGGTGGGCATCGTGGGTGACGATCTGCCCGGAAAAACATATGCCGAGATCATGTCGCGCATACTGGGGCAGAAGGTGGTCTATAACTACATTCCGAGAGCAACCTATGCAGCGCTCGGATTTCCCGGCGCGCAAGAACTGGCGGACATGTTTGAGTTCAATCGCCTTTACATTCCCGAGCGTCGCGCCGATGTGGCGCAGAGCCGTGCGCTCTATCCGGGCATGCAAGCGTTCGAAGCGTGGATGAAGGCGAACAAGGATCAGTTCAAGGCTGAAGCCGCGAAGGCGTAGCCGGAGTCTGCAATGGCTGCTTTAGTGGGATCGTATACTGGCGCTTATGTATTCCGCATTGGGGCGCAGGGAATTCTTGAAACTGGCCGGCGCGGCGCCACTGGCAGCGCAGTCCAATCCAATCAAGCTCAGGGCCGGCACGGCGAAAATCGACATCACGCCCGACCGGCCGCGCCTCTGCGCGAGCGGCGATAAGCCGGATCCGCCCGAGGCGTACGCGCGGCTCCATTCGCGCGTGCTGACTCTGTTCGACGGCACGCGGCGCATGGTCGTCGTCAACTACGACCTCAACTGTTTGGATGTAGCCACGCCCATCCTGCGCGAGCGTGTCGAGAGAGAACTCGGCATTCCGCCTGCCTATCTGGTGCTGCTGGCCACGCACAATCATCAGGGGCCGATCCAGATTGCCTCCGGCAATTTCGACTACGGCCGCGAGTTGGCGGAGAAGATCTTTGGCGCCATCCGCGAAGCTATCGCCGGCGAGAACGGCGACGCCGAGCTGCTTTTCGGCAATGGCTACGGATACTTCACGCGTGCCCAGCGCAGCGATCCGCCCGATTACGAGTTGCAGTTACTAAAGGTGATGCGCGGCGGGCGAGTGGCGGCGCTGCTGTTCAATTACCCTACGCACCCGCAGCTCGGTCCGCGAAAACTGTATGGAGCTTCGCATCCGGGTTTCGCGATGGAGGAGCTGGAAACCAAGTATCCCGGGGCAGTGGCGATTTACGCCGATGCCTGCGGAGGCAATCAGTACACGTTCGCGCCCGAGGGCACTACGGATTTTCTGGCGGCGTGCAAAGCGCGCGGCCACGAGCTGGCGCAGGCGGCGGCCGGCATCGCCGAGGGCAAGCTCCAGGACGTATCCGGACCGATCGAAAGCCGGTTGAAGCTGGTCGATCTCCCGCTGGCCGATCCAATCCCCTATCCGCTGGCGCTTGAGCTGGCGCGCGATGTGCCAATGGACATCGGACTCAAGGCGTTCCCCGACCCGCGCCGCGATACCAACTGGATTCGCCAGCTTATCCGGCATTATAAGGAAGGCATTCCATTTCCGAAGCGCATTTCGGAATACATCTGCACCGATGAGGAGTTTCTGGTCAAGCAGCTCGCAACGCCGCGCAAATATCCGTGCCGTTTTGTGGAAGTGCTGGGTGCGCAGATCGGGCGCCTGACCTTGCTGGCGATTCAGAGCGAACCGCTGGCGCAGATCGGAATGCGCATAAAAGAAGTACTGCGCCAACGCGGACCGGCGATGGTGTTCGGATACTTCGCCGAGCACAATCTCTACATTCCGACGCGAGAGAATGTGCGGCTGGACCTTTATCAATCGCAGGCTTTGCGCGTGCAATATACGTGCCCGGTGGGGTGGTCGCTGGACGTTGAGGACGAAATTCTCAAGGGCGCTCTGGCGGTGGTTGGCGCCGAGCCTTGGATTGACCCGCGCCAGCAACGGTCTTATCCGCTGCGGCGGCAACAAGGATAACCTGAGTTAGCTGTCGTCTTACATAACCTATACCTCTTAGTTAATATCGCACTAACTGAGTTAGTAGATTTTCCACAGACTCATAGTCATCTTAATTGACCGCGTACGAGACTATTTCATACAATCGTGCGTAGGTCATTACTATATCGACTAAAGGTCTGGAGCCGACATGGGATTTGAAGTAGGCAATACCGTCGCGGGATACGAGATCGTCGAGGTCTTAGGAAGCTCCAAGACCGGTGTAACTTACAAAGTCAGAAACGCCTTGGCCCAGCGCTTCGAGACTCTGAAGATCCTTCTTAAGGGCGGGCAGGCTAGCGAAGAGCAGACGGCGCGGTTTCTCCGCGAGATCAAAGTACACGCGCGGCTGGTGCATCCCAATATTGTGACGTTTTACAATGCGCGGGAAACAGACGGCCAGTTGGTGATGACTACCGAGTATGTGCCGGGCATCACGGTGGCGGAGCGGCTGGAGTCGGGTCCGATCGCCTGGAAAGATGCAGTGCGGTATACATGCCAGGCGCTGGCGGGGCTCGAGTGCGCGCATGGGCACGGCATCATCCACCGGGGTCTGACGGCTTCCAGCCTGGTGATCACCACCGAGGGAATCGTGCGGTTGGGTGGATTCGGTCTGGCGAAATCGGTGGGGGATCCGCAACTCACCGCGACGGG
>JBGPKX010000214.1:0-10395 GCA_041486185.1 Bryobacteraceae bacterium | reverse complement strand
GCGCCTGTGAGTTGAATCATTGAAGATGAAGCGTAGCGGCTCCCTGTATTTTAGCGTGCTGGCACTCTTCAGGCCACGCCGGAAACCTTCCGTCCCCGATAACGGCGAAAGCACGCGCGTGCCCCCGCGGCCAGAAGAAGGAATCCACCTGCCAGCTTCCCCTCGAACACCCATACCGAAGAAACATCGGGCGGTGGGACGAATGACAGCACAATGCCCAGCACCGTGACCAGGAATCCCGCGGCGGCGCTGGCGCGTTGTCCGTACTTCCAGGCCGCGCCGAACAAATAGAGAAACGGGACGAAATAGGTGACTACCGTCATGTCGACCAGAAGCTGGTAGCCAATGCGCAGGCTTTCTCCGGCCTGCAGGGCGATCACGAAGATGGTGCATGCGCCGCTGAGGATGAGGATGGAGAAGTGCGGCGTCCGCCAGCGCGGATGGAGCCGGCTGAAGACCGGCGGGAGATAGTGGTCGATGCCGATCACAAAGGGCAGGCGTGCGCTGCCTGCGATCCATGCTCCAAGTTGCCCCGTAACCCCCAAACCAATCGCGAAGGCCAGCACCAGCGGCGGCCAGCCGACGCCCAGGCGCGCTCCTGCGGCGGCAGCGGCCTGCACCAGGCCGGTCACGACGCTGACGCGATCCGGTGGCAGCAGCACCAGCATGGCTAACGTTCCCGCAATATAGAACGCGGCGATACTGATCCCCGCGATCCAGGCGGCACGCGGCACGGTCCTCTCCGGATTGCGGATTTCGCCGCCCATGATGGCTCCCAGCTCGAGTCCGCCGAACGCGAACACGATCTGCGACCAGAAATTAAGCTTGTCCAGATTCCACTCGGGAAGAATCCGCAAGGGCGTCGCCGAGCCGAACCGCAGCCAGACTACCAGGCCAAGCGTCACCAGCAATGCTCCTCCGACATAAGTCGAAAGCCCGCCGAGGTTGCCGGTCCACTTTCCGATGCCCAGTCCGGCGATGTTGGTGATGGAAGCGATCCACAGGATCGCGAGTGCCGTGGCGAGAAGGGTAGTCTTGTTCTCCGCGAAACCCAACGCGCTGGCCGCCATCCCGACGCCGGCCAGCAGCAGGCTTGGAAAGTAGAACAGGTTGCTCAGCCAGTAACACCAGCCGCAGAGGAACCCGTGCCAGTCGCCAAAACCGCTGCGCGTCCAGACGTAGATGCCGCCTTCTTCCGGAAAACGGCGTGACAGCGCGGCCACACAGAGCGCCAAGGGGACGAAGAACAGACCAGCCGCCAGCACCCACAGCGTGATCGAGCCAGGGCCGGTGTGCGCCGCTGCCGCCAGCCAGCGGATACCCACCACGGCGGCGATGTTGAAGAGAACAAGATCCCGCAGCCCCAGTTCGCGCCGTAGGGCTGCGCCGCCGGGGGCGTTGCTCAGGCGTGCTCCAAATGTGAAGCAGTGGCGGCGGATGCGCCCCACTTTAAGAGGTCACTGCGATTCATGCGTCACTCATGATAACGCAGCAGCACCGCAGGGGACGCCAAACAGAGCCCCGGGCCGCAGAGCCCCGACAGAACTCCGCGGCCTTGTCCGGTGCTCGGACAGGAGAAGGAAATGGCCCTGTCAATATGAAAGACGTACGCGAAGGCGTTTTAGTTTTCGACGACCGGCCTAGCCGGGGTTACGAGTGTAGCGGGTCTACAGCCAGTATTGCCACTGGTCGCGGGTTAGGACGTACGCCGCCAGACAGGCATTGGTTACTGCGTGCGAAAGAATGCAGTCGGCCAGGCTTTTCGTGCGGATCATCCACCAGTTGTACAGGATGCCGGCGATGAGCCCCACATCCCAATACGAGCCATGTTCGGAAGCGAAGAGCACGGCCACTACCCAGAACGACTGCGCTTGATAGGCGCCTAGAGGCACCTTTTGAAAGTCCTTAGCGATCAGCCAGCGCATTAACCAGCCGCGCCAGAACAGTTCCTCGAGAATGGGTACATTCACGACACTAGCCAGAACGCGAAAGAGAATGAACATCGCGCTCACTTTGATACCGGCGGGAAGCGAACTCTTGGGCGCGCCTACGATGCTGTTACTGAACAGCCAGCTCTGGCGGTATGCCGGCCATAGTATGTCCGGACCCACCCAGACGGCGAAAACCACCACCCCCAAGACCGCGCTACCGATGAAGTTGGTGAAGCGCCATGAAATGACACGTCGCGAAAGCCATACCAGCAGCGTGAAGATAACCGCAAATCGAATCGCGTAGTTCCATTCCACGCCGAACGGGAGGAATCGATCCACGGCCAAAAATGCCAGGAAAACCAGAAAGGGCGCTACGTAGGAAATCGTTGGATGGCGCTGGAGGATTCCCGCGGCGGGGGCCTCAGCCGGCTCGATCTTCATTCTTTTTGACGCACGCGGCCGTAGAATTACGTGGTGCCTGGTTGGGGGCACGCGAGTACTGTCTGAATTCCGAGGCGGCGCTTGCTACCGATTAAACCACAGATCTAGGGAACCCTGTCGGACGAGTGACTTGCGCGGACGCTGATATCCAGGCGCAGCGACCGGCAGAGGATGGCGCGACGACACTGAACGGTCCTTAAGTTACAGAAAAAAAAGACTAACCTCCTCACCGAGAACGCCAAAAGCCACAGTTGGCATCCGGGATAGAAGTCGTGTCCGGGGCGCCAAGAGGGGCGAGATCGGGTGGGAGACTGACCTGCTCGAAAGCCCTACCTGGACCGAAGGTGCGCTCGTCGACACCGGCTCCGAATAGTTACCCTTAAATGCCAGTCGTGTTACTCCCAACGAAACACCTTCGCCGAGAGCGCCGTGCAAACGACAAACACCACCGACAGTGCCGCTACGTCGCCCACGTGCGCCGACCATGCGTCGCCCTTCCAGATTCCTTGCAGCAGCGACACTGAGTAGGTTAGCGGCAGCACCCGCGCCACCGCCTGCAGGGCCAGCGGCAGCGATTCGACCGGCACGAAGAGTCCCGAGAGGGCAATCATCGGATACAGGATAGCGGCGCCGATCGGCTGCGCGAAGCGCGCCGTGGGAACGATGCTGGCAATGAGAAAGCCGATAGATAGCATGCTCCAGGTGCTGATCAGCAGCGCGATCGTAAACCCGAACACTGGAACGTTGACGTCGACCGGGTAGTAGCGTTTGCCTGCCAGCACCATCAAGATCAGTGTGACCGCAGTGAGCAGCAGTTTGACGAGTACGTGGGCCGTGAGGATGGTTTGTGGACGCAGGGGTGTGGCGCGGAGCCGCTTGAGGATGCCGCCCTCGCGGTAGATCGAGATGATGGTGACCAGCGACAGCACGGTGCTGATGGCGATCAGGACCGACGCGAAAACCGGCAAGCCGGCACGGACAAAATCGTTCGTGGCGAGTGAGCGCGGGGGCAGTCTGCCGCCAATCACTCTACCCAGTATCACGAACACCAATACGGGGACGCCAATCGTCCCGAACGCGCCGAGCGGCTCACGCAGGAAAATTTTAATCTCGAGCCAGGTCAGTGTGCAGAGGCCACGCAGCATCGTTATACAGCCTAATCGCGAATCGAGTGACCCGTCAGTTTGAGAAAGACGTCCTCGAGGTTGGGGAGCACGGTGCGAAAGTCGGTGACCCGAATCCGGCTCTCGGATAGACAATGGATCACCTCGGTCACGAAGTCGTCGCCTTGGCCGCGAATCGTGAATCGGCCGCCGCGGCAGCTCACAGCCTCAATTCGCGGGATGGCTCGAAATCGTTCTTCGGCGATCGGGTCGGCGGTGGCCAGCACGACGGTTCGCTGAGGGCAGTGCCGGTCGACGAGTCTGTCCGGCCGGTCGATGTCGATGATACGGCCGTGCTCGATGATGGCCACCCGGTCGCACAACCGCTCGGCTTCCTCCATGAGATGCGTGGTCAAAAAAACCGTTTTGCCGCGCTCGCGGATGCCGCGCACCAAGTCCCAGATCGTGCGCCGCGACTGCGGATCGAGGCCAGTGGTCAGCTCGTCGAGGAACACTACTTCCGGATCATTGATCAGCGCGAGGACAATGAACAGCCGCTGCTTCTGGCCGCCCGAGAGAGTCATGAACCATGCGTTCCGCTTGTCGGCTAGGCCGAGCTGGTCGAGCAACCGGTCGCCGTCTGCCGCCTTCTTCCGGTAAAGAGAAGCCCAGAGATGTACCGCCTCCCAGACTTTGATCCGCTTCTGAAGCTGTGCCTGTTGAAGCTGGACGCCAATCCGGTCCTGCAGCTTGTAGACGTCGCGGAAGGGATCAAGGCCGAGTACCGAAATACTGCCTCGGTCGGGCGTGCGCAGGCCCTCGACGCACTCCATGGTGGTGGTTTTTCCGGCGCCGTTGGGCCCGATCAACCCAAAAATCTCACCGTCGTTGACGTCGAACGACACCTCGTCGACCGCTACTGTCGGGCCGTAGGTCTTGCGGAATCCGGAGACTTGAATGACTGCATGAGGAATCCTGAAGGTGCTCATGCGACTCCCGCGGTCCGGAACAACGCAGGGCGCACCCCAGGTGAGGCTGGATCGGCTCTCACCTTCCCAACCCGGTCTGGCTCAGGCATGCTCAATTGAATGCTGAAAAGCCTCTGACGCAACCGTTTGAGATGGAGTGGCCATCGTGCAATCACCGCTCAGCGGACCAGTATAGCCCTAATCGAGAATGGGAGCCGGCACAGAACCGCCGCCGGCGGCGACCCGGACAGCGGCCTCGTAGCATATCGCGCAGCCCTCCGAATCAACCCTGACTACACTTGCAGCGCACTACAACCTGAGCAGGAGGCGTTTGGTAGGATAAGTCTGGCGATGAGTTCGGAATGGCTAACACCTGAGCAGAAGAGGTCGGTCCTCGAGAGCGCCGCGCAACTCGCTTTGGAGTACAAACTTTCGGATATTACGGTGACTCGGCTGGCCAAGGCCAGCGGAGTTTCCATGTTCGATATCATCAGGCAATATAAAAACCGCCAAAACATCATTGCGGCGGCGCTGGAACGCGAAGTCGAGGTCATGGCTGGCGCGGTGGCGGTGCCCGAACTGCGCTTCCCCAACGAGACGTTACGGGATGAACTCCAGATGCTCGCGAAAGTGATGCTGCAGGAATACCGGCGGCGTCTGCCCTTTATTCGCAGACTCATGGAAGAGGCCGTGCGGGACCCCGATTTCGGCCCGCTTCTTTACCAGAAGTTTCTGATGCAAGGCCGTCTGCAATTTACAGACTTTCTGGCGAAGCGGCAGCAGAGGGGTGAGATCCGGGAGGAGGTAGACGTCGAGGCCGCGGCCGCCATGTTCTTCTCCGCCATCACCGCCATACTCATCGTCGTCGAACTATTCGGTGGCAACAAGGTGGAAGTGCTCGACGAGGAGCGCCTAGTGCGTGAATTCTCCAGTCTTCTCCTATCCGGTATCCTCAAACGGTAGACTATCGTGAAAGTCGCGATCCTCGGTCCAGACGGCGTACTGGCGCGTGAAACTCGCGAGGAACTTGGCCGGCGCGGCCACCAGTGCTCCGACACGGAGGGGGAATGCGCGGTCTATCTTGGCCGAAGTCCTGAAGAGCTTCGGAATATCGTCCGTACCGGCGGATTCCGCAGACTGGTGGTCCGGAGCCACGCATGCGCCTACGGAGCGAGCTGCAAGAACCCAGGCTTCATGGCTGAGGGGCGCGCTTCCCGGCTGCCGGCGAGCGCACCGGATCGCCTCTGGCTGCGGATCGAGGAAGAAGCGGCCGCGCACTCGCCGAACTGGGCCGCGATCCGTTTCGCCGCGATGCCCGATGCGAATGAAAAAGATCCGTTGATCCGCTGTCTAATTCGCCGCGGTTCGGCGCTGCCAGCGGGCCGTGATCCGAACGTCCAGTTCATTTCTCCGGCCGACGCCGCACGGGCTCTGGCGCTGGCGGTCGAAACAGATGCGACGGGGATTTTCAATGCCGCCGGAGATGGGGCGGTACCGCTCCGCGCGGCTTTGCGAGCGGCCGGCGCTGCCAGATTCCCAGTTCCGGGGATGTTGTTGCGGCCCTTTCGCCCAGACGGCGAAATTGAGAAGTTCGAACACAACTGGACCGTCTCGAGCGAACGGGCCCAGGGTGAACTGGGGTTTACGCCAAAGTCGTCGAGCCGGGAAGCGCTTGCCGAGTTCCTGCGAGGCCGCCCCGGAACCCATAGCGAACTGCTGGCCGAATGTTTCGACGATTGGGGTATGGATGCAGCCTACATACGTTCGAGGAGCTGGCTGCTGGACTTTCTCAGAAAGGTCTACTGGCGGATTGAATACGAGGGAATGGAGAATATTCCGCCACAGGGCAGGGCGTTCTTCGTGAGCAATCATCGCGGATTCATTCCGATCGACGCGGTGATGCACTTGGGCGCCGTATGGGAGGCAACGGGGCGGCTGATGCGCTTTCTTATCATCCCGGGCCTTTTGCAGCCTCCATTCCACTCCACTTTTTTCACCAAGCTGGGCGGCGTGATTGCTTCCCAGCGGAACGCGGCGCGGCTGTTGGAAAGTGAAAACCTCGTGGGAATTTTTCCAGAAGGGATTCGCGGCGCCTTCACGGAGTATAGGAACGCTTACCACCTGCGGGATTTCTCCACGAGCGCTTTTGTGAGAATGGCGATCGAGAACCAGGCTCCCATGATTCCGGCAGCCACCGTGGGACACGCCGAGATCTTCCCCATCATCGGCCGCATCAACTGGAGCTACCTCACAAAAAAGCTGGACTGGCCCTTCCTACCCATCGCGCCGCCGTTTCCTTTTTTACCCTTCCTGCCGAATCCTTCGAAGTGGCACGTGCGTATACTCAGGCCCATCCCGGTATCGGGCATAAAGCCCTCCGAGGCAGGCAACAAGAAGCTGGTACGCGAACTGAGCCGGTATGTGCAGCACGTCATCCAGCAGAATATCGACGATATGGTCAGGCGCCGCAGGAGCGTGTTCTTCGGAAAGATACTCGACGGCACCGGACCGGTAAGCCCGCCTTTCACGGTGGCCGGCGCGGCCCACCGAACCTGAGGGGAGCGCCGGGCTGTCCTTAGCCCTGACCCATCGCCTGGGCCATCTGGTGAAGAGCCGGCAATCCGTCAATGTCCGTGGCAAGTTCGCGCAGGGCAAGCAATCGCGGGATCTTCGGCGAATACTCCGCGGCGACGCGCTCCCATGCCTGACGATGCGCCGCGCTTACGTTGCGATACCAGGTCACGAGCGCCTCAGCTTCGCTGGTCGCGCCCGGCCGGGCCGAGACAGCAAGTTCCGGCCAAACCCGATTCACCACAAGACCCTCGACGAAGAACTCTCGTTTCCGCAGCTCTTCCCAGAAATACCCAGCGTCGCGACTGGCCTTGAAAGGGCTGGTTATGATGGTAAACGAGGTCGTCCTTGAATCGTGTATCCGTTCAAGAGTTTCGGCCGATTCTTTGGCATACCCTTCGGCAACGCCCTGGAAAGCCGAAAAAAACTCCAGGACGTCCCTCAGGAGGTTAGCGCCCACCAGATTCTCGATTTGGCCGTACAGCTCGACACCAATGCGGCCCAGCCGCGCCAGGCTGGACTTTTGCCACCATTTGTAAGTGCGGCCCACGAGCCGCACAAGCGGGGAGCCAACCAGTTGGGTAAAATACTCAGGCTTATCCAGAAATTCCAGCGCGTGCCGCGCCGGCGCCGTGTCGACGATCACCTCGTCGTAACCCTCGCCCAGCGCTTCCCCGATGCGCTCGATCGCCATCAATTCCTGCATGCCCACGAGTGTGCCAATCGCCTGATAGATCGGGTGCTGCAAAATGATCGGGAGCTTATCGGCTGGGGCATGCCGACGGACCAGGTGATCCAGGCGCTCCTTGACGTCGAGTTGCGCGGCCCACAACTCTCCTTTCGCCGAGAACGCCTCGATGGGGACTTTCTGCCGGTCACCGGCGGTTCCCATCCCCAGCGCCGTCTTAAGCCGGGTTGCCGGATCGATCGTGAGCACGAGGCACCGGCTGCCCTCAATCGCGCTTTTGAGGCCGGAAGCCGCCGCGACGGAGGTTTTTCCTACTCCGCCAGTACCCACGAAAATCCGGATCTTCATTGAGTCCAGGCGTCCGGAAAATCTTCCATCTGTTTCGCGATATCGAGCAGCAGATCGAGGTCCGCCGTCCAGGAGGCCTTCCTTTCAATCAGGCGCAAAGCGCCCGGCACCGCGTGGCGAAGCTTGGTGAACAGGGATCTCTCAATGGCGTTGCGGTCGAGGATGAACTGTATGGCGGCATCATCGCCCTCCGCCTCGAGCTGTCCGCGCAACTCCTCGACGGGCTGCGTTGAGCGGGCGAGCGGAGAGGTCATGTTGCACAACACCGCCTTCGGCTCGATGGCCAGATCGCCGCCAAGTTGCCGCCAAAGTTCAATCGTCTCCTCGACGGCCATCTCCTCGAGAGTGGTTATGGGGACAACCGCGAACCGCGCGGAATCGGAAGAGAAACTGGCGATCTGTGCGCCAAGCAGCGCGAACGGGCCGGAGAGGTACTGTTCAAAGCTTCTTGAGACCAGCAGGGTCTGCAGAAAGTGGCCGGTGGCGGGAGCATCCCATACGACTCGATCGAACTTCTTCCCGGCCTCGGAAGGCTCCTCGGTCAGACGGTGCAACCGGTTCAGAAACGCGATTTCTTTAAGTCCCGGCGCCACCTCGACGAGGCTCTGATAGACGCTGCTTGTGAGAACGGCCTTGATCAAAAGCGACGACGGGATGGTTTTCTTGACGGTATTGCTGAGGACTTCGCGCGGATCGATGTGGATGACAAAAAGATTGTCGGCAGCCTCCGGATACCGCTCTCGGAGACCGGCCAGGGACACGGAGGCCGCGAGCTCGGGTAAGGGATGAGACGTGACCACCACGGTGGGGCGTTTCTGCATCGCGTGCCGCAGCCCCAGCGCCAGCGAAATGGAAGTTTTTCCAACACCGCCCTTACCGCAAAAGACGGTGAGGGACGCCGCGGCTCCTGGTGCGCTCATACGATCTGTTAGGGCAGCCTGATTTTATTCCCACTGGCGGTCACGTCCAGAATCTCACCGAGCAACCAGACGCGATATCCGGCTTGGGTCTTGACGACCCGTAAGACGTGTTTGTTGCGGCGGGCCTTCATTTCCTTTTCCGCCCGCGGACCCGCGGAGGCCGCCCCAGCGGCAGACGGCGTCCGCTTCAAGTGCCCGTTCAACGCCTCTCCGGTATCCTGAAGCGCCTTGGTTGCCATTCGATCCACCATAAACTTCGGCGCCATGAATCCGGCGTCGATTTCAAGCTCGGCGATGACTACGGTCCCTTTTTGATCGGCCGCATTCATGAGCCTGTAGGTACCGGAATAGCCCTTAAGGTCGCGACTCTTCGTCATGCGAAAATGAAGCGACTGAATCGGCTCGGCCTCGAATCGGAGCGTCAGTTCCATACGCTTCGCGCTATTCATGACAACCTGAGTGTCGGTGACGTTTCCGCTGGAAGACAATACTTCGCATCGCTCGCAGCCGGGCACCCATGTCTTGTAGCCCGCGTAATCGGTCAGGGCGGCATAAACGTTTTGCCGAGGCGCGTGAATATTGAAAACGACTTTAATCATCGGGTTTGCTCCCCTCCCGCGGGAACCAGCTTGTATTTCCTGCCGCGAATCCAGCAAACCAGCCCCTCCTCCGTTTCCACGATTTCGAGGATCCTCTCGCCTTCCGAATCCGGTAGAACTAGGCCAGGCTGGAACAGGGAAATTTGCTTCTTCAGAGCTCGCAGCCACTTAGCCGGTTCAATGAAGCGGCTTCCGGGCCAAGTGAACCGTGCCATTGAGAGCCGCTGATCTACGGTGAGGGAGACTTTACAATGCCCTTCCGGTGCGGCGGCAAGCTCCCACCGTATTTGGGAGATCGGAATGTGATTCTCCACTGGCAGCCAAACGACCTCTTTGTCCCTGCTGTGGATACACTCCATGGTGAAACGCACTTGCGCTTTTCCCTGCAGTCGAACTTCGGCGAGAACCAGATCGCCTTCCTTCGCCAGCAGCTTGACGCCCGCCACATGGGGCA
The DNA here is from genome assembly GCA_041486185.1 of Bryobacteraceae bacterium. Classification (GTDB taxonomy): domain Bacteria; phylum Acidobacteriota; class Terriglobia; order Bryobacterales; family Bryobacteraceae; genus QHXW01. The sequence goes on along the minus strand of JBGPKX010000214.1, from coordinate 372 downwards.
TCCATTCGGCAATGTCCTCATAGCCGGTCAGGATCTCGTAAATAAGAGCCGGATCACCGGGAACCACGGATGCCGATCGCTTTGCCATTGGGGGTCTCGATCCATACACTGCGGCGGGAGGGTACGTGCAGCCGCCAGGTCTCGTCCCGCCGGACGTGGCCTTGCAGATGGAACGCGGACGACGGAGACGACTTGCGGACGGGGCGAAGAACGGTCGCCGAAACATCGCCATCGTCGAACGCTTTCAGGCGAATAGTCTGATTCCTGTCGGAGGGGAACAGACAGACTTTCACACCATTGACCGATGCCTGGAAGATAGGCTGGCCGCCATTCTCCGGCTCCACTCGCACCGGGCACCCGACCACCGCCATG
>JBGPKX010000213.1:0-10430 GCA_041486185.1 Bryobacteraceae bacterium | reverse complement strand
GTTCGAGAAGCCGCCCATGCTGCGGAAAAGCTCCTGGGCGTAACCGAAATGGCGGAGATCTTCCTGGTCGGAGCGGGCCGAGGGCACTACAAGCTCACTTCTTCGTGCAACTGCTTGCTGATGGCTTTTTCGATCAGGTCCTTGAGTGTGTCACCGGATTCGGTGTGCACGAAGGTGTTCTCCACGATGTCCCAATCGAGCTTGTAGCTTTTGGCATGCGCCGATACCCAGATCTGGCGCACCGGGCTGTTCGGACTGACGACTAACTTCGCCGGCGGGTCCTCAAATTCGATGCCTAACGCCCCGGCGTTGAAGTCCACGTCGAAACCGAAATCGTCGGCCGCGCCGATGAGCGCCCGGTGCAACGCAGTCAGCGCTTCGTCCGCTCGTTTCTTGAAATCCTGTTCGTCCATCATTTGTTGCTCTCAAAGGTTGCGCACGCTGATGCCGGCCAGAGCCAGCGACAGCCCGATCATCACTACGACTGTGACCCAGGCGGCCAGATTATAGAATCGCGAATTCACCCATTCCAGCATGATCCGCCTGTTATTCGCCAGCAGAATCATGAAAATCAGAACGATAGGTAATAATACGCCATTGATCACCTGGGAAAACAAGATCATTCGCACCAGCGGAAAGCCCGGCATGAGCACTACCGCGGCCCCTATCACGATCAGCAACGTGTAGAGCCAGTAGAAAATGGGGGCCTCGCCGAATCGCTTGTCCACGCCGGATTCGAAGCCCAGACCCTCGCAGACGGAATAGGCCGTGGAAAGCGGCAGAATGCACGCGGCGAACACCGAAGCATTCAACAGACCCGCGCTGAACAGCAGGTACGCATACTGGCCGAAGGGCTGCAGCCCTTTGGCGGCCTCGGTGGCATCATGGATATCGCGTGGGCCATTGGTCCAGATGGCGCCGGCGCATGCCACGATGATGAAAAACGCCACCACATCGGTGACAATGCAGCCGAAGATCACTTCCACGCGAGATTGGGCGTACTCTTTGGCCGTTATGCCCTTTTCCACAATCGCCGCTTGGAGATAGAACTGCATCCAGGGTGCGATGGTCGTGCCGACCATGCCGATCAGCATCTCGATATAGTCGCGGTCCAGCATCAGCACGGGCCGGAAACTGTTGACCGCCGCTTCGGTCCAGTTGGGCTTCACCAGGAAACCGGAAATGATGTAGGCGATATAAAGAACGCACGCGAAAAGAAAAATCTTTTCCGCGCTCTGGTAATTTCCCTTGACGATGAGAAACCAGATGGCCACCGCGCCCAGAGGGACCGAAATATAGCGGGAAACGTGGAATAACTCGAGGGAGCTGGCAATCCCGGCGAAATTCGCCATGACGTTGGTGAGGTTTACCAGCACCAGCAGCGCCATCATCACGAACGTGACACGCAGCCCAAACTCCTCGCGGATCAGATCGGAGAGGCCCTTGCCGGTGACTGCGCCCATGCGCGAACACATCTCTTGCACCAGAATCAGCGCAATCGTGATGGGAATAAGGGTCCAGAGCGGAAGATAACCCCAACGCGCGCCCGCCTGGGAATAGGTATAAATGCCGCCGGCGTCGTTATCGACGTTGGCGGTGATGAACCCCGGGCCTAGGACGGCCAGGAAGATCGCAATCCGCGCACGCCAGGATTTCAGCATTGTCGGGGTCCATCACTTGTGCCTCAGCACGGAAATAATGTCGTCCGCGGTGATGACGCCCGCCATGCGGCGGTCTTCATCGACCACCGGCAAGGCAAGCAGGTTGTACTTGTCGAACAGCTCCGTCACCTCGTCCTGCTTCTCGGTTACGGTGGCGGAAATGAGAGTTTCGGTCGAGAGCTGGCGGAGCGGCATTCCGCCGGCCGCAATGAACAATCGCGCCAGGGGCACGGTTCCCGTGAGACGCCCTTCGGAATCCACCAGAAACAGGGCGTTCAGGCTCTCGAGGTGGTCCTCGTTGCCCTTGAGCGCGGTCATGGCGTCTTCCAAGGTGGCGCTCTCGTGCAGCGAAATGTACTCGGTATTCATCATGCCGCCGGCCGTGTCTTCTTTGAATTCCAGCAGCTCGCGGACCTCCGACTCGGGCGCAATCTCCATTTCTTCCAGGATTTCTTCCGAAGTGGACTCTTCCAAGCCCTTCAGCACATCGGCAGCCTCATCGGGCGCCATTTCCTCGACAATGTCAGCCGCCTTCTCTGGCTCCATGGATTCGAGAATCCGGGCCTGCATCCTGGGGTCGACTTCGGATAGAGCCTCGGCCGCCACTTCGCTGTCGATGCTCTCGAAGATGGCGCCGCGCTCGGCCGGGCCAAGTTCCTCGACGATGTCGGCCAGGTCCGCTGGATGCATTTTTTCCAGCTTCTCGTGCGAAATATTCAGGCGCAGACGCCGCTGCGGGTCGGGCTCGACGATGTTGCAGAATTCCCAGCGAATAGAGTTGGGCGGGATGGGACGCTGCAATCTGCGAATAACGCGGGAGGGCAGCACCCCCTGAAGCAAGCGCCGGAAAATGCTGCGAATGCCGACGTCCACTTCCAGAATGTACAGGCAGTTGCGGCCATTCCCGTTGGAGCCGTGTCCGTTGCCCTGCCCATTGCCATAAGAGTTGCCATTGCCGGTTGCGTTGCGGATCTCGAAAGTGACGTCGTTGACCCGGACCACTTTGTGGCCATTCACATCGATAATTTGCTGATCCAGCAGGTCGCGGCCGATGCGCAGCATGTACTCGTCGGAATGATAGGGGGTGAGGATCTCCTCATGCAGGCGGATCCCGTCGAGAGAGATGGAAGCGATCTGGTCGTAACGGACGCTCAGCCAGGCCCAGCCGCCGCCGACCAGAAAGCGGTCGATGCGGGCCGGATGCACCAGGGGAACCAGGGCGGCGTCACGGACGCGGCCGATCCGCCGGCCTCTGGCATCGAGCACCGGCAGCCCCAGCAGTTCCGTGAAGAAGAGGAGCGATTCCACCATGGGCAACGTCCGGGCGCATCATTTCCCGAGCGCGACACGGGCGTTGAGCATTGCCGGGCCGATGTTATGCGCTCTACATGCGGTTAATGCGCCTGATCCCAATATGACTCAGCAGGCCGATGGCCGCAAGAAATTTCGAAATTTTTTTTGCCTGAATAGGACGGGCGTTCCGCCTGTCTGCTTTCGTTAACCGGGGGTTAGCGAACCTCGATCGTATACGGCATCAGACGCATCATCCCGCCGCGGGACCACAGCCGGAGCTGCCACCCCTTGAGCAGGCCGCCCAGCCGCGATTCCATGGCGCCCTCGGCCGTCTGTCCGAACAGGATGTCGAACACGCTGCGCTTGGGCGGGTAAGTCACCAGGGTCACGCGCTGGCTTTTGGGAATCTTGGCCTTCTCCTTCACCAGTTCGAGGGCGCGATCGAGGCCGCCCAGCTCATCGACCAGCCCGTTGGCCTTGGCCTGCGAACCAAGCCAGACCCGGCCCTGCGCCAGCGGTTCGATTTCTTCGAACTTACGGCGGCGGGCTTGCGCCACCTTCGTGACAAAGCTGCGGTAATTGTCATCCATGGCGTTGCGCAGCTTCTCGCGGCCCGCCGGCGAAAGCGGCTGGTAATCCGAATCGATATCCGCAAAGCGGCCACGGGAAAGCAGCTCTTTGGTAACCCCAAGCTTGTCGTAGAGGCCGTGCAGGTTGGCCTTGCCGAAAACCACCCCGATCGAGCCGGTAAAAGTGCCGGGATAAGCCACCACCGGATCGCCTGTCATGGCGATGTAATAGCCGCCCGAAGCCGCCGTATCGGACATCGAGATCACCATGGGCTTCTTCTTGCTCAGCAGGTTCATCTCGCGCCAGATGGCATCTGAGGCGAAAACCTCACCGCCGGGCGAATCGACGCGCACGATCACGCCTTTCAAGTCTCCATCGTTGCCGACGCGCCGCAACAGCTTGACGAACTCTTCCGACCCGATGCCGGAGTCGCCGGAAAAATCCGAGCCATTGTCCCCACGCGAAATGCCGCCTTCACCCGTGACGAGCGCAATGTGCTCCTTACCTTCGAGACCGGCCGAGGGCGTGGGAACCCTGAGGTAATCGCGGAACGAAACCTTCTTGAGGTCGCCGGCGTTCAGCTTGCTCTTGACCTCGTCATACATCTGGTCTTCGTAGAGCAGGCCGTCGATCAGCCCCTTCTCGCGCGCCTGTGGCGAAAGAAACGGGCCCTGGTCGATGGTGGCGCGGATCTCCGCGGGGGTCTTCTTCCGGGCCTCGGCGATGCGCTTCACTAGGTTGCCGTAGAGGTCGTCAATGACGCTGTTCAGGACCTCCTGGGTTTCCGGACTCATGCTGGTGCGCGTGAACATGTCGCCGAAATCTTTGTACTTGCCGGCATGCTCGATTTCCACCTGGACACCCAGCTTATCCAGCGTCTTTTTGAAGTACATCAGTTCGAAGCGCATCCCCTTCAGGTTCAGCTCGTCTTCGGACTCCATGTACACGCGGGTGGCGGCCGTCGAGAGGTAATATTCGCGGGCGCCGGGAGTCTTCAGGTAGGCGTAAATCGGCTTGCCCGACTTCCTGAGGTTTTCCAGGTCCCCGCGGATCTCTTCGAGCTTGCCCCAGCCGACCGCCAGATCGCGCGGCTCAAAAATAATGGCGCGGATGCGGCTGTCCGCGGCGGCTTTGCGCAGCGTCGCCCAGACGTCCGCGACCGTCAGGGGCGTATGGCGCTGGAGAAAAGGAATCGGAAACTCAACCGGAGCGCGCTCGGGGATTTCACCCTCAAGATCCAGCATCAGGGTCGAGCCGTCGACGATGGCCGGCGGTTTTTCCCGCATACGCGCCACCGCAAAGATGGCGATGAACACAAACAGACCGACCAGGATTATGCCGGTCAAAACGCCGATGAGAAATTTGGCCATTAAGACAACCTCCTATGCGTGTATGACGGCCCAACACGACCCACGCGGCGGTCGGACATGCGCGCCCCGGTCCGTGCCATTATGCCCCGGTCAGGATCAGATCGAACCGGCGGTTCACTTCCTTGAGGTAGGCTTCATCTCCGCCATCCAGCTCAACCGTGGCGGACCCGCTGTAGCCGATCTCGGCCAGCGCTTTGTACACTTCGGGCCAGTTGATTTCACCCTCGCGCAGCGGAACCCACTCGGCCACTTCGCGTTTCTCGAACTTGAAATCCTTGATGTGGAGCTTCACTATGCGCTTGCCCAGCGTGCGAATCCAATCCTGTGGATACCCGAAGATCACCACGTTGCCGACATCGAAATAGGCGCGCACCCAGGGGCTCTTGAACTCGTCGATGTAACGGGCGAATTCGAGCGGGCTGAGCAGAAACTTGTTCCAGACCTCTTCCACGCCAATGATTACCTTCAATTCCTGGGCCATCGGGATCAGCTTGCGAATCTGCGCCTGTGAGCGCACCCAGGCGTCGTGATAGCTGGTTTGGGCATTGACCACGGCCGGGACCAAGAGCACCGTGTCGGCGCCCCAGAAATGCGCGTTGCGCAGGCTGGTTTCCATGCCCTTCACACTTTCGGCCACCACCACGGGATCGGCTGATGAGAGCGGATACTGCCAGTGCGCCATATTCATGACGGAATGGATGCGCAGGCCAGTCTTTTCCGCGGCCTTCTTGGTTTCCTCGGCCTCGCGCTCATCCGGCATAGTGGGGCATTCGACTTCCGCAAAGCCTGCGTCGCGCGCCATCTGAAAGCGGTCGGCGATACTCTTACTCTTCAGCATCTCGAATTCCACGGCCTTCTTGATGGGCAGCCGGGCGGATGCCGCGCTGAGCGGCCGCGTCAGAGCGCTGGCAGCAGCGGCGCTTGTAGCCAAAAAAGTTCGTCTATTCATATTTGTCCTCTAAGCGAATGCGAGCCCCAGCTCGCCCGCTACTTTCATGATGTAACGTTTGCCTTCGTCGTACTCTTCGCGGGTCTTCAGATGCTCCAGCATGAGCGGGGCGTCCACCGGCAGCCTTGAGAGCTCGGTGAGATAGGCGCGATAATCCACCTCGCCGCGGCCGGGCACTACTTCGAGAAAATGCACGTTCAGTTCCGTGATCCATTGCAGGTCTTTGGCATGGCAGGAGGCGATCCATGGACCCAGCTTGCGGAAACACTCGCCGATGAACTCGCCGCTACGATAGAACTTCACAGGGCTGTTGATCCCGTTGCACACATCCATGTGGACGGCGAAGCCCGAGCGATCAACAGCGCGGATCAATTTCAAATAGGAGTCTGGCCCGTCGGGAATGCTCCAGCCCATCATTTCGATGGTGAACCTGGTGCGTTTGGGCTTGACCTCGTCGATGACATGGCGGCAGTTTTCAACCGTGGCATCGAAGAATTCCTGCGAGAGGTTTTTGGGATGCGGCCCAAACCAGGCGGTCGGATTGTAGGAACCCGCGATATCGGGGCAGCAGCGCGCCCCCACGGCCTCGGCCAGCGCCAGGCGCTCGATCACATATTGCAGGTTCTTGGCGCGCTTCTCGGCGTTGGGGTCGAGCATGTTGACCCATGCGCCAACCTCGGCGATCACCACGTTTTCGGCGGCGAAGGCCTTTTCAATCTCACGGATGCGGACCGAATCGTCCAACTTGGCTTCCGGGCAGTACGCGGCGCTGTAACCCAGCCTGCGGTGTTCGCGCGCCAGTTCCCGAGGATCGTCGCTCTCGAGATAGATGGGGCCGCCCAGCCGGATGGGCCGCCCGGAAGACGCCGCCAGCGGAGCCGCCAACGAAGCCGCAAACTCCCGGCGCGTGAGAGCAAACATGTAGAGATTCTAGCAGGGAGGCGCATGCATCGCCCTTGCACCAGCTCGCCGTGGGAGTTACCTCGGCCTCCCCGGGGCGAGGCTCATCCTGTACTCTGATTTGCATGGCCACAGACTTTGCAACAGAACCAGGGCGGGTAATTGGTGTGGGAGGAGTGTTCTTCAAGTCCGCTGACCCGGACCGGCTTCACTCCTGGTATGCCGACAACTTTGGAATGACCGGTGGCGCGGCGGGATGCGAATTCAAGTGGCGCTCCCATGACAAGCCGGAGATCCGGCAGCGCACGGTCTGGAGCGTATTTCCTCGTGAATCGAACTATTTTGATCCGAGCCGGGCGCCTTTCATGATCAACTATATCGTGGACGATCTGGACGCTATCCTGGCGAATCTTGCCAGAAACGGCGTCGACGTCGATCCGAAGCGCGAGGACTATGATTTCGGCCGTTTCGCGTGGGTCGTCGACCCGGACGGTAATAAGATCGAACTCTGGGAGCCGCGCGGAATATAAGTTAGGGAGCACGTGCCGCGACGGTGGCGCATCCTCTCAGGCTGCTGCGTCGAGACTCGTCTCGACCTTTCCGATCAAAGACATGTCGGCACGAGTGCCGACACCGCAGGCCACGGGCCTGCGCCCCACACCACGCTAAAAGACCGCCACGGGGATCTTGATGATGCTCTTCTGAACCGCGTACTGCACCAGTTGCGCCTTATTGTGGATGTCCAACTTGCGCATGAGGTTGAACTTGTGCGCTTCCACCGTTTTGACACTCAGGTTGAGCGTGCCGGCGATTTCCTTGACCGAGTTGCCTTCGGCCAGAAGCTTGAGGACTTCTTTTTCGCGCAAGGTGAGCGTGGCGAATCGCGGGAGCCGCTGGGTGGACTTCACGCGCGAGCGGAAGTCGTCCACCAATTGCGACAACATACGCGGGCTCAGGTAACTGCCGCCACGATGCACTTCACGGATGGCGTTCAGCAGTTGCAGCACCGGGCTGTCCTTCAGGACGTAACCGGCGGCGCCCGACTCCATGCATTCCACCAGGTAGTCCTCATCGTCGTACATCGTAAGGAACAGTACGCGGCTTTCGGGACGGTTCTTGCGGATCTGGCGCGTCGCTTCGAAGCTGCTCAACCCGGCCATGCCGATATCCATGAGCACGACATCCGGGCGCGCCTCGGCAGCTTGCGCGATGGCATCAATGGCATTCGAGGCCTCGCCCACGATTTCCATGTCGGGCTCGGACGCAACCAGATTCTTAATGCCCTGACGAAACAGGGTGTGATCATCCGTTAGAAAAACTCGAATCTTGGCCATACTCAATATGTAGTCTGCGTGGCTCTCACTGCAGGTCCTTTCCGATGTGCCGTTTTGATGGGAAGTTCGACACAGATCCTGGTGCCGTTCCGAGGCCGGCTCACGACCTCAAATTTCCCACCCAGCAGCGCCACCCGCTCGCGCATGCCCGTCAGGCCGAAGGATCCTGGTTTCTCAAACGCCGCCTTTACGTCAAAACCGACGCCGTCGTCCTCCACATTCAGCCTTAGTAATCCATCGGTCGAGTGCAGCGAAAGGTTTACGGTGGAGGCCTTAGCATGTTTGCCGATATTGTTAAAACACTCCTGAACCAGGCGAAACGCAGTGGTCTCCACGTCGCGCGGCAGGGTTTCCCGGCGGAGTGGCAGATGCAGCCGGATGCGGCCGGGATAGACCACGCGAAAACGAGTGGTCATCTGGCGCAGCGCCGCCGCCAGGCCCAACTGCTCCAGCACCGCGGGACTCAGGGCGGCTATGATGCGCCGGATTTCCGCGATCGTACGCTCGGTCAGCTCGCGTGTCTCGGCTAGCGGCCCCCGCAAATCCTCGGGCGCCGTCTTGCCGAGCAACTCCAGCTTCAGGCGAATGCACAGCAGCGACTGTCCGGCTTCATCGTGCAGCTCCCGGCTGATGCGGCGGCGTTCCTCTTCCTCGATCTGCATCATGTGTTCGCCCAGCTGCCGGACCTGCTTCTCGCGCTGGGCCAGATCTTCCACCAGCCGCGCCTTTTCGGCGCTGCGCAGACAACGCTCCGCGGCCGCTCCGAGCAACTCCAGCTCACGCGGCAGCCAATGGTATTCGGTCGAGAAAGCGAGCTGCAGCAACCCCGCGATGTGGCTTCTGGCGGCCAGAGGCACGGACCAGAACCAGGGAAAGCGCGCACGCAACTGAGGATCGAGAATCAGGGCTTCAGCCTCTTTGCCGCGGGCAATCAATCGCGGCTTGGCCAGCCGCCGGAGCACGCCCGCGCTGGGCGACGCTCCGGGTACACCGCCAAAGAGCACAAGCCGGCCGTCTTCGGCGTGGCAAAACCTCATGAGGGTAGCCAGAAAGCGCCGCAGCAGATCATCCAGGCTCTCGGCCTGCAATTCGTCGTGGAACAGGGCATAGAACGCCTGCGTCTCGGCTTCCCTCACCTGGTAATAGGCATTGTTCAAAGTCAGGATGATGCAGAACTGCAGTTGCTCCCGGACCCAGCGGAAGTTCTTGTACTCGTCGGGGTGAGACAGGATCAGGACGGGATCGAGGACGCGATTGTATTCCCGCAGGGCGCGCACGATGCGTGCCGGAGGCACATTCAGTTTCGCCAGGCGGCGGCCGCTATATTCCACCAGCTCGAAAAAATCGTAGGCCGGCCGGTCGGACGCAAGAATGCGCGCCGCGGCCCCAGGCGTGATGTCGCACAACGTCTTGATCTGCCGGCGGTCATAGCGGCACTTCCGCAAGCGCCAGCGAAAGCGCGCGTCGATATCGTCGGTGTGCGGTTTGAGCACCAGCGACAGCCGTTCGAGATGCAGGCGTAGCTGATCGCTCAGTACGTCGGCGGCGTCGGCCAGCACGGGTGTAGCTTCCGGAGGGTGCACGGGTAGAACAATATAGTGCGCTGAGCCGGGCAGGTATCTCGGAGAATTGTGTCATCGCCACGCGCCGAGCGATGCCGCGCCTGACAGCGACAGCCACGCCGAGACGAGGGACGCCTATTGCCTGGTAGCCTCACTTCGCCCCGTGCGCCCGCAACGCCGCCGCTACCTGGTCAAAACCGTTCGTTACCGCGGCGTGCAGCGGCGTCGTGCCCGCCTTGTTGACCGCGTTCACATCGGCGCCGCGGGTGACCAGCACTTTCACCACCTCCAGCCGCCCCATGGACGCCGCATCGTAAAGCGGCGTCGAGCCGGATTCGCTCTCTCGCGCTTCGCGGTCCGCGCCGTGGTCGAGCAGCAGTGCCACTACATCGCCATGGCCGCCGAGCGCGGCGTCGTGCAAAGGCGTAGCACCGTAAGAGTTGCGGACGTTGACCTCGGCGCCATGCTCGATCAGCATGCGCGCAATCTCCATATTCCCTTTGAGAGCCGCGGAATCGAGCGCCGGCGAGCCGGATTTTGCGCGCGCGTTGGCGTTGCATCCGCCGGCGAGCAGGACCTCGACAATATCCTCCTGCCCCTTCAGGACAGCGTCCTCCAGCACCTCTCCGCTCGCGGGCGAGCCTTTCGCGAGCAGCAGCTTCACAACTTCGCCGTGCCGTGAACGGGCGGCGTTCTCGAGCGGCGTGGCCCCGGAGCGATCACGGGTATCGAACTCGGCTCCGTGTGCCAGCAGCATCTCGACCACGTCGGTGTGCCCGTGCGTGGCGGCG
>JBGPKX010000212.1:0-10493 GCA_041486185.1 Bryobacteraceae bacterium | reverse complement strand
GGCCATCTCGCAACAGAAGCACGATCCGGCGGGCCAACTGCTGGACCGCGCCGGGGCCAACTACGACGCCATTCTGAAAGCTCTGGTAACGGTGCGCGGGACGCAGCGCATCACCGACCAGAATCCGGAATCGAAATACCAGGCTCTCGAACGCTACGCCCTGGATCTGACCGATTTGGCGCGCAAGGGCAAGCTCGATCCGGTGATCGGGCGCGACGAGGAAATCCGGCGCGTGATGCAGGTGCTGAGCCGCCGCACCAAGAACAACCCGGTGCTGATCGGCGAGCCGGGCGTGGGCAAGACGGCCATCGTAGAAGGGCTCGCGCAGCGCATCGTCAAGGGCGACGTACCGGAGCAGTTGCGCAAAAAGCGGCTGGCATCGCTGAATCTGGGCTCGATGGTCGCGGGGACCAAGTTCCGCGGCGAGTTCGAAGACCGGCTGAAGGCTGTGCTGAAGGAAATCACAGAATCGAACGGCGAGATCATCTGCTTCATCGACGAGCTGCATACGCTGGTGGGCGCAGGTTCGGCCGAAGGAGCCATAGACGCCGCCAATATGTTGAAGCCGGCGCTGGCACGGGGCGAGCTGCGCTGCATCGGCGCGACCACTCTGAACGAATACCGCAAGTATGTCGAGAAGGACGCCGCGCTGGCGCGACGCTTTCAGACGGTGCTGGTGGGTGAGCCGTCGATCGATGACACCATCGCCATTTTGCGCGGCCTGAAAGAGAAGATCGAGATTCACCACGGTGTGCGCATCAAGGATTCGGCCATCGTGGCCGCCGCCGTGCTCTCCAACCGCTACATCACCGACCGTTTTCTACCGGACAAAGCCATCGATCTGATCGATGAAGCCGGCGCGGCGCTGCGCATCGAAATCGGCTCCATGCCGCTCGAAGTGGACCAGGTCGACCGGCGTATTACGCACCTCGAGATCGAGCGCCAGGCGCTGAATCGCGAGAGCGACCCGGTTTCGAAGGAGCGGTTGCGCGTGGTAGAGAACGAGCTGGAAAAAATACGCGCGGAATCCGCCACGCTCAAGGAACGCTGGAACCGCGAGAAGAAAGCGATCGACGCGGTACGTACGCTCAAGGAGAGCCTGGAGCAGGCGCGCCAGGAAGAGGAAAAGGCCAGCCGGGCCGGCGAGTGGGAAAAGGCCGCGCAACTCCGGTATGGCCGCATCGGCGAGATCGAAAAGGAACTGGAGACGGCGACCAAAGAGCTGGAGACCATCAAATCCGGCACGGCGCTGCTTAAAGAAGAGATTGACGAAGAGGACATCGCGCGCATTGTGGCCAAGTGGACCGGCATTCCGGTAACGCGCATGCTGGAGGGCGAGATCCAGAAACTGATCCACATGGAGGACCGGCTGCGCGATCGCGTGGTCGGGCAGGACGAGGCCGTGGGCCTGGTCTCGAACGCCATCCGGCGCAATCGCGCGGGCATGGGCGATCCCAACCGGCCGATCGGCAGCTTTATTTTCCTCGGGCCGACGGGCGTGGGAAAAACCGAACTGGCGCGCGCGCTCGCGGAGTTCCTGTTTGACGACGAAAAAGCCATGATCCGCATCGACATGTCGGAGTACATGGAGAAACACGCGGTTTCGCGCATGATCGGCGCGCCGCCGGGGTACGTCGGCTACGAGGAAGGCGGGCAACTGAGCGAATACGTGCGCCGGAAACCCTACTCGGTGGTGTTGTTCGACGAGATCGAGAAAGCGCATCCGGACGTGTTTAACACGCTGCTGCAGATTCTGGACGACGGCCGGCTCACCGATGGCCAGGGGCGGACGGTGAATTTCCGCAACACGGTCATCATCATGACCTCGAACGTGGGGTCGGGCGAGATCCGGCAGATGGGGCCGATCGGTTTCTCGGTGAACGTCAAGCAATCGAACCATGACGACGTCAGGAAGAGCCTGCTGGACTCGCTACGCAAGACCTTTCGGCCGGAGTTTCTGAACCGTGTGGACGACATCATTGTGTTCAACCCGCTCAGCAGGGAGCATCTGACGCGAATCATTGATATCCAGATCCGGCGCGTGGCGACGATGCTCGAGGGCAAGGGGCTGCACCTCGAAGTCGCCCAAAGCGCCAAGGACGTGCTGATGTCCGAGGGCTACGATCCGGCGTTCGGAGCGCGGCCGATGCGGCGCGCCATTCAAAGGCTGATTCAGGACCCGCTCTCGCTGCGATTGCTGAGCGGCGATTTCGTGCCCGGCGATACGGTGGTGGTGGAAGGCGACACGGAGAAGCACGCGCTGGAGTTCACCAAGCAGGTTGCAGAACCCGTGACACAATAAAAGCAGGACGATCGGAGAATGGACCGGCAGGAATGCCCGTCCTACCTTTATGCATAGCGGCAATACCATCAAAACTGTCCTGCTCCTCGGCCTGCTGAGCGCCCTTCTCATTTTTGGCGGGCAGGCGCTGGGAGGCAGGAATGGCATTTACATCGGGCTCGCGCTGGCCGTGGTGATGAACTTTGCCGGATATTTCTTTTCCGACAAGATCGCGCTGGCGAGTTACTCCGCCCAGCCGGTGACGCCGGAGGAAAACCCCGAGGTATACCGGCGTGTTGCGCCCATTGTGGAGAATCTCACGCGGCACATGGGGCTGCCCATGCCGAAGCTGTGGCTGATTCCCCAAGACTCCCCGAATGCATTCGCCACGGGCCGGAACCCGGCGCACGCTTCGGTCGCGTTCACGACGGGCATCCTGCGGCTCATGGAAGATCGCGAAATCGAAGGAGTGGTGGCGCACGAGCTGGGCCACGTGCTGCACCGCGACATTCTGATCAGCTCGGTAGCGGCCACGATTGCGGCGGCCATTACGGCGCTGGCCCGGATGGCTTTCTGGTTCGGGGGCACGCGGCGGGATGACGACGACGAGGGCGGCGGCGGTTGGGGCGGCATACTGATGCTTATCCTCGCGCCCATCGCCGCGATGCTCATCCAGATGGCCATTTCCCGCACGCGCGAGTACGATGCCGACGAAGCCTCCGCCAAATACACGGGGACGCCGCACAATTTGATATCGGCCCTGCAGAAATTGGAGACCTACTCGAAGCAGATTCCCATGGACGCTTCGCCCGCCACTGCCCACATGTTCATCATCAAACCGTTTAGCGCCCGGACGTTCTTCAATTTGTTTTCGACGCACCCCTCGACCGAAGACCGCATCGCGCGGCTTCAGGCAATGCGCTGATGACAGAGTCCGCATTTCCGCTTCCTCACGGTCGCGGCTCGGTAGAAGTCTGCCGTGTAGCGCAGGGCTACCGCTCCGTTGGCGGGAGATTTGCGCTACAGAGCGAGTGCTCCCGTTGACCGAAATCAAAGTCAATCGCAAGGGCGCCGGCCGCGTGGCTTCCGGCCACCCGTGGATTTTTACGAGCGATGTCGTGGAGCGCGACAACGCGGCTCCGGGCTCGGTCGTCAAGGTGGTCGATCATAAGGGCCGGGCCATCGGCGTCGCCCACTACAGCTCCAGTTCGCAGATCTGCCTGCGCCTGCTGTCCACCGAAATCCAGGAAATCGGCCGCGAGTTTTTCGCGCGACGCATCGAGGAGGCAAACAGATACCGTCGGCTCGTGGTACGGGATACCGATGCGTACCGCGTGGTCCATGGTGAAGGCGACCGGCTGCCGGCCCTGATTGTCGACCGCTACGGCGACTACCTCGTCATCCAAACGCTCGACCAGGGCATGGACGCGGCCAAGGACTGGATCGTCGCGGCTTTGGTGGATCTGTTCGCGCCGCGCGGCATCGTAGCGCGCAATGACGTTGCCGTGCGCACACACGAACAGTTGCCGCTCGAGACGGCGGTGGTGTATGGCGAAGCGCCCACCGAGCTGACGGTCCACATGAACGGCCTCTCTTTCCACGCCGACCTGCTCGCCGGCCAGAAGACCGGCATCTTCCTCGACCAGCGCGAAAACTACCTGGCCGCCGCGCGCTATGGGCATGGCAAAGCGCTCGACTGCTTCACTTCAACCGGCGGCTTCGCCCTGCACCTGGCAGCGAAATGCGCATCCGTGGAGGCCGTGGACTCGAGCGGGCCCGCGCTGACCACCGCCGAGCGAAACCGCGCCGCCAACGGGATCGCCAACGTCGAGTTTCGCGAAGCTGATGTCTTCGAGATTCTGGCCGGCTACTCCTCCGGGCGCCGCGAGTTCTCGACGGTGGTGCTCGACCCGCCGGCTTTCGCCAAGTCCCGCCGCAACCTCGACGCCGCCGCCCGCGGTTACAAGGAGATCAATTTGCGCGCCCTGCGCCTGCTCGGCCCCGGCGGTATTCTGATCACCTGCTCCTGTTCGCATCACGTGAGTGAAGCCATGCTGCTCGAGATCGTGGCCGATGCCGCTCTCGACGCCGGCCGCGAGCTGCGCGTGATTGAGCGCCGCACCCAGGCGCAGGACCATCCGATTTTGCTGACCGTTCCGGAGACGCACTATTTGAAGTGTTTGGTATTGCAGGTGGTGTGAAAGTATGTAACCGGCTGAGCATCGCAAGCTCAAGGTTCGCCGCCAGCGCCTCGAAGAATTTTACGTGCGCTGACCTCACGTCTGAATCAAGGGTAGCCACCGTTTCCCTCGCCATGATGACTGGCGAAGCACGCTGCTGCCGGCCTTCCGCATAAGATTCTCCGCGATTGCCGGCTCAGCGCCGAAGAACTCGAACGGCTGCTATAAGCCGACCCCGGCACGCCGCACCCTCTGCCCGTACTGGGCCTGTCAATTCCCCCTAATATGCTGGAGAATGGTAACTTTAGCTGGGAAGCCAACGCCCTTGATAGAGACAGGAGTTTCAGGTTTGAGCGATCGGCAAAGATGGCGTGGGATGTGTGCCCTGCTGGCGTCCTTAGTGTTGGTATTCGCGGGCTGCACCAGCAAAGGCTCGCAGCCGGCGGGACGTAAGGGCGAGGGTGGCGTGCCCGTCACGGTCGCCACGGTTGCCCAGCGGGACGTGCCGATTCAGATGGAAGTCATCGGCAACGTCGAGGCCTATTCCACCATTACGGTGAAGGCACAGGTGGGCGGTGAGCTCACGCAGGTGCATTTCGGTGAAGGCGATTACGTCAAGGCGGGGGATCTGCTTTTCGCCATCGACCCGCGGCCGCTCAAAGCCATGTTGAATGTGGCTGAGGCTAACCTCTCCAAAGACGAGGCAGCGCTGGGACAGGCCGAGGCCAATCTGGTCCGCGACACAGCTCAGCAAAACTACGCGCAGGCGCAAGCCGAGCGCTATGCGCGGCTCTTCCAGGCGGGCGTTGTTTCCAAAGATCAATCCGAGCAGATGCGCAGCAACGCGGATGCGCTCTCGGCGGCGGTGAAAGCCGATGAAGCCGCTGTGCGCAGCGCGCACGCCACGATCGCGGCCACGAAAGCCAGCGTGGACAACTCCAGCCTGCAACTGGCCTATACCACTATCCGCTCGCCCATCGACGGGCGTACCGGCGGCATCATGGTGAAGCAGGGCAACATCGTGGCTGCCAACACGGTGGATCTCACCACCATCAACCAGGTGGAACCCATCTACGTGACTTTTTCCATCCCCGAATCGCAGTTACCCGATGTCAAGCGCTACATGGCCGAGGGCAAACTGCCGGTGATCGCGACCCCGCAAGCCGACGCCACGGCACAGGAGCGCGGCGTCCTGACATTTGTCGACAACACGGTCGATTCGACCACCGGCATGATCAAGCTGAAAGGCACTTTCCCGAACACCAATCACAAGCTGTGGCCGGGCGTGTTCGTGCGCGTGACTTTGCGGCTGACGACGCAGCCCAACGCGGTTGTGGTTCCCAACCAGGCGGTGCAGACTGGGCAGGAAGGGCCGTTCGTGTTCGTGGTGAAGGCAGATCGCACGGTGGAATCGCGTCCGGTGACCACAGGTTCTCGTGTGGATCAGGACATCGTCATCTCGAGCGGTGTGCAACCCGGGGAAACCGTTGTCATCGAGGGGCAACTCCGCCTGGCGCCGGGCATCAAGGTGCAGGTTCGCGACAGCAGCGGGCGGCCTGCCGGCAAAAAGCGCGGATAGAGGGTTCCCGTGAATCTGTCGGCGACATTCATCCGGCGGCCCATCGCGACCAGCCTTCTGATGCTGGCCATCGCGCTGTTCGGCGTGCTGGCTTATCGCGCGCTGCCGGTGAGCGACCTGCCGAATGTCGACTTCCCCACGCTGGTGGTTTCGGCGGCGCTGCCCGGCGGCAGTCCGGATACAATGGCTTCCGCGGTGGCCATGCCCCTCGAGCGTCAATTCACCGGTATCGCGGGTCTAGATTCCATGATCTCGGTGAACACCATGGGCAACACCCAGATCACGCTGCAATTCGATCTGGATCGCGATCTGGATGGCGCGGCGGTGGACGTCGAGACGGCCATCGCCGAAGCAATTCCGCTGCTGCCGCCCGGATTGCCGGCTCCGCCATCGTTTCGCAAATACAATCCGGCGGATGCGCCCGTCATGTTCCTGGGCCTCACCTCCAAGACGCTGCCGCTATGGGTGGTGGATGACTACGCCGAGACCACGATCGCGCAGCGTATCTCCATGATCAGCGGCGTGGCGCAGGTGATGGTGTTCGGCTCACAGAAGTATGCCGTACACATCCAGGTGGACCCGAACAAGCTGGCGGCCAAGAACATCGGGATCAATGAAGTCGATAGCGCCATCCAGAGCTGGAACGTCAACATTCCCACAGGCACGCTCAATGGCCCGCACCAGGCGTTTAACATTCAGGCCAGCGGGCAGCTCATGAACGCCAGGCAGTACCGTCCGGCGGTGGTGGCTTATCGCAACGGCGCGCCGGTTCGCCTGGAAGACCTGGGCATGGTGATTGACGGCGTCGAAGACGATAAGAGCGCTTCGTGGTTATACACGCACGAGGGCGGCCAACGCGCCATCAACATGCTGGTGATGCGGCAGCCCGGCAGCAACACCATCGAAGTGGTGGACGCCATTCGGCGGCTCGCGCCGGCGTTTCAGGCGCAGCTTCCGCCGTCGGTGCATTTCGCCATTCGCGGCGACCGTTCACAGAACATTCGCGAGGCCTTTTCGGACATCCAGACCACCATGGCACTGACGCTCGCCCTGGTGATCCTGGTGATTTTCCTATTTCTGCGAAACGCCTCGGCCACGCTGATCCCCGCGATGGCGCTGCCGTTCTCGATTGTGGGCACGTTTTCGGTGATGTACCTGCTGGATTTCAGTCTGGACAACCTGTCGATGATGGCGCTGATCCTGTGCATCGGTTTCGTGGTGGACGACGCCATTGTCATGCTCGAGAACGTGGTGCGCCACATCGAGCGCGGCGAGCGGCCCATGCAGGCGGCGTTCACCGGCTCCAAGGAGATCGGGTTCACGATCGTTTCCATGACGATCTCGCTCGCGGCGGTGTTCATTCCCGTGCTGTTCATGGGCGGGATTATGGGACGGCTGTTCCGCGAGTTTGCCGTAACCATCTGCGTGGCCATTCTGATTTCGGGACTGGTATCGATCACGCTGACGCCCATGCTGTGCAGCCGCTTCCTCAAGATGCGAAGCGACAAGCGGCCCGGCCGCTTCAACCGCACGGCTGAGCGCGCTCTCAACGGGATGCTCCATGTGTATGACGGCAGCCTGCGCTGGGTGCTGCATCATCGCCCGGTGATGCTGGTGGTGTTCTTCGTAATGCTGATCGCCACCGGATATCTGTTCGTCAAGATCCCGAAAGGCTTCATTCCGGACCAGGACAACGATTCGATGTCCGTAATCACTGAGGCGGCGCAAGGCACTTCGTATTACAAGATGGCCGAGTATCAGCAGCGAGTCTCCGAGATGATCGCGAGCGACCCTAACATCGAGAGCTTCATGTCGAGCACCGGAGGCGGTTTCGGTTCCACCTCCAACCAGGGCCGCATGTGGGTGCAATTGAAGCCCAGGAGAGAACGCAAGCTGACGATCAACCAGATCATCGAAGAGCTGCGGCCGAAAGTCTCGAACTTTCCCGGCATGCGCGTGTTCATGACCGTGCCGCCTAGTATCCGTATTGGCGGACGGCCGTCGAAAACCGCATACGATTTCACGCTGCAGGGGCCCGATACGCAGGATCTTTACCTGCTGGCGCCGAAGCTCGAGCGCGAGATGGCGGCGCTGCCGGGACTGGAGGACGTGACCACCGATCTGCAAATCAAGAATCCGCAGGTCCGCCTGGCCATCGACCGCGACCGGGCTGGCGTTTCCGGTTTGAACGCCGCTGCCATCGAAGCGGCGCTCTACGACGCCTACGGACCACGCTGGGTCTCCACCATCTACGCGCCGACCGCGCAGTACAAAGTGCTGTTGGAATTGCTCCCCGAATATCAGAAGTATGCGGATTATCTTTCCCTGCTGTTTTTCAAGACGCCGGACGATCACCTGGTGCCGCTGGCATCCTTTGCCAAGATCAAGACCAACGCCGGACCGCAGAGCGTGAACCACTCGGGCCAACTCCCGTCGGTCACGGTTTCCTTCAACCTGAAACCGGGCGTGGCGCTGGGCGACGCCGTCGACGCGGTGGAAGAGACCGCGGAGCGTGTGCTGCCCGCCAACATCACGACAAGTTTTCAAGGCACCGCCAAGGCCTTTCAGGATTCGCTCAAGAACCTGGGCATTCTGCTCACCGTGGCGATCATGGTGGTCTACATCGTGCTGGGTGTGCTTTATGAGAGCTATGTACACCCGCTGACGATTCTCTCGGGGCTGCCCTCGGCGGGCTTCGGTGCGCTGCTCACGCTGATGGTGTTTCACGTCGATCTCAGCATCTACGCTTTCGTCGGACTGATCATGCTGGTGGGGATCGTGAAGAAGAACGCTATCATGCAGATCGACTTCGCGCTGGAGGCGGAACGCCGCGAAGGCAAGAGCCCCGCCGAAGCCATTTATGAGGGCTGTCTGATCCGCTTCCGGCCCATCATGATGACCACCATGGCGGCGCTGCTGGGCGCGCTGCCCATCTCGCTCGGCTGGGGCGCGGGCGGCGAAGCGCGGCGGCCGCTGGGGCTGGCCGTGGTGGGCGGTCTGCTGTTCTCGCAATTGATTACGCTCTATCTGACGCCGGTAATTTACATCTATATGGCGGGCCTGGTAGGACGCTGGAAAGTGGGCAAGCCACGCAGACCCGTTGCTGGTGAATTGATCCCCGAGCCTCGCATGACGGAGGCCGATTGACGAACATTTCGCAAACGTTCATCGAGCGGCCCATCGCCACCAGCCTGCTGATGGCGGCTATCGCCATGTTCGGCCTGGTGGCTTATCGATCGCTGCCGGTGAGCGATCTCCCGAACGTCGACTTCCCGACCCTGCTCGTCACCGCCAGCCTGCCCGGCGCGAGTCCCGAGACCATGGCGTCGGCAGTGGCTACGCCGCTCGAGAATCAATTTTCGATGATCGCCGGGCTGAACGCCATGACGTCCAGCAACTCGCTCGGATCGACGCAGGTCACCCTCGAATTCGATTTGAACCGGAATCTGGACGGCGCCGCCGTCGATGTGCAGGCAGCCATCACGCAGGCGGCGCGTTTGCTGCCGGCGGGCATGCCGACGCCGCCGACTTTCACCAAGGTCAACCCGGCCGATCAGCCGATTCTCTATCTCGCGCTCACCTCGGCAACCGTGCCGCTGTGGACGCTCGATGAATATGCTGAAACGCGCGTCGCCCAGCGCATCTCGATGGTTAGCGGCGTGGCGCAGGTACAGGTGCTGGGCGCGCAGAAGTACGCCGTGCACGCGCAGATGGACCCGCACAAGCTGGCGTCCAGGCAGATCGGGATCAATGAAGTCGAAACGGCCCTGAAAAGCTGGAACGTCAACCTGCCCACGGGCACCATCATCGGCCCGCAGCGGTCATTCGTTCTCATGGCTTCCGGCCAATTGATGACCGCCGCGCAATATAAGCCGCTGATCGTGGCCTATCGCAACGGCTCGCCCGTGCGTCTCGAAGAGCTGGGCAATATCATCGACGGCGTGGAGGACGATAAAACCGCGTCATGGTTCTAC
The DNA here is from genome assembly GCA_041486185.1 of Bryobacteraceae bacterium. GTDB lineage: Bacteria > Acidobacteriota > Terriglobia > Bryobacterales > Bryobacteraceae > QHXW01. The sequence continues at coordinate 479 of JBGPKX010000212.1, read as the reverse complement.
AGGCGTGGCGGCAATCAGCGCGCCGTGGTACTGGCCATCCAGCGCCAGCCGGGAACCAACACCATTGAAGTGACGGATGGCGTCAAACGGCTGATTCCATCTTTCGCAGCGAACTGCCCACCTCCGTCACCATGGACACGCTATACGACCGATCGGAAACGATTCGCGAATCCTACCGCGACGTGCAGTTCACCACCGCGCTGACGCTCGGCCTGGTGGTCATGGTGATCTTCTTCTTCCTGCGGAATTTCTCCGCCACCGTGATTCCATCGCTCGCGCTGCCTTTCTCGATCATCGGCACGTTCGCGGTGATGTACCTGCTGCACTACAGCCTGGACAACCTCTCCATGATGGCGCTCATTTTGTCCATCGGCTTCGTGGTGGATGACGCCATTGTGATGCTGGAAAACATCGTGCGCCACATGGAGCTGGGCGAGCCGCCCCTCATGGCCGCGCTAAAAGGATCACGCGAGATCGGT
>JBGPKX010000211.1:0-10605 GCA_041486185.1 Bryobacteraceae bacterium | reverse complement strand
GGGGCATTGCGCGCGCGTAACGCAAATCCGGGCCTGCTGGTGGAGATGGATTTACCGATGTAGGTAGGACGGGGCGTTCTCGCCTGCCCTTCGTCCATGTAGGGAGGCATGCTTGTCCGACATCTACTTCTGCTTCTTTAAGATTTTCATGTTGGCCGGCAACGTGAACATATTGTCCGTCAGATCCTTATTGATCGCCACCGAATCCGAGTACATCTGGTAAATCTTCTCCCCGTCGCGCTCGCGCTGAATATCATAGGGCCACATGACTCCGCCGACGTCGCGATACTTCGAATAGCGTGTGACCTCTTCCACGCGCTCCTTGGTTTGCGGATCCCGGCGGAACGTCACCTGCTTGGCGGGGAGGTGCGTGACATGGCTGAAATAGACCGTCACCGTGCGGTTATCGGTGTCCGTGATGTCCACGATGTCCACCGACTGGTTCTCCACTACGTCCGCGCTGCGGAACTCCATGATCAGCCCCGGCTCCCCCAGCCGCTGGCGCAGGATGTAGAAAATGTTGCGCATCGTGCTCTCTTTGAAACGCTCCAGCCGGTCGTCCGCCAGTGGCCGCGCGCCGCGAAACGAAATATCGTAGCCCTGCCCGTCGGCCAGGATCACGGCGCTGTCTTCCTTCTTACCGAACGCCTCGCGCTCGCGGACTCCCAGAAAGCCGGGCACGGGAGGCTCGGGCCGGTTCAGATAGCGCGTGTAAATCTTGGCCAGAGAGAGACCGTTCAGCTGCTCGCGGTAGAACGAGTACGCGCGCCCGCTTTCGATCCGGTCGCGCATCTGCAGAAAGTTGCCTCCACCCAGCGCGGCGACAGCTTGGTCCACGATGCGCTTACCTCGATCCTGATTGGTTTCGGCGCTCGCCGGGATCATTGTAACGGCGAGCGCCAGCAGCAGTGCGGCTGACTTCATGGCTTCTTGCTGAGGTCTTCGGGCTTGACGCCGGTATTGATTTTGTATTCCTCGACGGTGAGCTCGGCGAATTTTTTTCCGCCCTGGTTGACGGTGATTTTCTTTGGCGCTTTCACTCCGCCGGCTTCACTGAAATCCTCGAATATCTCTTCCATTGTGCCCGGGCCACCCATGGACTGCGCCTCCCGATAGACCTCTTTGGCCGGCAGTCCGGTCTGCGCATCGACAAACAGTTTGACGGAATCGCCCGCTTGATCGCTGATCTCGATAACGCCTTCTTCTGGAGAGCTCACTGTCCTGTCCGGCATGCGGTCGCTTAACAGAAGGCGGAAGTAGTTACGAAACAGCTCTTCATGCACCTGCTTCAACTGCGCCCCGGGTAGCGGACGCACACCCTGCGGCGTAGACATCCATCCGCTCTTGCCATCCGAATAGACCACCACTTTGCCGAACGGGAGCTGGCTCTCCTGGCGGAAGTGGTCGGGCGCAGCCCAGATGTTGGTCTGTTTCACTTTCATCCCTGCCGGCATAGTCGTCATGCTCAAGTCCACCGTCTGGGTGACGTCCTGAACGGCTGCGAGTTTGTCCGCTCCGCCGACCGTTTCCTGCATGCGCCCCAGCAGCTTTTTGCCCCGCTCCAGGCTGGCCTCGTCGGCTTTCCCGGTTTCCTTTGGGCCGGCATCCGCTTTCGGCGCACCGCCCGGCTCGGGGATCGTCAAATCAATCGACGCAACAGGAAGCCCAAGCGTTGCGAGCGGCTTGCCAAATTCCTGTGGATTGCCGACGGCCACGATGGTCATGTCTTTGACGCGCAGGTGCTGGCGCGCCACGCGCAGCACATCCGCCAGCGTTACCGCCTGAATCGCCCGTTGGTACTGGTTGATGAAGTCGCGCGGGTAGCCGTAGTAGTCGTAGCGCAGCATGCGGTTCAGGGTCTTGGATGGTGTGTCGAAATTGAACACAAAGCTGTTGGCCACGGTCTGCTTGGCGCTTTCCAGCTCTTCGGCTGTCACCTCGCTCGACCGGATCTTTTCGATTTCCTCATTAATCACCTGGATGGTTTCGGTAGTCGTGGAGGATTTGGTGCTGCCGGAAACCTCGAACATTCCTGGATGATCGTAGTTGGCGCCCCAATACGCCGAGACATTGTAGGCGTATCCGAGTTTCGTGCGCACCCTTTGAACCAGCCTGCTGTGAAAACCGCCGCCCAGGATGTCGGCCATCACTTCGAGCGCGGGGTAATCCTTGTCGCGAAGCTCGCCGCCCAGGTGTCCGAGCGTGAAGAAAGTCTGTGTCACGTCCGTCTTGGTGGCGACAAATACGGTGTGCTCAGGTTTTGCTTTGACCGCCGGAAACGGCGGCACTGGCTGCTGTCTGACGGTCCAATCCGCAAATCGCTTCTCCAGTTTGGCCTTCATGTCGGTGGCGGAAAAGTCCCCTATCACCGCCAGCATCACGTTCTCCGAAAAAAAATAGCGCTGGTAGAACTGAACGATGTCGTCGCGCCCGATGCGGTCCAGCGTGGCGTACTCCATTTGCCAGCCGTAGGGCGTGTTCCTTCCGTAAATGATGTCTGTGAACTCGCGCTCCACGATGCCATGCGGATCGTCATTGCGGCGCGAGATCCCGCTGCGCAACTCGTTTTTGGCCAGGTCGATTTTATCCTGGCGGAAGCCGGGCGAGCTCAGCAAGTCGTGAAAGACGCCGAGCACTTCGTCGGTATTCTCCTTCAAACACGAGAAGGAGGCCGAACCGAACGACTCGTCGATGGAGGTCTCCACCGACGCCGCGATATTTTCCAGTTGCTCGTCAAGCTGATCGCCGGTCTTGTCTTTGGTGCCACCGGTGCGCATCACGATGCCGGTAATGGTGGCCAGACCAACTTTGTCGGCGGGATCGAACAGATTGCCCGTGCGCACCAGCGCGGTTCCGCGCACCAGCGGGAGCTCGTGATTCTCCAGCAGGTAGAGCTTCATGCCGTTGGGCAGCGTGAATGTCGCCACGTCGGGAATCCGGATGGGCTTGAGTGGCGGGTACTTCAGCTCTTTGTATGACGGAAGGGGGGCGTTGGACGGGTGGGCCTTCGCCACGGGCCCAGTCTGCGCGCCGAGCGCTCCGGCTATCAAGAGAGTGATGGCTGGAAGGCTCTTCATTTCTTCTCTCCGGTCTTTTCTCCGGACGGTTCGGCGGGTTGCGCGGGCTGAAAGTTAGAAGCCGAGGTGCGGGTCTTGGTGATGAAGTATTGTTGCGCCACGCGCTGCACGTCGTCGGCCGTCACCTTATCGATATCGTCGATCGACGTGAACAACTTCCGCCAGTCGCCATAGTTGACCGAGTAACTGGTAAGCAACTGCGCCAGGCCGGCGTTGCTGTCCAACTGACGGATCAGTGTTGCGCGCGTTTTCGTTTTTACACGTGCCAGGCTTTCCGCGCCCACTTTCTCCTTCTTGAGGCCCTCGATAATCTCGCTCAGGGCCTTCTCGTTATCCAGGACGGTGTGACCGAGGGCAGGGAAAACATAGAACATGAAAAGGTTCGGATACCTCGAGCCGGGAAAATCGGGCTCGGCGCCCGCCGCCAGCGAGATCTGTTTGTCGCGGACCATTTCCTTATAGATGGTGCCCGTTCTGCCGCCCGCCAGAATGCCGCTGATCACGTCGAATACCGGATCATCTTTGTCGTACTGATCGGGACGCTTGTAGGCGATCAGCTCAATCGGCTGGGCCGGCGACTCCACCTGCGCCTGCCGCGGCCCATTCTGCACCGGTTCGACCGTGTGGACCAGCGGCGGCAGCGGCCCCGCGGGGAGACGCCCGAAATATCTTTCGGCCAGAGCCCTTGCCTGTTTTGAATCGATGTCGCCGACGATGCCGATCGTCATGTTCGCGGGCACGTAGTACGTCTTGTAAAATTGCTCGGCATCGCGCACCCGCAGGCTTTGAATATCGCTTGCCCAGCCTCCCGGCATGCGCCGGTAAGGGTGCGCCTCGAAGGCCGATGACAGCAAGGTCTCCAGTAACATTCCCTGCGGATCGGATTCCACGCGCATGCGCCGTTCTTCGAGAACTACGTCGCGCTCCTTATAAAACTCGCGATAAACCGGGTGCAGAAACCGCTGCGACTCCAGCAGGAACCACAGCTCGATCCGGTTGGCGGGCAGGTTATAGAAATACTCGGTGGAGTCGCACGACGTGGCCGCGTTTAAGCCCACGCCGCCGTTTTCCTCAACGATGGTCGGGTAGAGGTTCGGCACAACGTCGGCCGTGGCCTTTTCGATGGCCGCCTTGACCTCTCCTTCGAGGGCCTTGACTTTGCTCGCGTCGGCGCGAGGCCCTTTCCGTCTCTGCTGATCGAGCCGGTCGTAAACCGTCTCGATCGCGTCCATGTCCTTCTTTTCCGCGGGCCAGTTCTTTGTCCCGATGGTCTCGGTGCCCTTGAACGCCATGTGCTCAAACATGTGCGCCAGGCCGGTTTTGCCTTCGGGGTCATCCACCGACCCGGCATTGACGTAGGTGTGGAACGACACCACGGGTGCTTCATGCCGCTCGAGAACGATGAAATGCAACCCATTCGCGAGCGTGAACTCGGTGACTCGTTTTTCGAATTCCTTGAGACTCTGCGCCGCGGCGACTAGCGACGCAAGTAGAAAGAGCAGGTACAGTTTGTTGGAACGGCTCACATTACCCATTGTAATGTGCGTGCGCTCCCCAACGGTCGTGGCCCGGTGTGAGGCGTTGATTTCCGCGCCGCGCGCGGAAGCCAGCGGCCCCCTACCTGGCCGTGACAGTGATTTCAATGTGCGCCGTGCCCACCAGTTTCGCCACGCCGACCGTCGTGCGCGCCGGCCGGGGCTCTTTGAAGTACGTCGTGTACACAGCGTTCATGCGTGGGAACAGCTCCATGTCCGTGAGGTACACCTGCACCGCCACCGCGTTCTCATACCCCATGCCGGCTTCCTTGAGAATCGCGCCGACGTTATCCAGTGCCTGCTTGACTTCGGCTTCGAATTCGTCTGGAATCTTGCCGGTCTTGATGTCGGACCCCGTCTGGCCCGCCACGTACAGCGTTCCATCCACCAGGATGCCCGGACTGAACGGACGTCCCGTCGGAAAATCTTTCGGCTGGATGACTTTTTTCTGAGCCGGCTTGTGAGCCGCGGCGAGCGATGCCGCGAGAATCAGAGAGAGCAGGATTATGCGCATACACGAAAGCTTACAACAAGCTGCCCGTGTGCGTGGGATTTACTTCTTGGAGAGTTTCAGGTTAATGACCGCCTGTTTGCGCGAATCGAAGGAACTCAGCGTCTTGGTGGGGCTGGATTGGCCCTGGTATTCCGCCTTGAGCTCGTAGTCGACGTCCGGGCTCAGGCCGTGGAAGTAAAAAGCCCCATGCTCCTTGGTGATGAAGGAGCGGATCTGCAGGTTTTTGGTGTTTTTGAGCTGGACTACCGCACCGTCCACCGCGTTTTCGCCGGCGTCTGAAACCGTGCCTTGCACCGCCCGGACGTTTTGATCTTCGCCTTTCTTAGACGCGGCGAAAGCGCTGGCCGCGCTCAAGAGCAACGCCATGGCGGCGAGCGTGCAAAGACTGCGAATCAATCCTCGATGCATCTACGGATTCCCCCTGAGATTATTGGACGCTTGGCGCGGCGTACACGTTTCGGCAAATGTGCCGGCGTGCGCCACCAGTCAAACCAGAGATTACCTCCAGTCTTCCTCCTCCTCCTCCTTTTCTTCATCGAGGAGTTCTTCGTCTTCCTCCTCCAACTCTTCGGCGGATTCGAGTTCCAGTGGATCCTTGCTGACGACCTTCAGGTCCGCGCCGCATTCGTCACAGCTCAGCGAGTCGCCTTCATCCACGTCTTCCTCTTCAACGTCGATTGTGCCCGCGCATACAGGACAAGTGACCATATCTCGCCTTCCGTTTATAGCTTATCTCAGAACTTTCGCCGTCAAGCGGCGCGCGCGTCAAGCTTTCTGCTGCTTGGCCAGGCGCCGCCGCGTCGTCGCGGGTACGATCCCCTTCAATCGCAGATAAAGAAAGAGCTGCGCGCGATGCGTCAGCTCGTGCTCCTTGACGAATTGCACCATTTCCAGGCGCGTTACCTGCTGCCCGTCAAACCGCGTGATGACGTGCGTGAAGAAGTCCGCGGGCTGTGCCGCCAGTTGTACAGCGCGACGTTCGATGTTCTCACGCAGCGCCTGTCCGAGCGCGGGCGCATCGGGTGTCTCCGGCAGCTCGGCTGTGTATTTCTTCAACATCTCGCGAAACTGCGGAGTCGCCAAATTGTCGACGCCATCGAGCAGCAGCCCCACCAGCGCGTGGCCCGCTTCGAGGATATGACGCGCGATTTCGCGAAAGGTCATCACCTCGTCCACCGGCTTGAAATCCAGTTCCGCCGCGGGGAAATCCTCAACGGCCTGCGCCGTGTCCTGCCGGATCGTCTTCCACGAATCCAGCACGGTTTCAGTCCTGATCATAGGAGTTTATTTTAACCACAATCGCACCGGTTGCAGCACTTTTAACAGTATCCACGATAGAATTTCGCGGGGGTCAGGCGATGTTCTTTAACAGCCGGACAATCAGAGCCGTCCATCCGGTCTGGTGGCTGGCTCCGCATCCGCGCCCCGTGTCCCCGTGAAAGTATTCGAAAAACCACGTGAGATTGCGCCAATGCGGACTTTCCGCGAATATGCGCATGTCGCCCTGCCACGGGCTGTGACCCGTCTGGTCCGGGAGAAAGATGGCGCTGATACGCCGCGACAGTTCGCGCGCGACCTCGTTCAGGTTCATCATTTTGCCCGAGCCGGTGGGACACTCGACGCGCAGCGTGTCCCCGTAGAAGTGGTGGTAGCGCTCGAGAGCCTCGATGAGCAGATAGTTGAGCGGCAACCACACCGGCCCGCGCCAGTTCGAGTTACCACCGAACAAGGCCGTGGTTGATTCGCCAGGTTCGTAGTCCACGCGCCGCTCGTCGCCATTCACGTGCAGCACAAAGGGCCGATCGAGATGAATCCGCGAAAGCGAGCGGACACCATAAGGTGACAGAAATTCCTTCGGGTCGAGCACATAACGCAGCACCCGTTCCAGCCTTTCGCGAGACGGGATGGCGAGCAGGCGATAGCTCTGTGGGTTAGCGCCGCCCATCTCCATGTACGAGATCTGCCGCGCCAGGTCGCGGCGGTTTCGCAGGAACCATTCCATGCGTTTGCGGAAGCCAGGCGCGGCCTCGATGGTTTCCTGATCCAGAATTTCCACCGCAAACAACGGGATGACGCCCACCATGGACCGCACGCGCAGCGGCATATTGACGCCGTCGATTTGCAGTTGGTCGTAGTAAAAGCCGTCCTCCTCGTCCCAGAGGCCGGTGCCGCCCAGGGTATTCATGGCGTCCGCGATGGCCACGAAGTGCTCGAAGAACTTGGACGCGATATCTTCGAAGGCGGGGTCCTCGATGGCCAGCTCGAGCGCCATCGAGAGCATAGTCGCGCAATAGAATGCCATCCACGCTGTCCCATCGGCCTGCTCCAGCCCGCCGCCTCCGGGTAATGGCCGGGATCGATCGAAGACGCCGATGTTGTCCAGACCCAGAAAGCCGCCAGCGAAAATGTGCTTGCCGCCGAAATCCTTGCGATTGACCCACCAAGTGAAATTGACCAGAAGTTTCTGAAACACACGTGACAGGAACAGGCGGTCGCGGTGGCCGCGCGGCCCGGTCATCTTGTAAACGCGCCAGCAGGCCCACGCGTGCACGGGTGGATTGACATCGGAAAACGCAAACTCGTACGCCGGAATTTCGCCGTTGGGGTGCATGTACCATTCGCGTAACACCAGAACGAGCTGGTCTTTGGCAAACTGCGGATCGACCTGCGCGAACGGGATCATGTGGAATGCCAGGTCCCAGGCCGCATACCACGGGTACTCCCAGTTGTCCGGCATGGAGATAATGTCGCGGTTATAGAGGTGGGTCCAGTCGGCATTCCGGCCGGTCAGCCGGCTGGCGGGCGGCGGCGGCTGCGCCGGGTCGCCCTCCAGCCAGTCCGCCACTGAGTAATGGTAGAACTGCTTGGTCCACAGCAAACCTGCATACGCCTGGCGCATGATGGCGCGCGATGCATCGCAACCTGCCAGCAGCACATCGTAGAACTCGCCGGCCTCTGCAATTCGCTGCGCGAAAAGGGCGGCAGGCGTCGCCGAGGGTTCTTTGCCGTGCAGAGGCAACGCGGTCAGCCGCAGACTGACGGTCCGGCTTTCTCCGCTAACCAGTTCGAGCTTGTAATACGCCGCCGCCTTGGTCCCCACATTCTCTGGATTCACCGCTTCGCGCCGCCCGCGAATCACATAATCGTGAAAAGAATCCTTGACGTGGGGTGAGGCATTCCGCAGCCCGAAGAGCCGTTCGAAGTCCGTTTCGTTTTCGGTGAACAGGAGTTCGCCACCCGCCTCGAATTCGAGCTGATATCTTCCGAGCGAAACATGTTCGGCGACGATGCAATGCTCAGCCGATCGCGACAGCTTCGGCTTGGGCCAGTATCCTTCGCCGGTACGCCCCCATGACCACGTGTTGCGGAACCAAAGCGTTGGCAACAGATGCAGGGTGGCGGCATCCGGGCCGCGATTCACCGCCGTGATCCGGATCAGAACATCGTCCGTGCCCGCCTTGGCGTACTCTGCGAAGACATCGAAGTAGCGGTCCTCCTGAAATACGCCCGTATCCGGAAGCTCGAACTCCGGGTCGTTCCGGCCGCGGCGCCCGTTTTCTTCCGCCAGCCAGGCGTAAGGAAATTCCGCTTGCGGGTACTTGTAGAGCGCCTTCATGTAGGAGTGCGTGGGCGTAGAGTCCACATAGAAGTAGCACTCCTTCACGTCCTCGCCGTGATTTCCCTCCGGTCCGCACACGCCAAACAGGCGCTCTTTCAGGATGGGGTCGCGGCCGTTCCAGAGCGCCAGTGCAAAGCACAGGCGTCCTTCGCGGTCGCAAATGCCGAGCAGGCCGTCTTCGCCCCAGCGGTATGCGCGGCTGCGCGCGTGATCGTGCGGGAAATAGGACCAGCAGTTTCCGTCGGCGGAATAGTCTTCACGCACCGTGCCCCACTGCCTCTCGGAAAGATACGGACCCCAGCGCTTCCAGTTTTTCGCGCGCCGCCCATCTTCCGCAAGGCGCTTGCTCTCGGCGCCGGCGATAGGTCCAGGCATCAGTTTTTCCCGTTCAGCACGATGACGTTCTTGATTCCCGAGTTTTCGAGAATGGGCTCGCGGAAGCGGTCCAGCGGATAGCGGCGCGTGATCATTGCGCGTAGGGCATCCGGCCAGCGGCGGTAGAACGCGCCCAGATCGCCGATGGCTGCTTCAAACGCCTCGCGGCCCGCATTCACAGTGCCGAGGATCGCCTGATTTTTCAGCACCAGGTTGCGGGCCAGTGCTTCAGTTTGGATCGACACCGGCTCTCCGTGGCGCGGAACTCCTGTAAGCACGAAGATGCCATTCGCCCCCAACGCGTTGAGCATTTCAAAAGCGGCCTGCGAAGCACCTGTAGCTTCATAGACTACATCGATATTGCCCACCAGCGCGGCAAGCTGGGAAATAGACCGCTCCCGGGCAGAAACATATTGCGCACCGAAGGCTGCCGCCAGATCGGCCCTGGGGCTTGGCGCCGGTTCCCGCGAGTAAACGTAGGTTCGATAGCCCGCGTTTACCAGAGCCATCGCCCCCAGCAACCCGACTGGCCCGGCGCCCAGGACCACGGCGTGATGGCAGGATTCCGGCCGTTTGGCCGAATCGTTCCAGAGTAAGCGCTGCTGGATGGCGCGGATCTGCAGGAGCGCTTTTTCGGCGATGCTCAGCGGCTCCGCCAGTACGGCCACTTCGCGCAGCTCTCGCGGCACCGGGTTCATGTGCCCTTCATGATCCACCACGAATTGCGTCATGAAGCCGTGCAACTGTTTGATGCCGCGCTCCCGAAAATCGCCCGTGGAACAGAAATCCTGGTGTCCCGATCGGCAGGCTGCGCAATCTGGATGCCAGCAGGCGTGGCGTACCATCGGCGCCACCAGATCGCCGGCCCGAACGCGCGTCACCGCGGAGCCGGTTTCCACTACTTCACCCAGCGATTCGTGTCCCAGCACGAGAAACTCGAATCCCTCGGGCGGCGTACCGTAATGGAACTGGCAAATTTCGCGGTCGGTGCCGCAGACCCCGACTTCCAGCATGCGCAGCTTCACCTCGTGCGGCGACGAGATCTTCGGCTCATCCAGCGCCACCACCTCGACCTTGCGCTTCTGTGGGAAAACCGCGCCGGCTTTCATGGCCTGTCCGCCCTGGCTGCGCCCCGCCGTTTAAGATCGAAACCTGTAGCGCCGGGCCACGCGCATTCTGCGGGGACCTGCGGCTCTTGTCGCAACGGGAGCGAAAAGCCCCAGGTCTTCCGCAAACCCCACGGTAGCTCTCTCTTGAAAAAGGCTGTCGAAGAGGCTGAAAACCCGCTTCGAACGGTGAAAAATCCCGGTGGAATGGGACAACATCCTTTTTCTTGGTTCGCTGTGCCGCAGGCGGCATGACCAACCACGCTACGGTCAAAGGGAAACGCCCACTTCTGCCGCGTCATGGATGCTTGCAAGCCTCGCAGGGGCAAATCTTGCGGAAATGCTCGAAAGAGTAAATCCCCGTGCTATGCCCGTCGCT
>JBGPKX010000210.1:0-10619 GCA_041486185.1 Bryobacteraceae bacterium | reverse complement strand
GTGTAGTCGCGCGCCACGTAGCCGTCGACCGACACCACGATCGCGTCGTGATGCGCCACGAAGTCCGCCATTTTAGGAATGGTGTCCGTGCCGTTGTCGTATTTTTCGAGCGTGAAGCGGTCGCTGTGGCCGTGGAAGTAGTAGATCACCGGGTAGCGCTTGCCGCTCGCTTCGTAGTCCGGAGGCAGCAGGATGCGGTAGTTGCGCTCCTCGCCCAGCACTTTCGAGAAATGCTTGCGGTCGTAGAACGGCTGCGTCGCCGGCGCGGCGGGAAGCGCTGCCATCAGCAGCAAAAATAATTGCAGGGGCTTCATGACCTCTCTATACTCTAGGACATGAATCAGGCAACATTCTGGCAACCGCCGCACGACCGTAGCGCAGGGCTACCGCGTAATTTGGGGGAGACCTGCGGCCTTTTGTTCCAGCCGCAGCAAAGTGCCCAGGGTCCCCGCCAGGATCGGGCATGGCCCGGCGCTGCACGAGGCCGCGCATTCGGCATCACATGCCTTCTGTTTCTCGCCGCCACCGCCATCGCCGCCGACCGCTATGAAGTCACCGTCGAGCGTGGCGTCGCCATGAAAACGCGCGACGGCGCCACCCTGCACGCCGATATCTACCGGCCGAAAGCCGAGGGCAAGTTTCCTGTACTGTTGGAGCGCACTCCGTACAACAAAGCCGGCGGTGATTTCGGTACACGCGCGGCGGCGCTGGGCTACGTGGTCGTCATTCAGGACGTGCGCGGGCGCTTCACCTCCGAGGGCGAATGGTATCCGTTCAAGTACGAAAGCCAGGACGGCTACGACACCGTGGAGTGGGCCGCGGCGCTGCCCTATTCGAACGGCAAAGTGGGCATGTTCGGTGGATCGTACGTGGGCGCCACCCAGATGCTGGCCGCCATCGCCCAACCGCCGCACCTGGCCGGCGTCTTCCCGGTAGTCACCGCGTCGAACTATCACGATGGCTGGACCTATCAGGGCGGTGCGTTCGAGCAGTGGTTCAACGAGTCGTGGACCTCGGGCCTGGTGCAGGACACGCTCGACCGCCGCGTGCGCGAATCCGCCAACGCGCTCAAGTGGGTGTGGAAACTGCCGCTCACGGAGTATCCGTTTCTGGATGTTCCGATGCCAGCGAGCCTCGCTCCGTATTTCGCCGAGTGGACGCGCCATCCCGATTTCGACGAGTACTGGAAGTCGTGGTCGATTGAAGATCACTACGCCAATGTTCGCGTGCCCGTCTACAGCGTAGGCGGCTGGTACGACATCTTCCAGGGCGGCACCGTGCGCAATTACGTCGGCCTGAAGAGTCGCGTGCGCGGCCAGCGGCTGATGCTGGGCCCCTGGTACCACGGCCCGTTCAACGGACAGGCGGGCGAGCTGAATTTCGGTGCGGCGGCGAAAGGCGATACCGATACCGAAATGCTGCGCTGGTACGATCACCTGCTGCGCGGCGTCGATAACGGCATCGAGCGCGAGAAGCCCGTCAGGATTTTCGTGATGGGCAAGAATGCCTGGCGCGACGAGGACGATTGGCCCCTGGCGCGCGCTCACCTCACCCGCTACTATCTTCATTCCGGCGGCGGCGCCAACACGCGGACCGGCGATGGCACGCTGAGCATGGTCGCGCCAGAGAACGAGCCCGCCGACAAGTACACGTACGATCCCGCGAATCCGGCGCCCACGCGCGGCGGCGGCCTGTGCTGCGACAACGATCATCTGCCCTCGGGCGCATTCGATCAGCGGACGGTCGAGGAGCGCCAGGACGTGCTGGTCTACACCACGCCTGCGTTTACCAGCGATTTCGAAGTCACCGGGCCGATCGCCATCGAGCTCTCTGTGAGCTCATCGGCGGTCGACACCGACTTCACTGCCAAACTCGTGGACGTCTGGCCCAACGGCTTTGCCCAGAATCTAACCGACGGCATCCTGCGCGCGCGCTACCGCAACTCGCACGCGGCGCCGGAGCTCATGAAATCCGGCGAGATCTACAAAATCCGCATCGACATGTGGAACACCAGCAACGTGTTTCTGGCGGGCCACAAACTGCGCGTCGATATTTCCAGCAGCAACTTCCCGCGCTTTGACCGGAATCTCAATACCGGAGAAAACGCCGGCACGTCGAGCCATATGGTGAAGGCCGGGAACGCCATCTACCACGACGCACAGCACCCCTCGGCGCTGATCCTGCCGGTGGTGCCGTAACCTAACCTCCCTTGCCACCGGCGGCGCACGGCGGTAAGCTCCGGGTAGAGGGCTTGCGTTATGCGAAACTTCGCGCAGTTCCTTCTTATCGGTTGCCTGCTGGCATTGCCTGTGGCCGCTCAGCGCGGGGGTCACGGCGGTGGTGGCGGCGGTGGCTTCCACGGTGGAATGGGTGGCGGCGGTGGTTTTCACGGCGGCGGTGGTGGCTTCCGTGGCGGTGGGTTTGCCGGATCGGGATTCCGCGGCTATGGCGGCGGCTTTCATGGATACGGCGGCTTCGGTCGCGGCTTCTATGGGGGGTTCCGGGGCTACGGTTTTCGCCCTGGCTCCTACGGGTATAACCGGTTCTCCTTCGGTTTCGGATTCGCTCCCTACGCATATGGGGCGTATTACGGTGCGGGCTACCCGTACTACGGCTATTCGTCATACTATGGCTACCCGTCTGCTGGTTACTACGGGTACCAGGATCCGTATTACACATCCGGCTACTCGTCTCCTCCGGTGGTCGTCTATCAGTCCGAGCCCTCGCCTCCGGTGACGGTTTACGAGGCGCCGGCGCCTGCGCGTCCCGAAGTTCGTGAGTATTCGGGCAACGCGCCGTCTCAAGCCCGCGGAAAGCCGATTTACCTGATTGCGTTCAAGAATCAGGACAATATCCGCGCGGCCGAGGCCTACTGGATCACTGGCGCCACCTTGCACTACGTCACGCTGCAACATGAACAGAAGCAAGCGCCGCTCGATTCCGTGGACCGCACCTTAAGTTACAGATTGAACCGCGAGCGTCACGTGGATTTCCGGCTGCCTGATTCGGATTGGTAGTTCGTGGGACGGGCCTCCAGGGCACGCCTCTCCAGGCCGAGGCGACAGGCACAGTATCGGACCAATTCGTTCCCAAAAGCGGACCGGGTAGCTCACGCCATCAATCGCATCACCCTTAACTTCGCCACTTAGCTTTAGGCCGGAAGGAAAGATGGGGGTGTCCTCTGATAGAATAGCTACCCGAGAGGACCTCCCCTTATGCCTAAAAAAATCGACCCACTCAACAAGAAACAATACGGCGCCGTAACCGTGATGCTCACCGTAGGCGATGTGAAAGCTGCGGCTGGCTTTTATCAAAAGGCCTTTGGATTTGCCAAGCGTGGCATCATGAATGGACCTGACGGTAAGCCCATGCACGCGGAGCTGACGCTGCGTGGCACAACTTTGATGCTGGGACCCGAATGCCCCGAACGCGGCGCCCGCAGCGCCAAGACCATCGGTGGTTCGCCTGCAAACTTGTATGTGACGGTGGAAAACGCGGACAAAGTGGTGGCCAAAGCCGTAAAGCTTGGAGCCACGGCCCAAGGCCCGGTAATGGACATGTTCTGGGGCGACCGGGTCGGGACCGTTGTGGATCCGGACGGGAACAAGTGGATGGTCGCCACCCACCAAGCGGAACCCACGCCGGCCGAAATGAAAAAGGCGATGGCGGAAATGATGAAAGCTCAGGCCACAGCCGCCACCAACGCGTTGTAACGGCTTCCTGCAGAAACCCAGGGCGCTGCCGGAAGCGGCGCCCTATCTCACCTTCTCGTCCTTCTCCACTTTTCCGTCGCGAATGTGAATCACGCGGTGCGCGTGCAGCGCGATATCGTGCTCGTGCGTTACCAGCACGATGGTATTGCCCTGCGTATGCAGACGCTCGAACAGACCCATGATCTCGTTGCCGGTCGCACTGTCCAGGTTGCCGGTGGGCTCGTCAGCCAGCAGGATCGAAGGATTGTTGACCAGTGCCCGCGCCACTGCTACGCGCTGGCGCTGACCGCCTGAGAGCTCGTTGGGCTTATGATACATGCGCGGGGTGAGATCCACCTGCTCGAGCGCCTTCTTGGCGCGGGCCAGCCGGACATCGGCGGCCATGCCGCTATAGATCAGCGGCAGCTCCACGTTGTGCAGGGACGTGGCGCGCGGCAACAGATTGAAGGTCTGGAAAACGAATCCGATTTCTTTGTTCCGGATGCGCGCCAGCTCATCGTCGTTCATCTCGCTGACCAGGCGCCCGTTGATGTAGTACTGCCCCTTGGTCGGCGTGTCCAGGCAGCCGATCAGGTTCATGAGCGTCGATTTACCCGATCCCGATGGCCCCATGATGGCGACATATTCGCCGCGTTTGATCTCGATATCCACGCCCGACACCGCGTGAATTTCCTGATCGCCCATGATGTACGTCTTCCAAAGATCGTACGTGCGGATGACGATGCCGTCTCTTCGTAACTGCTCGCCGCGTTCGACTAGTGCGTCAACTGCCTGTGCCATCCTGCTGCTCTTTTCCGGCTACGTGTTTATTTTGAGCGGGGCCTTGTTGTCCACCGTCACCTGCGCCTCATTGCGGATGGTGCGGATCACCTGGTAGCTTCCGGTCACGATCTCGTCGCCTTCTTTGAGGCCGCTCAGTACTTCGATGTCGGTCGAGCCGGTAATGCCCGTCTCCACTTTGCGGAAGACCGCCTTGCCGACCGAGATGACGAATACACCCTGGACCTCTTCCTTGGCCGCCTTCTCCGCCACCGGATCGAGCTTCACCGGTTGCAGGCTGCCATTCTTCGGTTTGGTCTCCAGATCGCCCTTCTGCCGGATCGTCAGCGCTTGAATCGGAATCGTCACGACGTGCTGCCGGGTTGCGGTCGTGACCTTAGCCGTGCAGGAGAGGCCCGGCCTGATGTCTTCCGGCGGATTGTCCAGCGCCACCACCACCTTGAAATCTTTCGCCTCTTGGCTCGATGTAGTGCTCTGCGATGCGGCCACACCGGTGGAGCGCACAATCGCCGTGTTGCCGATCTCGATCACGTGCCCTTTGAAGGTCTTGTTGGGGATGGCGTCGATGGTGACGTCGGCCACCTGATTCATCTTGACGCTGACGATGTCGGTCTCGTCCACCTTCACCTCGGCGGTAATGATCGACATATCGGCGATGGTCATGATGATCGTGCCGGGTAGGTTGGGCAGGCCGGGAATGACAGTTTCGCCCACGCGCACCGGGAGATTGGTCACCACGCCATTCAGCGGCGCATAGGAGTTGAACTTCTTCAAAACATCGTCGGCGCGCGTCACCATCGCCCGTAGCTGCGCGATCCGCTTCTGCGCCGAGTATAACTGTGATTTGGCCTGCTCACGTTGCGCCTTAGCTTGCGTCAGCCGGGCTTGGGACTCTTTCAAAGAGGCCTGCGCGCTATCATACGCGGCCTGCCGCTGATCGTAATCCTGCTTGGGGATCAGCTTGGCCTTGTATAGCTCTTCGCCGCGCTTGTAATCGAGGGAGGCCTTTTCCAGGTCGGCCCTGGTACGGTCCACGATCGCCTGCATCGTGAGCAGGTTGTCGTCATAAGACTTGAGACCGGCCTCCGAGGCGGCCGCATCCGCTTCAGCCGAGCTGAGCGAAGCGCGTTGCGCGTTCACATCGGCTTCCGGCTGCGTGTTTTCGATCTTCGCCAGCAACTGCCCCTTGCGAACCTGGTCGCCTTCTTTAACCGGGATTTCGGTCAGCTCGCCGGTGGCGTTGGCGCCGATATTGATGTACTTGCGAGGCTTGATTTCGCCCGAAGCGGTAACGAGGCTGGTGAGGTCCTGCCGCACGGCGTGCCCGGTCTGCACCGTGACGATTCCGCGCCGGCTATAGCGCACGCCCGCAAAGACGGCAATCGACCCCACCACCAACACCACCGCGGTGATGAGAATTTTCCATTTTCGCTTCAATGTGAGACGGCTCCCTTGAATTTAGACGCAGTTCCCGGGGTAGTTGTTCACAGATTATACATGTTATCACGCCGTAGAGCCCCGGAATCCGTGGGTAACTACTTACCCGAGAGCCACTTCACGCTCTGTGGAGGAGTGTTTTCGCAGGCTATGGAATCGGTGACGCCCGAGGCGATCTGCGCGCATGCATTCTCGCTCGCGGTGCGCAGAGCCTGCGCCTCGGTCGCTGCCTTCGCTGTCCGGCAGGCCGACCGGTTCTGAAACGAGATACACACCTCGCAGCGGTACCGGGCGTTGCCCAGAGTCGTGTAGACCAGAACGATCAGCACAACCACCACGAAAGCGATGGCCAGCACCACGGTGTTTTTCACGCCTTAATCGCCCGCGACACGCGACCGGCCGGCCGGCGCCCCGAAGAAATTCCCCATCCGCCGGAATTTCATGTAACGCTGCTCCACCAGCTCGGCTGGAGAGAGCCGTCCCAGCTCTTCGAATGCGGCGTGCAGCTTCTTGCTAACGAGCTCGGCTGCGGCGTCCGGGTCTTCCTGGGCGCCGCCGGAAGGCTCAGGTATGATGCCGTCGATCAGGCCGAAGTTCAGCAAGTCTTCGGCCGTGAGCCGCAGCGCCTCCGCCGCCAGCTCGGCTTGGGCGGAATCGCGCCAGATGATGGCTGCGCAGCTCTCGGGAGAAATCACGCTGTAAACCGCGTTCTCCATCATGAAAACCTGGTTGCCCACGCCCAGCGCCAGCGCGCCGCCCGAGCCCCCTTCTCCGATGCAGACCGAAATCACCGGCACCGGAAGCCGCGACATCTCCCGCAAGTTTTTCGCGATGGCCTCGGCTTGCCCGCGCTCTTCGGCGTCAATGCCCGGATAGGCGCCCGGCGTATCCAGGAACGTAATCACCGGCCGCCCGAATTTTGCGGCTAACTGCATTACCCGGATGGCTTTGCGGTAGCCCTCGGGTTTGGGCATTCCGAAGTTGCGGTACAGCTTCTGTTTGGTGTCGCGCCCCTTCTGCTCGCCCACGACAATGAGCGGCCGGCCCTCGAAAAACCCCATCCCGCACACCACTGCCGGATCGTCGCCGAACAACCGGTCGCCGTGAATCTCGTGGAAATCGGTGAACAGCCGCTCGATATAGTCGAGCGTGTGCGGCCGCTTGGCATGCCGCGCGAGCAACACCCGCTGCCATGCGATGCTCTTGGGCACCGCCGAAGCTTCTGGTTCCGGGGTGCCGGGTTTAGGGTCCATCGGCATCTAGATTCTACCGCAAGACATCATTCTCAACGGTAGGGTCGCCTTGGGCGACGCTTGACATCATGATGCCTATGATCTAGCATCATGATGTGCGCACTACCCTGACCATCGACGAAGATGTACGCGCCAAGCTGGAGGCGGAGATGCGTAAATCGGGCCGTTCTTTCAAGGAGACAGTCAACGAAGTGCTCCGCATCGGGCTGACGGCGCGGCGAAAGCCGCCAGCCAAACCCTTCAAGATCTACACGAAGGACCTCGGGCTGCGGCCTGGCCTTAGTCTGGACAACATCGGCGAGCTACTGGAACAAATTGAAGGCCCGCTGCATCGATGATCTTGATTGATGCGAACTTGTTGATCTACGCTCATTACGACAAGGCCATCCAGCATCAGCGCTCCAAAGAATGGATCGAGAGAACTTTCGCATCGGGTGAGCCAGTCGGCTTGTCATGGGCCGCGGTACTGGCGTTCCTTCGAATTACGACCAATACCAGGACGTTCGCCACTCCCTTTACGCTTCAGGAGGCTGGAGAGATTGTAAGTGGGTGGCTCAGTAATCCTGACGTCTCCATGCTCCAGCCAACCGAACGCCATTGGAATATTTTGAGCAGCCTGCTTACGGACGGTCAGGCGAAGGGGCCGCTTGTGATGGATGCCGATTTGGCCGCGTTGGCGATCGAGCATGGCGCCGTATTATGCTCTACCGACCGCGATTTCACGCGTTTCAAGGGGTTGCGGCTGTTGAACCCGCTCGAGCAGGACTCGCGACCCGAAATGCGCCCATAAAAACTTTTCTGAAGGCGGCTGCATCGGCGCCCAGCGCCACATTGGCATTCGACCGTCCGGCGCTCATCTCCGCGGTGCGCCCTTCTTCGGGCGCGTCTTGCTTCACCTCGATCGCCAACGGGATCTCTTGCAGCACCGCCGGTTCCAGCATCGCCACCCCCGCCACCGCATCCCAGGCATAGTAGGTTCCCTGTTCGATCAGCTTGCGGTCGCGCTCCATAATGCCGACGACAACTTCGCCCAGCGGCGTGCGCGCTTTGGACCGCAGCTCGTTGAGGAAGGACTTGTCGATGGGGACATGGTTCGTGGCGTCGAGCGGCACAAGTTGAATTCTCGCCCCCGACTCGAAAACACGCTTCGCCGCCAGCGGATCGACGAAGATGTTCCACTCGGCCGTCGTGTTGTTGGTCTTGAACGCTCCACCATCGCCCAGATTGCCCGGCACACGGATGGCCCCGCCCATGATGACCATGTCGATGCCGCGAAGCAGCTCCGGCTCCCGTTCCAGAGCTTCGGCGAAATTCGTGAGCGGACCCAGCGCCAGGATGCGAACCGGCCGGCCGCGGTCGCGCAATCGGCCCGCCAGGTAGTCGGCGGCGGATTGTGTTTCGGGAGCGCGCCGCGCGGCCGGAATTTTGAGCCCTTTCAGCAGCTCGTCGGATGTCTTGCGCCAGGGATCGGGAAATGCGGCGTTTCCTATGAGAGGCGTCTCGCGCCCCATAAATACCGGCACATCGCCCCGCCCGCCGAGCGCGAGCAGCCGCAAGACGTTCGCCGCTCCGGCAGCCACGTGCGCCAGACCGTTGGCGATGGTGACGGCTTCGATGCGCACGTCCCGGCCAGAGAGCAGGAATGCGATGGCCGTCAGATCGTCGTGACCGCAGTCGGTATCGATGATGACGGGTGTGTTTGGCTGGGCGAACATGGGGCTACAAGAAAGCAGGACAGCGGAAAGCAGGGCAATCGCGGCCGGCCATCCGAGGCTCAATTGGCCAGCACCTCGATCGCCTCCGCCCCGCACAATCGCTCGATCTCGGCGCGAAACTCGCGGTCCGGCCGCACGGTGACGGGCACATCCATAATGACCGTGAAATCCCGAGACGATTCCAGGCGGAGCCGCACATGCGTGTCGCCGGCTTTGCGCCGAAATAAATCGCTCAATGCCGCCACGCGGTCCGCCGCATCCCCATTCGCCGCGTCGCCCTGTCCCCGCGTCCCCGCGTCCCCGTTCTTCCGCAGCCACACGCGTATCGAAATCAGCGACGGCAGCGGCACGCGCGCCACTTCGAGTGGCACGATGTCCTGCACCGAAATCTTGGGCGGAGCATTCTCCTCCGGCAGCACCAGGCCGCGCACTAGCACCGCCTGGTCTTCGGCCAGCATGGTCGAGAGGCGCTCGAAGTTGGTCGTAAACAGCAAGGCCTCGATGGCTCCATTGCGGTCCTCGAGCACCATCGACGCCCACGGCTTCCCCTCGCGGTTGCGCTTGCGTTGCACATTGGTGATCACGCCGCACAATGCCACTTCGACGCCTTTCTCGAGCCCCTCGAGATTGCCGCTCGAATGCGTGGCCAGCTCGCGCATCTTGTCTTCGTACTGATCGAGCGGATGCCCGGTCACATAGAAGCCCAGCATTTCTTTTTCGCCCAGTAACTTCTCGCGCAGCGTCCACTCCGCCACGGCCGGCAGCGGCTTTTCCTCGTGCCCGTGCTCGGCGATGAACGCATCCCCGAACAGGCCTTCCTGGCCCGAGGCGCGCGCCCGCTGCGCCCTCTGCCCCGCCTCCATGGCGCCTTCCACCACCGCCATCAACTGCGCGCGATGGCCTTCGAACGAATCCATGGCGCCCGCGCGGATCAGGCTCTCGATCATGCGCCGGTTGATGGAAGTCAGATCCACCGTGTCGCAGAACTGGTAGATCGAGCGGAACCGGCCCAGCGGCTCGCGCGCCGCGCGGATGGCTTCCACCGCCGATGGCCCCAGGTTCTTCACCGCACCCAGGCCGAAACGAATGGTGTCACCCAGCAGGTCCGCCACCGGCGTGAAATTCCAGTCGCTCGAATCCACGTCCGGCGGCAGCACCGTGATGCCCATATCGCGGCACTCGTTGATGTATTTTGCGATCTTAGCCGGATTGCCGGTTTCCGAAGTCAGCAGCGCGGCCATAAAGTCCACCGGATAGTGGGCTTTGAGATACGCCGTCACGAATGCCAGAAACGCGTACGCCGCCGAGTGCGACTTATTGAAACCGTAGCCCGCGAACTGCTCCATCAGATCGAAAATCTTCTCGATCTTGCGCTGCGGGAAGTTGCGTTCGAGCGCGCCTCTGATAAACCGCTCGCGCTGCGCCGCCATCTCCTCGGCCTTCTTCTTGCCCATGGCGCGCCGCAGAATGTCGGCTTCGCCCAGCGAGTACCCGGCCAGGCGGCTCGCGATCTGCATCACCTGCTCCTGGTACAGAATCACGCCGTAGGTCTCTTCGAGGATGGGCCGCAGCTCGGGCAGATCGTAGGCAATGGCCTTGCGCCCGTGCTTGCGCTCGATGAAGTCATCCAGCATGCCGCCTTGCAGCGGACCCGGCCGGTAAAGCGCGTTGAGCGCCGTCAGGTCTTCGATGCGCGTGGGCTGATAGCGCCGCAGAATATC
>JBGPKX010000209.1:0-10624 GCA_041486185.1 Bryobacteraceae bacterium | reverse complement strand
GGATGCGAATGACGAATGTCGTATTGCCTGAACTTTTCCTTCGCGGCTGCGTTACTCTACTGAACGTCTAGCACGAGGGATGAATGGGCACGCTGCTTCGGGATCTGCGATACGGCATTCGGATGCTGCTGAACAAACCTGGCTTCAAAAACCCCGCCTTCGCCGCGACGGCCGTACTCACGCTGGCCCTCGGCATTGGCGGCAATACGGCGATGTTCACGGTGATCCGTGCGGTGTTGCTGAAGCCGCTCGAATACCGCGACCCGGACCGGCTGGTGCAGGTAGCAGGGGGCGCCACGTCGATGCGGTTTGAGGAGATGCAGTTTTGGATTCAAAGTTTTGTAGCGACGCCGCCAGGTCGCTGATGTGATTTGAACGGCTGCGGTGGGATCGCGCCGCGGCTCCGTGAGGCCCCTGCGGTACACTCGAATGAATGGCGGCTAATCTCGTGCCCGCGTCGGTTCCCGTGGCCGATGTCGCGCAACTGCGCGGGGTGCGGGAGTGTCTGCAATGGTTCACGCGCGAGAAGCAGTGGATCAACGAGATTCATCTCGAACTGTGCCGGATTCCGGCGCCCACCTTTCTCGAGCAGCAGCGCGCGGAGTGGATGGCGGCGCAGTTCCGTGGCTTCGGATGGAAGTCGCAGATCGACCGCGCGGGCAACGTGGTGGCGTTTCTGGGTGAAAAGTCACGCGGGCCATACGTGGCGGTTACGGCGCACCTGGATACGGTCCTCGCGCCGCGTGGCAAAGACGACGTCACGGTGGGTCCGGACGGAAAATTTCATGGCCCGGGTGTTTCGGATAATGGCTCCGGGCTGGCGGCGCTCCTGGCGGTCGCGCGCGCCATCAAAGCCTCACCCGACATCGAAGACCGCCGGGCGGAGCCGGTGCTCATCGGCAACGTCGGAGAAGAGGGCGAAGGCAATCTGACAGGGATGCGCTGGTTATGTAAGTCGGACCTGGCGCGCGAAATTGCCACCTTTCTCGTGATCGACGGGGCCTCGACCGAGCACATCACGACACGCGGATTGGGCAGCCGGCGATTTGAGGTCACCTTCACCGGACCGGGCGGGCACAGTTGGAGCGACTACGGGATCGGCAACCCGGTGCACGCGCTCGGACGCGCGGTAGCATTCTTCACCGAGACGCGACTGAACGGGGGACCGCGCTCGTCGTTCAATGTTGGGCTCATCGACGGCGGCACCAGCATCAATTCCATCCCGGCGCTGGCGCGCGCCAAGGTCGATATCCGGTCCGAGAGCAACGAAAAAATGGAAGAGCTGGTCAGCCTGCTCAATGTCGCGGTGGAGCGCGCGCAGGAGCAGGAGAACCAGCGCGCTACCGGCGGCAAAGTGGCGGCCAAGGTGAAGGAGATCGGCGCGCGCCCGGCGGCAGAGCTGGACGAGCAGACGCCGGTTCTGCACTACGTGCGTGCCGTGGATGGCTACCTTGGGATCCGCGCGCGCCTGGATTGTTCTTCGACGGATGCCAACATTCCGCTGGCGCTCGGCATACCGGCGGTTTCGATCGGGTCGGGCGGGCAGGGTGGCGGCGCTCACACGCTCAAAGAGTGGTACAACCCCGAAGGGCGCGACCTGGGGCTCAAGCGCATTTTTCTGACGCTTAGCCTTCTGCTGCGCGATCCGCAAATTGGGCGCACTAAGGAATGACGCCTGAGGGCGAAGGCATCCTTCTTCCGTCCGAGGCGGCCGTTGGGAACGCGGTGCGCACCTGGCGCGCCGATGCCGCGCTGGCGGGCAATACCCTCATCTGGGGCTCGACGTTTGTCCTGGTGCAATCGGCTCTCAAGGACATTTCCCCGATCCTGTTTCTGGCTATCCGGTTCAGCATTGCCACGGCCGCGCTGGCGTTGCTGTTTCGCGGGCGGGCGCGGTACAGGCCCACGCGCGGCGGCCTGGTGGCTGGCGGCTGCCTGTTTGCCGGTTACCTGTTCCAAACCGTGGGTTTACAGTACACGACGGCATCCAAATCGGCTTTTATCACCGGCCTGGCGATTCCGCTGGTACCTTTGCTCATGTCTCTCGTCTATTTCAGCAGGCCGCGAATTTTCGAGCTGGCCGGCGTGATTTGCGCCTCTACGGGCATGGGACTAATGACGCTCCAGGGGGAAACGCTAAGCATCGGCCGCGGAGATTTGCTGACTTTCTTCTGTGCCGTGGCTTTTGCGGCGCACATTATCGCTCTGGGGCACTATTCCGGGCGCGTGAGTTTCGAGTCCCTCTCTTTCATGCAGGTGGCGGCGGCGGCGGCGCTGGGTATCTCGACCTTCTGGTGGGTCGAGACGCCGGTGATCCGGTTTAGCCCGGTGGTGCTGATCGCGCTGGGCGTGACCGGGCTGCTGGCCACGGCGCTGGCATTTACCGTGCAGGCCTGGGCGCAGCAGCACACCACGGCGACGCGCACGGCATTAATCTATTCACTCGAGCCCGTGGTGGCCTGGCTGACGTCGTTCTGGCTGACGGGAGAAATGTTTTCCCGGAGGGCGGCGCTGGGGGCCGTATTGATCTTAAGCGGAATATTGCTGGTGGAGTTGAAACGTGCTCATTCGGCGGTACATCTATCAAGCTAGAAGCGCAGATCCCGATGTATAATGGGATCAATCGCGGTTTCTGAGGAGTTCCAATACATGAGTTTCTTTGACAAGATGCGAAGGCAGAAGTTACTGTCATTTAGCCTGATTTTGTTCACGCTGTCGATCGGCGTCGTGATCGGCACGGTGGTGTCGACCGGCGTGAAGGCCGCAAAGGACCAAACGGTAGCTCCGGGCGCGACCCCGCTGGTGATTCCCAACCCAGTGCAGCTTTCGACGGCATTCAGCCAGCTGGCCAAGCAGCTCGAGCCGGCGGTTGTGAATATTTCCAGCACCTATGTGCAGAAAGCCGTTACCATGCGCGGCCATAAGAGAACGCCGCAGCAACAGCAGCCCGACGACGAAGATGAAGACAACGGGATGCAGGATTTCTTCGAGCGATTTTTCGGCAATCCTTTTAACGGACCACCGCAGACAGGCCCGCGCAAGGGCTATAGTCTTGGCTCCGGCGTGGTGGTCGATAAGAACGGTTATATCCTGACGAATAACCACGTGGTCGAGAAAGCCACGCGCGTGCAGGTGAAGTTCAACGGCGATCCCACCGAATACGAAGCTAAAGTGATTGGCACCGATGCGGCTACGGACGTGGCCGTGCTGAAAGTGGACCGCTCCAACCTGGTGACGGCCAAGATGGGCAACTCGGACGCAGTGCAGGTGGGAGATTGGGCTGTGGCCATCGGTTCTCCATTCGGCTTCCAGGCTACGGTGACCGCCGGGATTATCAGTGCCAAGTCGCGCGACATCCCCGGCGACAACACCATGAACTCCGGATTCCAGCATTTTCTTCAGACTGATGCCGCGATTAACCCCGGCAACAGCGGCGGGCCGCTGCTGAACATCAACGGCGAGGTGATCGGGATCAATACCATGATTGCCAGCCGCAGCGGCGGGTACCAGGGCATCGGTTTCGCGCTGCCCATCAATACCGCCGCCAAGATCTATAACCAGATCATCAAGACCGGCAAGGTTACGCGGGGGTCGATCGGCATCACGTTCTCGGCGGACGAGGACAGGAACCACGAACTAGTGAAGGGTTACGGCGGGACGCAGGGGATCTTCGTGACGCATGTCGAGCCAGGCGGGCCGGCGGACAAGGGCGGTCTGAAGGAAGGCGACATCATCGTGTCGCTCGATGGCAAACCCGTGACCCGCGGCCAGGATTTGATGGAACACGTGGCTGACGCAGCCGTGGGCGAAAACATGAAGATCGTGGTGTTGCGCAACGGCAAGAAGGAAGACTTTAGCGTAACCATTGGGGACCGCCTCAAGGTCTTCGCCAACAGCTTCGGCGCATCGCGCAGCGAGCCGTCGGAGCCGGGCGAAGGAACGCAGGCCAAGTTCGGGATGTTTGTCCAGGACTTGAACAGTTCCTTACGCGAAAATCTCGGGTACACCGGTCCGGCGGGAGCCCTGATTACGCAGGTGGAGGCGGGTTCGTTTGCGGATGACATCGGTCTGCTGCAGAACGATATCATCGTGCAGATCAACCGCCAGCCGGTGACTTCGGCTGAGGAGCTGAAGCGGATTCAGAACACGCTGAAACCGGGCGATGCCGTGGTATTCAAGATCATGCGCGCGGGCCAGCGCAGCAAGGAATGGACGCCTTCGTTCGTGCCGGGCACACTACCGGTCGGCGGTCAATAAGCCGATCTATTATCCGGGGGCAGGTCTTCGGGCCTGCCCTCTAGTTTTTAGCAGGAGATTTGATTTGCGAATCGCGACCGTTGCGGGACTGGTTTGTGCGCTGGCGGCAACCATGACGGCGGAAGAGACCGCCGCGCGTAAAAAACCCCGCCATAGCGTGCGCAAGGTTGCGGATTCCAAGAGCGCTTCGCCAGCTCCCGCCACACATGCCAAATCCTCCGCCAAGCGCGGCAAGACTACCATCAGGCACGGCAAGAAATCCAGCGCCAAAGCGTCCTGGCGATCGCGCCAGCTCGCGCCCACGCCCGAACGGTATAAGGATATTCAGTCGGCGCTGGCGAACCGGGGTTATTTGAAACAGGCTCCATCTGGGGTTTGGGATAGCGCGTCGGCCGACGCGTTGCGGCATTTTCAGCAGGATCAGAGCCTGGAGCCGAGCGGCAAACTCAATTCACTCTCGCTGATTGCGCTTGGTCTTGGCGCCAAGCACGGGAGCCCGGCATTGGCAACGCCCGGCGTCAAGGCGGTTCCGGCGGCCATCACGCCGCAAGCACCGCGCCCGCAGAGTCCGGGACAGGTTCTTCCGAACGCCACGCCGCCGAGTCCGGCGCCCAATCCTCCCCCTTCCGTGCCGCTAAATCCGGCCGTCTCCAGCCCGGCTACGCCCACTCAACTCAGCCCCACGCCGCCTTCCGCGGAACTCTGAGAGCCCACCCGGAGGCAAAGGGCCAGCGCTTCAGGCTTCGCACAGCGCCGCCACCAGTGTCCCCTTGGCGGTGGAGTGCAACGGGTCGGCCGCGGTACGAATCTCCGAAAGCTCGATGGGGAAATCGCCCGCGCGCAAGGCCTTTTCGAAGCGCTCCTGGAAGCCGGCCGGCATGGCGGTTCCGCCGCTCAACACCAAAGGCACGGGCTGCTTGAGCTTGGGCAGATGCGCGGAATTGGAAAACGCTTCGCGCATGGATTTGACGAGCGACTGGATCACATCGTCGTAGTACACGCTGAGAGCGTGGAATACGTTGTTCTCGAAGAAACCGTTGAAGCGAAACCCGCGTTCTTTCTCCACGCGTACGCTGGTGGCCAGGTCGCGGATGGCGGAGGCGGAGTTGTAGTCGATGTAATCGCCGGCCTTGGCCACGCTGAAGCTGATGACGGGCACGGAAAGATACGCCAGGCAGACATTGCACATGCCGCCGCCGCAACTGATACCGATTCCGGTGAAATTGGAATCGCCCAGCTCGCCATACACCACGGCCAGGCCTTCGCTGATGCTCTTGGGCTCGTAACCCAGCTCCCGCAAACACTCGCGCAAGGTGGTTTCGTGGAATGTGAACTTATCGTCGGTCACGCCAAGCGCCGGGGCGGGAACGCTGAAATAAAGCGTCTGCCCTGGCTTACGCGCGCGGCCCAAAAGGCGGGTGATGATCTGCCGGATCACCAGCATGCCGTCGGCTTCGCCGGGGTTCAGAATCCCGTGCATCATAGGCCGGCGGGCTTCTACATGGAACAGTTCGGCGAACTGCTCGGCGTGATTGCCGAACACCAGAATCTGTTCGCTTTGCACGGCGTGCGGAATGCTCTCCTTCTTCAGGAGCCCTTCCGCCATCTTGCTGTGCGGGATGCTGACAAAAGCATTGAGCTGGCGTTCATACTGGAAGTTCTGGTCGAAGTTCCGCGCTCCCACGATGTGACTGGTGCCGATGTCGAGGCCGAGCACGGGTGATTGTTCAGTTGCTTTCATAAAGTTGTCTCCCGCCGTTTCTCCGCTGGCGCCCGGCCTAGCGGCTCAAATAATCGAACGGGAAAGCCCCTTCGCACCGGGCTTTGCGCTCGTAAGAATCGAGTCCCATCCTTTCGGCGCGGTCCAGCCGATGGTACGGGCGCCGGCTACCGAGGCACAGGATGACGGCCGCTACCACTCCGATCACGATGATCATGACGGGCTATCCTCGATGCACGTACGCAGGGTCGCCCGCGCCGGCCAGTTCGCGAAACGCGGACATGGGATCGGCGGCCGCCGTCTTGCCGGCGCCCGGCGACACGCACAGGGCCACGGCGTCGGCGATGCGTTGCGCTTCGTGCTGTTTTCTCGCTTGCCACTTTCGAAAGCTGTCCTTCTCGCGCGCCACCTCATCGAGGTTGCCGCTGATGCGCGCGGCGTATTCCGCGGCCACGCGCTCCATTTCCGCCTGGATGGCGCAATTGTCCTGGGCTTTGCGGGCCTCGTATTCCTCCAGATGTTTCCTCTGGATGGCTTCGTAGGAGTTGATGGCGCGCTGGCGCAGGGTAGCATCCTGCAGTACTTCGTCTACCTGAACACCCGCGGCCTCGAGCGCCATGAGCAGGGAGGCGCGCCTGGTTTCCGCCGCAAGGTTGCGGATGTGCTCGCTGTGCAGCATCTCGATCACCTTGCCAACGCTGTATCCCAGCCGCGGACTCTTGATGCCGGCCGAGCGGTAGATCTCTTCGAACGCCATCAGCTCGCCGCCCGACGCGGCGACGTCGATGCCCGCGGGAATGGCGGAGGCGGGCCGGTTTTCACGAGTGCGTTCCGAGATAGTAGAATTCGGCGCTGAACCGTTGGTTGGGCCATCGGAGGCGTCCTGGCCGCGCCATGACCCTAGCTGATACCATTTGTTTTGCATTTGACCCTCTATTTCGCGATCTCCAGAATCTGCATTCGAGAAGCCGCCACAGCCTGGGGACACGGTTCGCGATTGCGGCGAAACCTAGCAGCCCATCTGTCGAATACACCCAATAAGTAAGAGGGCTATCTCTTTTTTCTCAGTGAATTTTGGGCATGGAGGGCTCGCCGGCCGTGTGAGCGAGGCCCACTGCAGTGAACGACGGCGAGTCAGGACCACCGCTCCCTTATGGTTGCGGCTCTGAAACGCGACTTAGCGGAGCCGCGACATCAAGGGAGCGGCCAATAAAACCTGAGAAACCGCAGACTAACGGCTGAGGTAGTCGAACGGGAACGAATCTTCGCACCTGGCCTTGTGCCCGTAGGAGTGGAGGCCCATCTGGTCCACGCGCCTGTTCCTCCGGGCGGCGCTCCTGCTCGCCAGGCAAGCCGCGAGCATGGCGGCGATTCCCACGACAATCATCATGGCCGTCGCCTAGTGATTGACGAAGGAAGGCTCGCCGTTCGCCAGTTCGCGAAACGCGGAGATCGAATCGGCCTGCTGTGCGCCGCCTTGCGTCACACAGAGCGCCACGGCTTCGGCAATGCGCTGGGCCTCGTGCTGCTTTTTGGCCTGCCATTTGCGGAAGCTGTCTTTTTCATGGGCTACTTCATCCACGTTACCGTTAATGCGCGCGAGATACTGCGCGGTTACGCGGTCCATTTCGGCCTGAATGGCGCAATTCTCCTGGGCCTTGCGCGCCTCGTATTCCTCGATATGTTTCCGCTGGATGGCTTCGTAGGAGTTGATGGCGCGCTGGCGTACGGTGGCATCTTGCAACACCTCGTCCAACTGCACGCCCGCGGCTTCGAGCGCCATCAATATGGATGCGCGCTTGGTCTCTATTGGCAAGTTGCGGATGTGTTCGCTATGAAGCATCTCAATCACCTTGCCGATGCTGTATCCGAGCCGCGGGCCCTTGATGCCCGCCACGCGGTAGATTTCTTCGAAGGGCAGCAGCTCGCCTTCCGAGGCGACGAAACCGTTGCCGCCGGAACTTGCGGATGACGCTTTGCTCACCGGGGCGGACTCCACCGGCGCGGCAGTAGTTGGCTTTGGCGCACCGTTGGCGCGTCCATTGCGAGCATCCGGCGTGCGCCAGGAAGCGGGCTGGAACCATTTGGTCTGCATGTGATCCTCTCTGTGCAATTTGAAAATCTGTGTCAGGAAGGCTGCGACCCGTGGGGCCTGCGCATGCGGCGCGGCGCCCATTTCCGCAGTTCATTCTCCCCAAACATCAAATATCTTATCAGTTAATTCTTGCCGTTTTGCCGTTTTTATGTATTTCTTTTATGAATATTTTCCTATTTATCGGGCTATTGAGCGGCAAATATTGAGTGTCACGGTGCCGCCTGGAGGCTGTTGCTCTCGTCCAAACGGCCTAGAACTTGCCCGTTTGAGAGGTGCGACTACATCAATAATTCCTTCAAATTGACACCATAAATGAGAAGTATTTAACTTGTTTTTACGGGAATAAATCGGTCCGGCGGCGGAACGGGAGCGCCTGATGTTACAGTAGCTTGCATGCGTTTCGTGGCGTGCGTTCTGGTATTTTTCGGCATGAGTGCGGCTGCTCCGGCGGCCGGCCCGGTGGTGCTCAAAGCGAATCGAATGTTCGATGGCAAGTCGGATCGCGTGGTCATGCCAGGATTTGTGGTGATCGTGGCGGGCAAGATCCAGGGAGTGGGCGCGGGGGCGCCCATTCCGGCGGGCGCGGAAGTCATCGATCTTGGGGACGCCACGCTGCTTCCGGGTTTCATGGACGCGCACACGCATCTGTCTCAACAGGCTTCGGACGACTGGAAGCAGGACATGCTCGACCGGCTGCGCAAGACCATTCCGGAGCAGACGCTCGATGCCACCGAATATGCGCGCAAAACGCTGCTGGCGGGATTCACCACGGTTCGCGACGTGGGCTCGTCGGACTACATGGATGTCGGGTTGCGCAACGCGATCCGCGATCGTAAAATCGTCGGGCCGCGCATGCTGGTGGCGGTCCATTCCATTGGGGCCACGGGCGGGCATTGCGACGAGACCGGCTTTCGATCCGGCGTGATGAAGGAAACAGGAATCGAAAATGGCGTGGCCAACGGACCCGAAGCGGTGCGCGCGGCGGTGCGGTTCAACGTCAAGTACGGCGCCGATGTGATCAAGACCTGCGCCACGGGCGGAGTTCTTTCGCTGGCGGACGACGTGGATACGCCGCAGATGACGCAAGCCGAGCTGGATGCGCTGGTGGACGAAGCCCACGCCCTGCGCCGCAAGACGGCCGCGCACGCCCACGGGGCGACCGGCGCCAAGCGGGCCATCCGCGCGGGCATCGATTCCATCGAGCACGGCTCGTTTCTGGACGATGCAGCGCTGGATATGATGAAGGCGCGCGGCACGGTTTGGATTCCCACGCTGACCGCGCCCTGGTGGATCGGCCAGCAGATGGAGCACGGCCGCTACTTTCCGCCGGAGATCGCGGCGAAAGCACGTGCCGCGATCGCCGGCATCAATGCGGCGTTTCAGAAGGGACTGGCCAAGGGGGTCAAGATTGGATTCGGCACCGATGCGGCGGTCTATCCTCATGGCATGAACGCCACCGAGTTCGGGTTGATGGTGGGGCTGGGGATGAAACCGATCGACGCGCTGAAGACGGCTACCTCCGTGGACGCCGAGCTGCTTGGAGTGGCCGACCGGCTGGGCACGCTCGAAGCCGGCAAGATTGCCGACGTGATTGCCATGCCCGGCGACCCGGCCACCGACATCCACCAAACCGAAAAGGTATTCTTTGTAATGAAAGATGGCGTCATTTACCGCAACGATCGCAACAAAGGGATGCGCTGCGCTTCTGATTCTCCTGGCGACGGGCTGTAACAGCGCGCCGGACCCCTGGATGCCGCCTTTCCGCCGTAAGCCGCTCGGCGTCCCAGTGTCAAGAGGGCACGTGGTGAGCATGAACGACCCGTATGCCACGGCTTACATCGTCCAAGACGTCAAGTATCAGCTCGAAGCCGGAGTATGGCGCTGGACGTCGCGGCGGCCCGAGCTGCGAATTTATCTGGACGACATTCGCGGCTTGAAATTCACCACGGATTTCACGGTGCCGGAAAGCGGGTTTGCGCGCACCGGGCCGGTGACGATTGCATTTTCCATAAACGGGAATCTGCTGGATCGGGTGAAATGCGACCGCCCTGACGTGCGACATTTTGAAAAGCCAGTGCCGGAGTCCTGGCTGCGCGCTCGCTGGGTGAACTTCGTCACGATGGAGCCGGACAAAACCTGGAGCGATGGCAAGTTCACCTACGGGTTCATTTTGACGCGCGCCGGATTTGCACCGAACTGATGCGGCTCTTTCTGGGAGTGGATGGCGGGCAATCGAGCACCAAGACGCTGATCGGCGATGAGGCGGGACGCGTGCTGGGAAACGGCACGGGCGGACCCTGCAATCATGTAGGCGCGGCCGAGGGGCGCGAGAAGCTGGCGCGCGCGGTCGGCGAGAGCGTTGCGCTGGCCTGTGAGCAGGCGCATCTGGATGCGCATCAGGTGCGGTTTGAAGCCGCGTGCTTCGGGATGAGCGGCGGCCCGGCGGACAAACAGGCGATCCTTTCCGAAATCCTGCCGGCCAAGAAATTGGTGGTCACGCACGACGCCTTGATTGCGCTTTCCGGCGCAACGGGCGGCGAGCCGGGCATCAT
>JBGPKX010000208.1:0-10630 GCA_041486185.1 Bryobacteraceae bacterium | reverse complement strand
CTTGATGGAGATGGCGTTATCCAGCAGCGTCTGGATGTCCTCCCAGCTCAACTCGTGGACGAACCCCACCTGGTTGGCGTCCATAAAGCAGGGATCGCACATCATGTTGCAGCGATTGGTCAGATCGACGGTCAGCACCGATCCGCGCCCGTGCTTGATGGTGCTCGATCCGTGGTGGTGCAGCTTCTCGTCGTTGTGCGCCAGAATGTCGCGGCCCGGAAAAACATCTTCCAGATGCTTGAAGAACGCCGTGTCCATGGCCATCACGTCTTCGAAGTGGCCGTGAACCGGGCAGTCCTTTACCATCAGGATTTTGCCGTCGCGCTCGATGACTTTGGCCTTGATCTCGCCGACTTTTTCGTTCAACAGAATCGTATAATCTCTTTTGCCATCCAGAATCTCTTTGCGGATTTCCGGAATACAGCGGGGGCACAGCGAATCGGTCTCTCGTGGCCAGCCCAGCGGCGGCTTGGTTTTCTGGTATGACTTCAGCAGCGGCTTGTCAGACCATTTGGGCGTAAAAGAGGGGTTCTGGCGTATCTGGTTCAGCTTGTCGAATACGGTCCAGGCCGCTCCCGCGGCGACCGTCAACGCTTTCTCGGCGTACTTGATCGGCTTGTGCATATCCTCTCTCTTCCGTTCGAGTTACAAGCATCCGCAATAGACGATTGCGAATGGACAGGCTATGGTATCCGTGGCGTGATTCAACAGTATAAGCGACCCCGGCTCGGGGGACTACCTGAATGAATTAAGCTGCCTCTTTTCTTACTTGTATGGGGATACTCGGCGGTCGAATGGCTGTTTCCGGCATCGGAGATTTGACGATAACGCCATGAAATCAGCCGGGTTAGCGACGAACAGCTAACTGAGATGGCCCACGGGTCAATCAAAGAATTTCTCGCCGGGCTTGCGGTAGAGGTAGGCCACGTCCAGATCCAAGTCGATCCCCAAACCGGGCTTGTCCGGCACCGCAATCTTGCCGTCGCCGGCAATGGTGCCGAGCGGGCTGCTGATGGTATCCATCTCGCGGGTCCTTTCTTTCAGGAGCAGTGGGTTGCCAAATAGACGGCGGGCGCGATAGCCTGCCTCTTCAGGCTTCATCCCGGCAGCGACGAACTCCTGCATCCGCATCTCGATGTGAAACTGGAGTTCGTCGTGGAGATGATCCTCCAGCCTGTTCTTCCGAAGCGAACCGCGCAGGCGATTGATCCAGGACATCGTCCCTCTCTACGCGAACCGAAGCACTTTGCCGACCGCTCGCGTCAGCCGATCCCAGTTCTCTTCTTCTTTGGCGAGTTGCTTGCGGCCCGCAGCCGTCAACCGGTAGTACTTCGCGCGGCGATTGTTTTCAGAAGTGCCCCATGCGGAGCCGATCCAGCCGGCCTGCTCGATGCGATGTAGCGCTGGATACAGCGATCCTTCTTCGACGCGCAGCACTTCGCCTGAGATCTTTTGGATGTGGACCACGATGCCGTAGCCATGTTGCGGGCCACTGACCAGGGTCCTCAGGACTAGCAGGTCAAGGGTACCTTGCAGTACGTCGGAATTGGCTTTGCCCATGGTCCCTAGATGTCTATGGAAGTATGCTACCGCGGGGCCTTCGTGTCAAGCGTGACTACAGGGGAACGTAAACCGCCTGCCGCGGGCAGGACCGCGCACGTGGCACAGGCATTCCTGACTGTGTACATTCTATGTGTAGGCAAGGGCGCACAGGCAGGAATTTCTGTGCCACGGGAGAACGTCATTGAGAATACTGGTCACCGGAGCGCAGGGCTGCATTGGCGCGTGGACGGTTAAAGCGCTGCTCGAGCGCGGACTCGATGTGATGGTCTACGATCTCGATCCGCATCCGCGGCGGCTCGCGCTGCTTGCGGCGCGCGAGCAGGTGGCGCGCGTGGCCATCCGCGTGGGAAATATCGAAGACACGGCGGCTATTAAGGCGCTGGTAAAGGATGAGGGGATTACGCACGTCGTGCACCTGGCGGCGCGGCTCATGCCGTTCTGCCAGGCGAATCCGGTTGCGGGCGCCATGGTGAACGTGATCGGCACGCTCAACGTTTTCGAAGCGGCGCGCGATGCCGGCCGGCCCGTTCGTGTGGTTTACGCCAGCTCATCGGCGGTATGGGGGCCGGAGGAAGCTTACGGGGGCGGCAAGCTGACGGAAGCTGAACCGCTCAAACCCTCCACCCACTACGGTGTGTTCAAGCAGGCCAACGAAGGCAATGCGCGCGCCTTTTATCTGGCGAATGGAATCTCGAGCGTCGGTCTGCGGCCGTGGACTGTCTATGGAGTCGGCCGCGACGACGGGCTCACGGCCGATCCCACGCTCGCCATGAAGTCTCTGGTGCTTGGCCGTCCGTTCCAGATCCGGCTGACGGGCCACATGGACTTGCAGTACGTGGAAGACGTGGCGGAGACTTTTGTCCAGTGCCTGCTTTCTCCGCTTGATGGCGCCCACGTGTTTAACCTGGAGGGCACGGTCACAACGATCGAGAACCTTATTCACGAATTAGATCGGCTATGGCCCGGTGCGGCGAAATTGATCACCGCCAGCGGGCCCCAGGTGCCCGTCGCATACCGCATGGATGGCTCAGAACTGCGCAAACGTGTCCCTGGAATTCCGCAGACGCCGCTTGAGGTTGGAGTTCGTAAGACTTTGGATTTTTTCGCACATTTAGCCGAAAAGGGCAGGCTGAATGCCTGAGGCATGTGGTAAGTTGAGGACAACTGCCTGGTGTTTCGGGGTCGAATGATGCGCCATCATTGCATTTCGGTCGTCGGGGAACCGCCATTCCGCAAGCCGTTAAGCCATCTCGCGGACAACCGCATGGCAGTATTGACTGGCCATGAAGATGCGTCAGTGAACGAGGTACTAGTCTGATGGGAGCCGGTCGCAAACGAGAAAGCGATCCGCTGGATGCCCAGACACTGCTCGAGGACAGCGCCGAGCCGATGCTGGTGGTCGACGCCGAGACCTTGGCGTTCCTGGAAGTCAATCCAGCCGCAGTCGACAAGTACGGATACAATCACGATCAGTTTCGCGAGTTGCGGCTGACCGACATCGTTCCGCCTGAAGACCGCGCGCGCGTTACCGACGCGATTACCAGAGACCGTCTTGAGGCGCCGAGCTTCCTGGAAATTCGCCACATTCTCGGCAACGGGCAATCTGTGGAAGTGGACATGCTCCTGCATCGCATCCGGTACGCGGGCAGGCAGGCCGCTCTGGTTGTGCCGCTGGATGGCACGCGACGCAAGCAGCTCGAAGAGCAACTGCGGCAGGCTCAGAAGATGGAGGCCGTGGGCATGCTGGCGGGCGGCATCGCGCACGACTTCAATAACCTGCTGACCATTATCAACGGCTACAGCCAGATGCTCCTCGCAGGACTGCCCGAGAACGACGAGAACCGCATTTCAGTTGAGCAGATCATGAAAGCCGGAGAGCGCGCCGCCGAGCTGACGCAGCAGCTCCTGACATTCAGCAGGCGACAGGTAGTACGGCCCAAGGTTCTCAACCTCAATGCGGTGGTATCTGGCACGGCGGTCATGCTGCGGAGGCTCATTGGAGAGCACATCGAGCTGCGCATCGTGGAGGGGTCGGATCTGGCCAAAGTGCATGCGGATCCGGGTCAGCTCGAGCAGGTCATTTTGAATCTGACGGTGAATTCGCGGGACGCCATGCCGAGCGGCGGGACGTTGATCCTGGAGACGCAAAACGTGGATCTGGATGAAGCCTTCACCGGCACGCGCACCACTCTGCAGCCCGGCCGTTACGTGATGCTGGCCGTGACCGATTCGGGCACAGGCATGGATGCGCAGACACGGTCCCATCTGTTTGAACCGTTCTACACGACCAAGGCACAGGGCCGGGGGACGGGGTTGGGGCTGTCGACCGTTTACGGCATCGTGAAGCAGAGCGGCGGCGAGATCGTGGTCTACAGCGAGCCGGGGCACGGGACCTGCGTCAAGATCTACTTTCCCGCGGTGAACGAGGGGGTCACCGAGGATGCGGCTGAGAACCTGCAAGCGAGGACTTTGGCAGGCTCGGAGACCATTCTGCTGGTGGAAGACGAAGAAGCCGTCCGCAAGCTGGTGCGCCGCACGCTCGAGAAGCAGGGATATCAGCTACTCGTGGCGGCGAGCGGAGCCGAGGCGCTCGACATCGCTCATCAGCAGGACCGGCCCATCCACCTTTTGATCTCGGATGTGGTCATGCCACAAATGGGTGGCGGGCAACTGGCGGAGCAACTGAAGGCTCTGCGCCCAAAAATCCAGGTGCTCTACATCTCCGGCTACACGGAAAGCTCGATG
Organism: Bryobacteraceae bacterium; assembly: GCA_041486185.1. GTDB lineage: Bacteria > Acidobacteriota > Terriglobia > Bryobacterales > Bryobacteraceae > QHXW01. The sequence goes on along the minus strand of JBGPKX010000208.1, from coordinate 6,322 downwards.
CGCAGCGGCAGTTTGGGCAAGGGCGAACTCTTCCTGCAGAAACCCTTCACGCCCGCGGCTCTGGCGCGATGCGTGCGCGAACTGCTCGACCGAGCGGACGGCGCTCCACCGGCCTCCAAGACGGAAAGCGGCAACCGATAAACGGTCAGGACGGTCTCGCTCCTCCCGCCATCCCTCATTTTCCTGGCATCGTTTCACCGACGGGATCGTGCATCGGAACTATCGCGTGCTGCGAGAGGTATCCGGGAAGAAGGCCGCGCGGAAAGTGGCGCGCCCGAAGCGTTCGTGAGATCCACGTCGTAAGAGCTACAGCCCGCGCCAGGCCGCGCGTGATAGAGTGGGCTGATTAGCGGGCTCACACGCATTGGAGGCCCATGCGACGGCACACACGCGGTTGGACAATCCACGGCATCCGCTCGAATGCGGCGGCTCATCCTTTTACAACTCGCCTTTTCCTGGCGGTATTCTTTGCTGCCCTGTTCTCCGGCTCGCTGCTGACGCGCAACGCCCTGTCACAGAGCGCACCCGACGCGGCCGAGCGCTTCCGCCGGATGTCGGATGACTTCGAGCGCAAAGGCCTGGCTGAATCGTTCAAGGGGATCACGACCAACGGAGCTGTCACGCCCGGCGTGTTCGAGATTCGTTCCACGGGGGTTTCCACTGAGCCGGTCCGCAAGGCGGCGGAAACCTTTCTCGGCGGACTGTCGCAAGAGCAGCGTGCCAAAACCATGTTCCCCGTAGACGACCCGGAATGGCGCAAGTGGATGAACCAGCACTTCTACGTGCGCCAGGGCGTGAGTTTCAAGGAGATGAACGAGGCGCAGCGCGAACGGGCGTTCGGTCTCTTGCGGGCCTCGCTCAGCGCCAAAGGCATGAAGCTCACGCGCGACATCATGCGCCTGAACGAGACCCTGGCCGAGCTGACCAACGATCACGAGTTCCTCGGCGAGTGGCTGTACCACATCACGGTGATGGGAAAGCCTTCGGCCAAAGAGCCCTGGGGCTGGCAGCTTGACGGGCATCACGCCATCATCAATTACTTCGTTCTGGGCGACCAGGTGGTGATGACGCCTTACTTCGCCGGTTCGGAACCGGTGATCGCCACTTCGGGAAAATACAAGGGCACAGTGATTCTTCAGGATGAGCAAAGCAAGGGGCTGGCGACGCTGCAGGCGCTCACCGATGGGCAGCGCAAGAAGGCAATTCTCGAATTCTCCAAGACGGGTAACAACAATCTGACCGAAGCCTTCAAGGACAATGTGGTTCTGGATTTCGCCGGGGTGCGCGTTTCAGAGCTCTCCGATGCGCAACGCCGACAGATCGTCGATCTCGTCGATCTATATGTCAGCAACATGGACGACGGCCACGCGCGCGTGAAGATGGACGAAGTTAAGCGGCATCTGGATAATACCTGGTTCGCATGGATCGGCGGGACCGAGGCCGACAGCGTGTTTTACTATCGCATCTATAGCCCGGTGATCCTGATTGAGTTCGATCATCAGCGGCCCGCGAACCTGGCGCGGTTCTCGGCCGACCCGAAACAGCCGACTCGCCAGCACATTCACGTCGTGGTGCGCACGCCCAACGGCAACGATTACGGCAAGGACCTCCTGCGCATGCACTACCAGTTGCACCCGCACACGAGCTGAGCACGGCTTTCTATCGCCCGGATGGCGGTTCACTCAACTGCTAGGGACACGACACCGGTTGATTTAGAGGCTCTGTAGTCACACTCTGCCCCGAAACCGATCGAGTTCACGGCGATCGCGTTTCGATGGTTTGCCTTCCCGCGCCGCTTCGAAATGCGGCATCACTTTACGCTCTTCCGCCAACTTTAGCCGCAACTCATGGCTCGCTTCTGTCTCGCGGTAAAGCGTCTGCGCAACCGCCGCCGGGCCGCGCATCTCACTGAGAAGCACGACTTCGACCTGAAAATCGCCGCCGTCGTTCTTCACTTGCAACAGGTCGCCGACGCGGACCTCGCGTGAAGCCTTGGCTTGTTGTCCGTGGGACGAAATCCTGCCGAGTTCACAAGCCCGTGCCGCGAGCGAGCGCGTCTTGAAGAATCGGGCGGCCCAGAGCCACTTGTCCATTCTCACGCGGGCCATGATGCCATTCTCGTATGAGGGCGGGATCTCCGGTGGAGCGGCGCCGCCTTTTGATAGCCGATGATGTAGGGGATCTGGCACCGCGCCGGTAAACCGCGGCGGTCCTGGCGGGTTCTGCGCGCTCTAGCGCCCAGATTCAGGTAGAGCTGTATCGGTTCTGCACCCAACCGGAATGTCCCACAAAGGGTCCGTTTCGGGACGGTAGGCGCGGCCACTCGATCGCGGCGGCAAGCGACGCCTCCTGAACGGCGTCCTCCGCCGCCGCGAAGTCGCGAAATCTTCGGACAACGGTCCCGAGCACCTGCGGCGTCAATTCCCGCAACAGGCGCTCGATCGGAACGTCCAAAGGCTGTCCTATCACAGCAATTCTGCCGGTGGGCCGCTCAACACTTGCCGCACCTCGATGGGCATGTTCCCCGGGGTCCCTGCGGGCGCGGGTGCCGCCGAAGCCCGCGCGGCGATCCTATACGCCTGCTCCGGGCTTTCCACGTCAACGATCCAGTATCCGGCGAGAAACTCTTTGGATTCTGGAAAGACTCCATCAGTAATCGGCTCCCCATCGATTCCCGCGCGAACGATCTTGGCTTGGTCGGGCCAGGCCAGGCCTTCGGTTGCAACGAACACGCCCGAATCCTTGAGTTCCTTGCTGAAAGCGCGCATGAAAGCGAAATTCGCCTGGAGGTCCTGCTTCGACCACTTGGCGTACCAATCAAAATCGGCCTTCGTGGCGTTCATCATCAGAATGTACTTCATGTCTTTTTGCTCCTTTCGATTGTGGAACCGGGTTGGTGTGTTTTCATGGTGTAGTCGGATCAAATCCGAGGTTCTCTACATCTCTCAAGGTTTTTTTTGCGGCTGCTGCCCAAGGGAATGTTTCAGCCCGGCGGCGCGCAGATGGTTTATCACTCGATGGGCCGTGGTGGCAGCAAGCTCAGGGGCCTCGATCATGTCGAGGATCGTTTGAATTTCGTTGTCGATCGCGGGCTTGATGCGAAACACTCAGCTGAACGCGTTCCACGCGCTCACTCTTGGCGCAGCGCCGTCATCGGATCCAATCTCGAGGCCCTCTGCGCCGGCACGTACGCCGCGCTGAGTGCCACCAACAGCAGCAGCGCGGTCGCCAACGCCAGCGTGAGCGGATCCTGGGGAGCGACGCCGTAAAGCCGGCTATGGATCAAGCGCGAAGCCGCGTAGGCCAAGCCCGCGCCCAGTGCCAGGCCGGCGATGACGAGTCCGACGGTCTCGCGGAGGATCATCGCGATGACGCGGCCGGGTTGGGCTCCCAGGGCGATGCGGACCGCGATTTCGCCCGTGCGGCGCGCGATGCCATAAGACACCACACCATACAAGCCGATGGCGGCGAGCGTGAGCGCGACGCACCCGAACACTACGGCGAGTTGCGCGGTCGTGCGGTCTTGCGCCGTCAAGGGGGCCATCCGCTCTTCAATCGACCGGGCGGATAGGATCGGCAGCGCGGCGTCCACGCGCTGAATCGTCTGCCGCACAGCCGCCATCACCGGCGCGGTTCCCGTGGCCGTGCGAATCAATAAGGTGGGATGGTACACGGAAGATTGCTCTGCCGGCAGAAAGTAGCGCGGCCCGACGTCGCCGCGCAGTCTCTGGGTACGCGCGTTTTTGGCGACGCCCACCACCTGATATGTCGTACGCTTATCGTCACCAATCGATGTGATGCGCATTCCGAGTGGGTTCCGCCCACCGAAGAACCGTTTGGCGAAGGCCTCATTGATCACGCATATCCTGGGCGCCCCGGCATGATCGCTCTCCAGGATTTCGCGTCCCAGAGCGACAGGGACACCCAACGTGGAAAAGTAGCCGGGGCCCACCACATCCAGTGCAGATTCGCGGTCATTGTCGTCTTTTGGCACGTAGCCTTCCACCGCGATCTCCGAAGAGGAGTTCCCTCCGCTGAAAACACCAAGTTGCGAAAAACTCGCGGCTCGCACGCCGGGGATCCGCTGGATCTGTCCGAGTAACTCACGAAGCAAGCTGTCGCGGCGCGCGGTGTCATAGCCCGCCTCACGGGGATCGACCCGCACCAGCAGCAGACGTTCAGCCGGAAAGCCGAGGTCTGCTCGTTGCAGGTTATAGAGCGTCCGCACCAGCAAACCGGCGCCGACCAGCAAGGGTAAGGAGAGCGCCAATTGCAGGCTCACTAGGTATCGGCCCCAACGCATCTGGCCAAGCGAGCCCCTGGAGCCGCGGCTCTGCTCCTTGAGACTCGCTCCGGCGTCGGTCTTTGTGACCTGCCAGGCCGGAAGAACGCCGAATAACAGCGCTGTGGCGAGTGTCGCGGCCATGGCGAAGGCCAACACCAGCGGATCCAAAGCGAAACTCATGTGGAAATCCGGGTCGGATTCCGCCATCATCCGCACGAGCGCGCCGTGAAGAAAGTAGGCTGCGGCGAGGCCGGCAACGCCCCCCATGGCGGCAAGAGCCACACTTTCCGTGAGGATTTGGCGGATGAGGCGGCCGCGGCTTGCGCCGAGCGAGAGTCTTAATGCCATCTCTGGTCTGCGCGCCGCGCCGCGCGCCAGCAGCAGGTTGGCGAGATTCGCACACGCGATCAGCAGCAGCACGGCGACCGCCGCCAGCAGCGCGGTAAGCGAATTGGAGAATTCATTGCGCGTCTCCGACGCTCCACGCGCTCCCGGCCGGATACGCAGACGCTGATCCAGAAACTCGCTCTGGCGTTCCGCGGACGCAACGGGACCATAGAACGATTCCAACCCAGCCTTGAAAACCGCATTGGCCTGGCCTTCCGCCTGCGCCTGAGTGACTCCGGGTCTCAGCCGGCCGAATACATGGAGCCACATCGCCTTATTGGGAGGCGTTTCGTGCAGCCAATCCTGGCCAGGTATTAACCTGGGCTGCATGCGCAGCGGGAGCCAGAGGTCCGGCTGCTGCCCGCTGGTTTCGCCGATAAACGCGCGTGGCGCGACACCGATGATGGTCAGCACAGCTTGGCCCACGGTGAGGGTCTTGCCCAGCACGTCGAGGCGGCCGCCGAACCGGCGCTGCCAGTAGTTGTAACTAATGACGGCGTAGGGCGTCTCGGCGCGGTCCTCGGCCGCCGTGAATACCCGGCCGATCACCGGGCTAACGCCCAGAACCTGAAAAAATCCACCCGATACCAGGCGCCCGCGCGCTTCGTCCCACTCGCCGCCATCGAAGCGGACCTGCCAGGTCTTGAGGTCGCTTTGCGATGCCATCAACGCCGAGAAGCCCTCGGCATGATCCCGCAATTGCTCGAATTCGGCGTAGGTGAGCCAGTTCCGGGCGCCGTCGGTGCGGCCGATCCAGCGCCCCATCCACATCCCCGCGGCGTCGGGATTGGAGAGCATCATCAGTTGCCCGGGTTTTTGAACCACCGGCAGCGAGGAGTGCAGCATGCCGTTCCACAGACTGAAGATCGCGGTGTTGGCTCCGATCCCAAGGGCGAGCGACAGGATGGCGACGGCGGCGAAGCTTGGTCTCGCAGCCATGGTGCGCAGTGCGTAACGCAGGTCTTGAAAAATCACGTGCCAATGCTCCTTCGGGGCGACCGTCAGCGCGTCCAGGGCGGCTTGCAGCCACAGGCCCGCGGGTTGGAACTGGCCTCCGGTTCGCCGGGCTTCGCCCAGTTGTTCGGCGAACAATAGGAGCATCTGATTGCCGTACTCATGCCGGAAGGCCGCCGGATAGCAGTAAAGCAACGCCCTATAGAAAGTTTTGGCGCACATCACGCACCCGACACCAGCCCTGTAGCGCGCGCCTGTTTCAACAGGGCGTTCAGCCGCTCCACTTCGGCCGCCGCCGCGCGCTTTCCGAAACGCGTGAGCCGGTAGTAGCGCCTCCGCTCGTCGGTGCTCGACGGGTCCGGACTTTCCGCTAGTTCTTCAATCAGGCCTTGCTCGAGCATGCGGCGGATGGAACTGTACAGCGTCCCGGCGCTCAACTGCACCTTGCCTCCGGTCCTGCCTGCGACATCCTGCATGATGGAGTAGCCGTGACGGTCGCGATCGGCGAGCGCGATCAGGATGTGGAAGACCGCCGCCGGCAGCGGCAGCACCGAATCTGGCTTTGCATCGGGCATCGCGAACTATATTAGGGATAAATATACCGTAAGAAAGTATACTCGTCAAGGGTAGAGAGAAGGCCCTATGACAGCGGTTGCTGAAATCGGGTGGGTGGCCGATTGATCAAGCACGCCTGCT
>JBGPKX010000207.1:0-10707 GCA_041486185.1 Bryobacteraceae bacterium | reverse complement strand
TTTCGCGCCCGTGGCCCAATCCTGCGCGGTTCTGCTGACGATGTGGTATCTGTGCTACTGGCTGTATCAGCGGAAGATCTTCTTCAAACTCTAGGCGCGTTCCCGACGGGAGCGCCGATCATCCGGAACGAGTATTTTGGGGTTGGACGCGCTCTGGTCGCGCCGGCCGGGCTGCTTTAGGAAAAAAAGCAGCCCTTGCTTAGGAGCTTGTTGAAAAACGTGCTTTTGGAGATCGCTTGCTATGCGCGCGGCTCGGCAAAGAGCCCTGGAACCAACGGATGCTTTCTGAGCCACGACCGCTAGGGAGTGGTCGGTAAGCGTTTTTCAACAAGCTCTTAGAGAGTGCCGCGGCCCAGCAACGACCATGCCGGGACGCTCGCGTACGGCAAGCGGTTTGCGCCCGTCTACACGCTCACGACCGGGCAAGGCGACTGGCGAATGATCGAATAGGCGTGGGTGCGCAGGCGCCCGAACATCCCCGCAGCTTCACTGCGCCCGATGACCACCAGATCGGCGTCAAACCGTTGCGCGGCGGCGGTTACGATTTCGGCAGGATTTCCGTTCTCGACGTAAACCTGGGCGTTGGCTTTCACTTCCTTGACCAGTTCGTCGATCTTTTCGCGGATGCGCTCGCCGATGGTGGCCCGCCACTCCGGATCGAACGTTTCCTCGAAGTGGGCCTCGCCGAGCGGAGTAGCATGCACTACCACCAGCTTCGCCCGAAACTCGCTGGCCAGCTCGCTCGCGCATGCCAACGCTTTGGCGCTTTGCACGCTCAGATCGACGGCGCACACAATCGCGCGCGGCGCGACGGCTTCGAGCGACGGCGCTTCCTCCAGGTGCACGCCCGTCAGCACCGGGCAATCCGCGTCGTGCAGCACTTTGGCCGTGACCGATCCCAGCAGGAAGCGGCGGAAAGGACCGTAACCGTGGGTCGGCATGACAATCAGGCCGACCTGCTCGTTGTGCGCGTATTCCACAATCTTGCGCGCCGGATCTCCTTCGAGCACGATCTTTTCGACCTGCTGGCCGGCCAGTTCGTCCGCCAGAAACGGCGTTAGTTCCTTGCGCGCCTCCGCTGCGCGGTCGAGAAAAGCCTCGGTCATGACGACCCCACCGAACTCGAACCCGCTGGCCTCGTAGGAGATCGGCGGTACCACGTGCAGCAGGACCAGCTTGGCGTGGAAGTGGCACGCCAGGTTTCCGGCATAGCGCACAGTAGCCTCCGAGCGCTCCGAAAAGTCCACCGGCACCAGGATCTTCGACAGGGGAAGCATGGCAGTCTCCTTTCCCTGAGATCAGTGCATGGGACGATCCAAAGTTATTCGGTTTGTTTGGAATGGATTAGGCGGCTCGCAGGCGCGTGTTGCGCCAAATTCCCCAGTCCGGAAAGCCCGTTGCACCCATTGGCGGGCAGCTCGCGACCGGCCCAAAAAAACGTGCTGCCCCTGTGCCTTACTTCTGCAAGCCCAGATCCGTGAGGACCTTGGGCGCGGCCTCTTCCATGGCCAGCAGGTTGTGGCACGCGCCGCAATCCTGCGTGATCTTTGTGCCATCGCGAGCCGCGTGCGCGTCGTCGTGGCAGCGGAAGCATCCGGGGAAGTCGGTGTGGCCGATGTTGTTCGGATACGCCCCCCACGAGACCTTCATTTGCGGAAAAATGTTGCGGTTGAAAATGGTGAGCACCGCCCGCCCGGAATGCTCTACCTCAGCTCGCTTGCTCGCGTAAATCTCCGGGTACTTGGCGCGGTAGAAGTCCTCGAAGGCTTTGGGGATGCGCGTGGCCGCCTCGTCACGCGTCGGGTACTCGGCCTTCAGGATGTCGACGCTCTGCTTGCGGGCGAACGGCAGCACCGGAAAGATTGCGCCCGCGGCAAGCGCACGGTCCACGGCGCCTTCGGGAAGCTCATAAGCGTGGCTGGGACGGTTGTGGCAGTCCATGCAATCCATCTCGTGAATGGGCAGGTTACCAGGCAGGGCGCCTCTAGCATCGCTTGCCGTGTACACCGTGATCTTGCCGGCGGCGTCGCGGTGCTCGACCCATGGAATCGTCTGGCGTTTCTCATCGCTCGCAGCGTAGCGGACGCGAATGCCGGGACCCATGTGCGCACCGTGAATCCCCTGCGTGCCGTTGCCGCCGCCGATGTGCAGGAACAAAACGGTCTTCGTCTCGGTGTTGGTTTCATCGTCGGCGAACTTCGGTATCACTTTTAGGCGGTCGCCACCGTAGACCTGTGGCCAGTGGCACGTTTCGCAGGTCTCGCGCGCCGGGCGCAGGTTGTGAACCGGTGTGGGAATGGGCCGCGGATAGGAATTGAAGGCCACGGCGAACACCTGGCCCACGCCCGAAAGCTTACTCCGCACAAACCAGCCCGCTCCCGGCCCGATGTGGCACTTTACGCACTCCACGCGCGAATGCGGCGAATTTTGATACGCCGTGAACTCGGGCTGCATCACGGTGTGGCACGTCTGGCCGCAGAAGCCGGCACCATCCATATAGTTCACCGCGCTATAAGTGAGCTGGCTGCCGATGACCAGGTTGGCGAACGTGGTCAGGCCCACGAAGGCCGTCAGGCGCCGCAGGTCCGGGTTGCGGAAGGTGAGTGGCGGAAAGCTTTGCGGGGTTCGTCCGGTGCGGCGATCGCTGCGCCGGCGCCACAGAATCCCGACAGGAATCACCATCAGGCCGCCAATGAAGACCGCCGGCAGCGCCAGAAATACCAGGATGCCGAAGTACGGATTACCCACTTCACCGCGCCAGGTTGTCGGCAGCAGGAACAGCCAGAAAACCGTGGCGGTGGTCACGATCACCACGCCGACCTGGCTGATCCAGTTGTTCGAAAGATACACAATGGGCGACAGCCAGCCGCGAAGGGCCGAACCGTTAGATTGGTTCATATCTTAGTGATGGATTCCTCGGGGACGTTCGATATCTCGCTCTCCGCCGGCGCGCGCGGCCTGGGGCTGAAGCCCGTAAGCAGCGCGGTGTCGAGCGGATAGACATCGGGGTCGAAGATCACAGAATAGAAGTGCCAGACCAGAATCGCAAGCGTGGCCAGCACGGCCTCGTAGAGATGAACGGCGGTGGCGACATCCAGGACGCTCTTGGGCAGCCAGGCAAGAATCAAATCGTTGGCCCACAGGATCACGCCGGACAGAATCATGACCACGCCGCCCCACGCTACCGCCCAGTACTCGGCTTTCTCGACGTAAGAGTGCTCGGAGCGCGTGGGAGCTTCCGCTCGAAGACCTAAGTTGTAGGCCAACGTTCCCACGGCTTCGGTGACATCGCGGCGCACTGGGAAGAGTTCTCGCCAGTGCCGGCGCAGTTTGCGGCTGGCGGCGAGCGAAATCAAGTGCATGGCCGTCACCGCGATGAATACCACCGCGGCCAACCGGTGCACCAGACTGCGCACCGGGCGCGCGCCTTCCCAAGCCAGCATGGGGCGCGCCCACCACTGGTCTGGATATTTGAGCGCGAAGCCGGACCACACCAGGATGAGAAACGAGAGGGCCAGCAGCGCGTGCTGCAGCCGCTCGAACGCGAACATTCGAATTTGCCGCTCGCGCTGAGGCGCCGGAGCCAGGTTCGCGGCGCCGCTCAACCGCAGCCGGTACAGCTTGCGCGCCCAATCACCCGCGTTGTGAACCAGCATCAGGCCGATAGTGATCGGAATCACCCACAGATAAAAGCGCCGCACCCAACCCACGGCGGCCGGCTCCGTGCGCGCCTCAGTGAGGTGAACCGGCCCGATGGCGAAACGCTGGCCCGCGCCGGGATGGCAGCGGCCGCAGGTGGCGGCCAGATTCTTGACGTTGACCATCGAGCGTGGATCCAACGAAGGCAGGATGTTGTGTACGCCGTGGCAACTGGCGCAGTTGGCTACCGTTTGCGATCCCGCGTGCGCTGCCAGGCCATGGAAGGAGGCGTCGAAGCTGACCAGACGGTCGGCGGGAAACCCAAACTTCCGCGCTAGCCGCACATCGCCGTGGCAGCTTCCACAGGTGGCGCGGATATTGCGGCCGTTTACCGGAGATAAAACGTTGCTAGGGGGCAGGATGGAATGCTCACCGTGGCAATCGGTACACACCGGCGCCTGCGGCACTCCGCGCGCGATGGCCTTGCCATGCACACTGGCCCGGTATTCAAGCGCGATGTCGGTGTGGCACAGACCGCAAGTGTCGGCCACTCCCGCGCGAAATGCCGTCGATTTGGTGCCCTGCACTTCGTGCGCGGCGCCATGGCAGGTGGCGCACTCCGGGGCCGCGGCGTTGCCCTTGCGCAATTCCTGGCCGTGAATGCCCCGGGCGTGCTCGGCCGCCACCTGCTGGTGACAGCCCGCGCACGCTGGTTTCGGAATGCCTTCCGGATGCGGATAGTCTTCGTGCTTTACGTGACAGGTAACGCAGGCGAGCGGAGCGTGCGCCCGCTTTGCCAGTTTCTCCGCCACATCGTGGCAACCGGCGCAAGCTGCGCTACTGGTGTCCTGCGCCTGACAGGGAGCCACCGCTGGCCAGAGGGCGACTGAGATACTTGCGACCAGCCCGGCATGGCGCCAGGCGCCAGCCTGGCCAATCACTCTCGTCACCCTCACATGTTGAAGCCCGCCATCCACACCTGGTAGAAATAGGCGGTCGCGAGCAATACTCCGTAAGCCATCGCCACAACCGTCAGTATCTTGCCCCAGCGATCGATCTTTTCCAGCCTCTGGGCGACGGTCGCCTGCTGTGTGATGTGCACGGACTCGCTGTCCCGAACGTGCAGCATCTCGTCTTCCTGACTCGAGATCACCCAGCGATAGATGGCGAGGCCCGCAACCGCGCATGCCAGCGCAAGCCACCCCGCAACAAAGGGAATCAATGACGTGTTCATGTTCGCCTCCTAGTTCGCTCTCGGCAGAATAACCGGTCCCGTCGAAGTAAACGAAACAAAGTCCGGCGTCCGCTCGAATCTCTTGCCGGTGGCCTCTTCAATGGCATCCACAATGAGCAGTAAGTAGGCGTCCAGAGCGCATCGTACCTGCGCTCGCGCCTCGCAGGAGCCGTCCGCCGCCTGGCCCTCACAAACGGCGCAGACATTTTCCCGTATCGCGCGCACGTAATCGCGGATGTCATCGCTGTGCGTGTTCTGGATGGCGGACACCACTTGCGGAAACAGGTGGAATAAGGCGCATCGGCTGGGATCTTCGAGCCCGCAGGTGCCGTCCGCCTGGCGCTCCGCGCAAACCTTGCAAATTTGCCCCCGAATGATACTCTCCAGCTCTTTCAAAGAGCGTTCCATCGGAGCCTCCTTCCCATAGGTGGTTATGTGCACGCCAGCATCCAAGAGACTAGAGTCGATAATAAGCCTGTTTTCTCTCGTCTGGAGCATGAAAAGGCAGGGGACTGGGTGATATGAACGCCAAGCCCGGCGTCATTGGGGCATCTCACCCGCATCACCATGAGTTCCAGCGTGATCGCGCGCGGGGGATCGGTGGCCTTGCGGGCTAGCGGCATGGGCAAACAGTCCAGCGTTTCGTCATTAGCCACGAACGGCGTGTTACCTAGCGCCAACCGGACTGCCGGTGGGACCTATTTTTTCTCGTTCTTAGGCTGGTAGCCATCAAGAGAGTGATTGTGGTCCTTATAATACTGGCCAGCCTCGTTGAGTTCCTTCGATTTCGCGGTGAGGTGGCAGTAGGTGCAGGCCTTTTTCTCCTTCTTGGTGTATTCAGGCTTGGCGTATGACAGCGTGGAGCAAATCAGACCCCCGAGGAACAGCACGAAAGCAGGTACGGCGAATTTCATCGGCTTCATTTCACCCTTCCGCCTCGATTGACCGCAATCGCGAGGCTATAGATCAGTTTGGCAGAAATGTTGGGATTTCGTTAATATGCCTTTGGGGGATGGCGCCAGACACTGGGGGAAGGCTGAATGTTCCCTGATGGCACGCCTCGTCTAAGGATCCACAAACGCCTTGTGCGTTAAAAAATGACGAAATTCTGCTCATGTGGGTCAATCTTGCCGCCGATGAGCAATTCAAGGTGCAATAGGGTGATTTGACCCCATCTTCCGAGCCAAATCCCCCCGGCTGGCCGAAGCTGCGATAAGATATCAAGCGACTATTTCCTTGAAAACGCTGTCGTTTATTGATTCGAGAGAGTTTGGATGGTTTTCTGCACTAGAGTTTAACGATTTTGGCGGAGGGTGTCCTCAATGCAGATTCAGAAGACCGTTGCGAAGGCGAGCATAGCGTTGGCACTATTGGCCGGGTCGGTGGCGCTCGTAAGTGCGCCAACGCCAACATTTTCCAAGCACCAGAAGGCATTCTACGCAGACCCCTCGGTGGTGGCGTTTGTCCGCCCGGGGCTGTTGACTAAGATCGAGTCGGCATCGATCGCGGGCGATGGGACAATCACCGCCAAGTTTATGGTGACCGACCCGAAAGGGCTGCCGCTAGACCGTACAGGCGTGTTCACGCCGGGCGCGGTGAGCACCAGCTTCATCGCGGCATTCATCAACAAAGGCGACGAGCAATACACCGCCTACACCACGCGGACCCAAAAGAGCCCCATTACCGGCAACTCAGCCATACAGGGCGGGACCGACTCCGGCGGGACGTACCAGCAACTGAACGATGGCGAGTACCTGTACACGTTCCACACCAAGGCGCCGGCGGGTTTTGACGCTACCGCGACGCACAGCATCGGCGTTTACTCCTCGCGCGATCTGACGGAGTTCGATCTGGGCGTATCTTACGCGGACAATGTCTATACTTTCGCGCCCAACGGCACGAAGGTCGCGACCACGCGCGACGTGGTGAAGACGGCGGCTTGCAACCAGTGTCACGATCCGATTTCGGCGCATGGCGGGGCGCGGCGCTCGGTCGAGCTTTGCGTGCTGTGCCACACGCCGCAGACCACCGATCCCGACACCGGCAACACCGTCGACTTCAAGGTAATGGTGCACAAGATCCATATGGGATCGAGCCTGCCCAGCGTGCAGGCGGGCGGCAAGTATCAGATCATAGGTTTCCAGCAAGGGGTGAACGACTTTTCGTCGGTGGTGTTCCCGGCCGATGCGCGCAACTGCCAGATGTGCCACGACCCTAAAAGCGGAGCGGCGCAGGCCGACGCGTGGTTGTTGCACCCCAGCCGGGCGGCGTGCGGCGCCTGCCACGATAATGTGAACTTCGCTACCGGCGAGAACCACAGCGGGGACAGCCTGCCGGAGGTATCCGACAATCAATGCGCCAACTGCCACACGCCGCAGGGCGAGCTGGAGTTCGATGCGTCGATCAAGGGAGCGCACACGCTGCCGCGCTTCTCCACGCAATTGCCGGGCACGGTATTCAAGCTGATCGGCGTGAGCAACGCCGTGCCGGGCAAGTCGCCCACCGTGAACTTCAGCGTACAGGACAAGTCCGGCAAGCCCATTGTGGCTTCCACCATGGACCGCCTGGCGCTGGTGCTGGCCGGCCCGACAACCGACTATGCCGGTTACGTTTCCGAGGACCCTCGCAAGACCCTGACCACAAATACGGACGGCAGCGTCAGCTACACCTTCACAGCCACCATTCCCGCCGGGTCGACCGGAACCTACTCGGTGGGCATCGAGGGCTACCGGAACGAGAAACTGCTGCCAGGCACCAAGAAAGAGCAGACGGTCCGGGACGCGGGCGACAATCAGGTGCTGAGCTTCTCGGTGGATGGCTCGGCCGTCACGCCGCGCCGCGCGGTGGTGGCGATCGACAACTGCAACCAGTGCCACTCCAGCCTGAGCGTGCACGGCAACAACCGGAACCAGACGGTGATGTGCGTGCTATGCCACAATCCGAACACAACCGATGCGGATATGCGTCCGGCCTCGGCGAATCCGGCGCAGACGGTCGACTTCCGCACCATGATCCACATGATCCATACCGGCGAGAATCTGACTACCGACCTCACGATTTACGGATTCGGCAAGTCGATCAACAACTTTAACGATGTGCGTTTCCCGGGTGACCGGCGCAATTGCGAAAAGTGCCACAATCCGGGGACGGAGCAGTTGCCGCTGGGTGACAACCTGCTCGCGGTGAATAACCCGCGCGGCTGGATCAACCCTACACTGCCGACCGCCGCCGCCTGCCTCGCGTGCCATACCGATAAGTCGGCGGCTTCGCATGCGCTGGCGAACACCACAACGCTCGGAGAAGGCTGCCCGGTTTGCCACGGTCCCAACGGACAGTTTTCTGTCGATAAGATGCACGCCCGATAGGCTGGAAAGCCATGTGGGCTACCAAACCGACGTCGCGGGCTTGGCCGCCGCGATTTGCCAGCGCGCCCCCACCTCCTTCGGGGAGCCGACCCGTCAGGGCGGGCCTCCCTCGAGCGCTGGCAGTCGCGGCGGCCATGTTTTTGTTTGGTGCGCGGGCACAGGTACCGGCAACCGACAACAAACCGGCCACCGACAATAAACCCGCCACCTATGTGGGCTCGGAAAGCTGCCAGATGTGCCATGAGGAGATCTACAAGAACTTCCAGAAGAATCCGCACGTAGCCGTCGAAAAGGACAAGAAACGCGGCTGGGACACCCGGGCGTGCGAGTCCTGCCATGGGCCGGCGAGCAAGCACACGGAGAGCGCCTCAGCCGCCGACATTCGCAATCCGGCTAAGGCCGCGGTGGCGAATGCCGACAAGGGCTGCCTGAGCTGCCATCTCAACCAGCCCACGCACGTGGGGCGCTTGCAAAACAGCCACGCGCGGAACCAGGTGAGTTGCGTCACCTGCCACTCCATTCACAAATCAGCGGAGGAGTTAGTACCGCGGCGTGCGGCGGCCATCAACGCCCAGTGCGCTACCTGCCACACAGCGGTCTGGGCGAGTTTCCGGCGCCCATACAAACACAAGCTGCCGGAAGGCGCGATGTCCTGCGTGGACTGTCACAACCCCCACGGCAGTGTTCTGCCACGCTCCATTGTGACCGTTTCGGCCAATGAGCCGGGATGTCTTAAGTGCCACGGCGACAAACGCGGGCCGTTCGTGTTCGAGCACGCGCCGGTGCGTCTGGAAGGCTGTGCGAGCTGCCATGAGCCGCACGGCTCGGCGAATCCGCGCATGTTGAGCCGCCAGGAGGTGCGGTTCACCTGCCTGGAGTGCCACGCCAATACGCCACGCACCGCGGCGGTCTCGAATACGCTGGGCGGGGTTCCACCGGCGTTTCACAATCTGCTGAGTCCGCTTTACCAGAATTGCACGGTCTGCCACGTGAAGATCCACGGATCGAATGCCAACCCGGAGCTACTGCGATGAAGTGCTGGCTGGCAGTCCTGATCGCTTTACCGCTTGCGGCGCAGGAGCCCAAGGCTGGAGAGACGGCACAAAAGCCGGCAGGGGAGCAGCCCGCAGCGGCCGCGCAGCCGGGACAACCAGCGGGGCAACCACCGGCTGAAGCCGCGCCATCGCCGGTTCCGGCGGAAGCCGCGGGAGTGACGGGCACGATCGACTTCGGCTATCGCTGGCACACTGGCGTGGGCGGCAGCTTCGACACCTATCGCAGCGTGGTCAACCTGGGCCAAGGCCCCAAGCTGTTCGGCGTGGACCTGACCTTCCAGAGCGCGGCACGGCGTTGGTTCGATAGCATCCACGTCCGTGGAAACAACTGGGGCGGCGATCCGTACACCACCGCGCACGTGGACGCCACGCGGCACGACTGGTACAACTTCAGCTTCGATTACCGCAATATCGCGTACTTCAACTTCCTGCCCTCGTTCGCCGACCCGACCATCGGCCTGGGCATTTTTCTCGACCAGCGCTCCTTCGACACGCATCGCCGCATGACCGATTTCGAGCTGGACCTGCGGCCGGGAAAACGCATCGTGCCCTACCTGGCGTATTCCCACGATGCGGGCTTCGGCACCGGCATCACGGATTTTGTCAGCGATGCCAACGAGTATCCGGTGGCCAACAGCCTGCGCGACAAGACCGACAACTTCCGCGGCGGCGTGCGCATCGAAATGCCGCGTTTTCATGTCACGCTCGAACAGGGCGGCACCACCTTCAAGGACGATCAGCAGGTTTTCACCAGCGAGCAGAACCTCGGCAACCGCTTGACGCCGTTTTTCGGCCAGCAGTTGTCGCTCACGGACCTGACGCAAGCCTACGGAGTGCGCGGGACAAGCATCTACAGTAAAGTGCTGGTCACCGCCAGCCCGGCGCCCTGGATGGACGTGTTCGGCCAGTTTCTCTATAGCCGGCCCTCGACCGACGTTAACTACGCGCAGTTCAACACGGGCCAGTTCGTGGAACTCACCTCGCTGCTGTTCTTCACGAGCGAACTCGACCTGCTCACTGCGACCGCCAAACAGCCGCACACGACCGCCACTTTGGGCTTTGAGCTGCGGCCCGCGCGGCGGCTGCGCATCATCGAATCCTGGATGACGGACCGGTTGCACAACGGGTCGTCGGCAGCGCTCAACCAGCAGATACTCAACCCGGCGCTGGCGGCGCAGCTTGCGGATTTTACGGACAGGCTAGTGCGGAATTACAACCAGCAGCAGATAGACGTCCTGCTGGACCTGACCTCGAAGATCACGCTGCGCGGCGGGCACCGCTACGTCTGGGGCGACGCAGACACGCGCGCCTCATTCTTGTCGGACCTTCCTGTGGAATCCGCCACGCTCAGCCGTCAAGTGGGCCTCGCGGGTTTCAACTATCGCCCCGGCCGGGGCCTCACGTTCAACGTGGA
>JBGPKX010000206.1:0-10788 GCA_041486185.1 Bryobacteraceae bacterium | reverse complement strand
GCGCCGCTCAACTTGGCACGCTATCTGATCGAGAAGAAAGAGGCCATCGATGACGATTGGCAGGCCCACGCCAAGGCGCTCATCGATTTCACCATTCGGTACTTTACCGTGGTCCGTAACGGCTTCCTGATCTGCGGCGAGCAGGATTACGACAAAGAGCCCTGGGGCGGCATCGCCTCCACTTTCGGCGCTGTGCTGGCCGTGTACTCGGCGGCCACCGGCTCGCCCGAATACAAGGGACTGGCCTATCAAAACCTAAACTACGCGCTGTACGCCATCAATGACGATGGCTGCCCGCGCGAGAACGCGCTCCGCCCGGGCCGCGGCGGCTGGCAGGAAGACGCCCACACCGACAAGATTCACAACTATATGGATGCCATTGCCGCGTTTCCGGAATGGGCGAAGTGACGGGAGGACCAGGCCTCCGGCGTGCCCACTCAGTTCCGCTCGCCCACCGAAATCGCCCGGTGCTCCAGCTCCATGAATGGCACGGCTGCCTGGATGAGCTGCGTCTCGATACTGATCGAATGCGCCGTCGCCGGATTGCTTACCGCAAGCTCCAGCAGCTTGAAGATTGCATGATCGGGCACATCCTCGGCTTCTTTGAAGAAAGCCATCTGATTCGTCGCGGGATTGAAGTCCACGCTGATCAGATCGCCGCCGCGCACTTGTCCGCTGGCAATGAGGTTCGATAACGGATCCACCAGCTCGCGGTCGATAGCCCGCTTCAGGTGCCGCGCGCCGTACTTCAGATCGGTTCCCTCGCGCAGCAGGAAGTCCTTGGCGGCGGGCGTGAGCGCAAAGAAGAACGGCGTCGGCGTGGACGAGCTGAAAATCCGCTGCTGCAGCAGGTTCAACTCCAGGTTCAGGATCTTGCGCAACTCATTCTCCGCCAGCGGCCGGAAGACCAGCACTTTATCCAGACGGTTCATGAACTCCGGCGTGAAGCGCCGGCGCGCGGCTTCGACGCCGGCTCGCGAGATCTTGTCCGCGGTATTCCCATCCAGTTGGCCGGCCTGACGCTCCCGCTCCAGCTCACCGGTGGCGAAACCCAGGTTGGGCCGCAGGATGGAATTCATCTCCGCGGCCCCCAGGTTGCTGGTCATAAAAATCATGGTGCGCGAGAAGTCCACGCGGCGCGTATCGCCGAGGGTGAGCGTGGCCTTATCCAGGACGCCTAGCAGCAGGTTCCACAACGCGTCGCTGGCCTTTTCGATTTCATCGAACAACAGAAAGCTCAGCTTCACCGTTTCGGTGTGGTACTGGTTCAATATTTCCTGGCTGAGAACCGGATGCGTCTCGCGGTGTCCCAGGTATCCCGGGGGCGACCCGATCAGCTTGGCGATTTCGTGGCTGTGCTGAAATTCCGCGCAGTCGATCTTGACCATGGCGCGCGCATCCCCCACCTGACTCTCGGCCATGGCCTCCACCAGCCGCGTTTTTCCGGTCCCGGTCGGGCCGAGAAGCAGGAAGCTGCCAATAGGGCGTGAGGGACTGTTCATCCCCGCGAGGAAGGTTTGATAGACGTTGACGATTTGTTGAATGGCATGGTCCTGGCCGATGATGCGCTTGTGAAGATCCGCGCGAAGCTTCTCGGCATCTTCGCCGGTTTGCCGGACATCCAGTAGTCTTCTCAACCGCGTCACACTTTCCTGTTTCGGGCGGCCGACACCTGTACTGGCCCGATGATAAGCCTCTGGGACATGCAGGGGAATGCTGAAAAAGGTTAGTAGTTAGTTAGGCCGGATCGATAGGCCAAATGGCCTCAAGCGCATGCGGATTTTCTACAGTCGAAAGATCGCCCAGCGCCTCGTCCGGATATTTCTGCGCAACAGCCGGCGAACAATCTTGCCGCTGCAGATGGGTCCGGCATGTCGCCGTGCAAACGTTAGCGCGCGGCCGCAGCTATCAAGCGAACTTGTGCTTTCGTTGCCGATTCAATTCGCTTCGTCTTGTACAAAGAATAGCCGGCAAGTAGCAGCGCAACTGTCAGCAGAAGAACGATGACCCACCTCATGCGATTGAGTATACGTCCCGGCAACAAGTCGATCAACCGTTGAAGACACACGTGAGCATGGCCGCTCCCTCATGGCCACGGCTCAAGGCACATTCCGAGCCGCGCGTTAGCAAGTGTTTTTCCCATGCTAACGAAATCCCTGCGACCTAGTTGGCCCCGAGGCTATCCAGCGCGTGCGGGTTTTCGACGGTCGAAAGATCGCCCAGCGCCTCGCCCAGATATTTCTGCCGCAACAGGCGGCGAACAATTTTGCCACTCTGCGTTTTGGGCAGTTCACGGACAGCAACCACTGCCCGAGGCTTGAATGTCGGGCCGAGGCAATCGACTAGGTGTGTCGAAAGCTGCTGTTCCAGTTCGGCGGTAACCGCGACGCCCGCCTTGGGGACGACAAAGGCCACGATGCTCTCGCCCTTCAGCTCATCCGGCACGCCGATGACCGCGGCCTCCGAAACTGCCGGGTGCTCGATCAGCGCGTCTTCCACCTCCGCCGGCCCCACTTTGCGCCCCGCCACGTTCATGGATTCGTCCGCGCGTCCATGCAGAAACCAGCAGCCGTCGTCATCCACGCTGGCCCAGTCGCCGTGATACCACCAGCCCGGCCAGCGCGACCAGTAGGTTTCGAGGTAGCGTTCGGGATCGCCCCAGATGCCGCGCGTCATCGAGGGCGCAGGCTTGGTGCAGACCAGATAACCCTTTGCGCCTCTGATAGCCCGGCCCGCGTCATCCACAACTTCGGTCGCGATGCCCGGCGCCGGCCCACCGAGCGTGCAGGGTTTCAAGGGCTGAATGGGCAATGGAAACAGGAAGCAGCCGACAATTTCGGTGCCGCCCGAAATATTGATAATCGGGCAGCGGCCTTGACCGACGTTTTCGAAGAACCACTGGTACGACGTCTCATCCCACGGTTCGCCGGTCGAACCCAGCAGACGCAACGAGCGCATCTGCTGTTTGGGCGGGCCACTGCGCATGAGCAGTCGAATCGCCGTGGGCGAAATGCCGAACGTCGTGATACCGTGGCGCTCGATCATCTGCCACAACCGGTCCGGGCCGGGGTAATCGGGCGCGCCATCGTACAGGAAAATGGTCCCGCCAAAGTGGTGGTTGCCGATGATGGTCCACGGCCCCATCATCCAGCCGATGTCGGAGAGCCACCAGAAGCGGTCTGCGGGCTTGTGATCGAACGCCAGGTAAATCTCTTTGCTCATCTGCGCGAGGCAGCCGGCATGCGTATGCACCGTGCCCTTGGGCTTGCCTGTCGTGCCGGATGTGTAAAGGATGAAGGCGCGGTCTTCGGAATCTAGCGGCAGCGAGGGACGCGCTCTGGGGCCTCCGAGCAGCGCGGGCCACCAGATGTCCCGGCCCTCGCGCCATGGAATCTCGCCGCCTTTATAGGGGTAGACGATCACCTTTTCTACGGCCGTGGCTCTTTCGAGCGAGTGCTCCACCTTTTCCTTGAGCGGGAGGAGTTTTCCGCGGCGCTGCGCGTGATCGGCCGTGAAGACCACGCGCGCACCCGAATTTTCGAGACGCGTCGCAATGGCGCCTGAGCCGAAGCCGGCGAAAATCGGCACCACGACCAGGCCGAGCTTGAAGCACGCGTACAGAATCGTGACCACTTCCGGGACCATCGGCATCACCAGCGCCACGCGATCGCCCTTGCCGAGGCCCAGGGTTTGCAGGCCATTTGCCAGTCGGTTCACGTCTTCGGCGAGTTGCGCGAAGGTCAAGGAACGGACGGCGCCATCCTCACCCTCCCAGATGCACGCAGGATTGCCGCTTGCCACGTGGCGGTCGAGACAATTCGCGGCCATGTTCAGCTTGCCGCCGTGGAACCACTTAGCCCACTCAACGCCTCGCGAGGTGTCGAGCACGCGATCATAGGGATGGAACCAATCGATTCCCGCCTCGCGCACCATTTGGTCCCAGAACTCTTCGAGGTTGTCTCGGGAATAGCGCAGAAAAGCCTCGCGATCCGTGAAGCCGAGCTTGCGCATGAACCGCCAGACATTGGTCTGCTCGATCCACTCGCGCGACGGCTCCCAGATCCAGCGGCCGCTCATCATTTGATCTCGCCGAGCTCTTTTTGTTCGATCCTGGGCCGCACCATGTCGAACCGGTCCGTAGTGCGCGTGTAGGTAGGCCCGCCCATGCGGCCGATGGGATGCAGTTTGTCGGGATCGATTTTGTAATTATCAATCAGCCCGTCGTCGATGTGGAAGCGCAACACTTCTCCCAGCACAACACTGCCGCCCAGGGGTTTCACGCTGACGTCGACAATCTGCACCAGCCGGCACTCCATGTTGATGTGCGACTCTTTCACGCGCGGCGGTTTCACCAGATCGCTCGGGATGGGTGTCAGGCCGGATGCCTCGAATTCGTCCACCTCCGGCGGAAACTCGGCCGAGCAGATGTTCATCTTCTCCGCGAATTCCTCCGAAACGATGTTCACCACAAATTCCTTCACCGCTTCGATATTGCGCAGCGTGTCTTTCCGCGTGCCATCCGAGCCGCGAACCATGGTGCAGAAGCAAATCACCGGCGGATTGGCGCTAATCCCGGTAAAGAAACTGAACGGCGCGAGATTGCGAATGCCGTCTGCGCTGATAGTCGAGACGAAAGCGATCGGCCGCGGCACAATAACGCCGACCATCAGCTTATAGATGTCGTGGTAATCGTGCTCCTCAGGTTTGATGATCATGTTGGTGGCACAGGCATTCTTGCCTGTGCGCTTGTGTCAAACGAAACCCGCACAGGCGGGAATGCCTGTGCCACTGCTATCGCGCGGCCGGCGCCGGCTCCATCCAGCTCATCCAATATTCCTTCCACTCGACCGATTCCCCTGCCGGTAGCACGTGTATCGGATTTAGCCCGTCCAGCATCACGGCGTATTCGTCGGTATGCGTCTTCTTTTTCTGGTTGGCCAGCGCCTTGGGATGCGGTCCGTGATGAATGCCGCGCGGATGCAGCGTGGCCCAGCCTGGCTTGATGTTGTCTTTACTGAAGAAATCGCCATCGTGATAGAAAATGAACTCGTCGTAATCGGTGTTCCGATGGAAGAAGGGCACACGCAGCGCGTCTTCATCCTGCTCGAGCGGCCGCGGCAGAAAGCTGCACACCACCGCGCCTTCGGTTACGAAGGTAGTGTGCGCGCTTGGCGGCAAGTGCGCCCGGTGGCTCATGATGGGCCGGATATCACGCATGTTGATCTTCCACACCGTCAGATCGCCTTTCCATCCCACCACATCCATCGGATTGAACGGATAAATGACCTTCGAAATTTCGTCATCCACCTTGATACGCACTTCCCACTCGCGGTCGTCATCGAGTTTCGGCGCGGGTTCAGGCGTGGTGATGACGGCGGGGTCGTACAGCGCATGCTGCCCAAGCAGCCCCTTCTCCGGCTGATTGAATTCCGTCTTCGACTGCACGATCAGGAAAAAATTGTCGTGCATCCGCGGAATTACGCGATAGGTGACCGCGCGCGGAATGTTGATGTAATCGCCTTTCTCGAATTCGAGGGGTCCGAAATCCGTCTCGATGGCGCCTTCACCCCGATGCACGAACATCAGTTCGTCGCCATCCGCATTGCGGTAGTAAAACGGCATCGGCTCGGAGCGGCGCGAAACATAGAGTGTCACATCCGCATTTCCTAGAAATGCCGCCGGCATGCCGTTGGGATCACTCTGGTCGGCCGGTGCGAGCCGGTTCAGGTCGAAACAGTGCGGCCGCAGCTTGCCCTCGAAGCGAATCCATCCCGTGGGCGGATGCGCATGGTAGAGGTGCGCGGACTTGCCGTAGAAGCCCTTGCGCCCATGCTCTTCCTCAAATGTCCCGTTCGGCAGACCGACATGCGCCTGTGATGTGGTCTTGCCCTTCTTGAGAGGATACATGCTGCCTCCTTATCTTCAGAATAGCCGTGTTTTCTACACCACTATCTAGTGGTGGTATCATACAGACGGGTGAAATTGAGTATGCCTCGGCAAACGTCGGTTGTCGAGCCTCCCGGCCTCACCACGAACCGATCGCCATTTATTGAGCAAGCACAGCTCAGCGGCCAGCTTTACATCCACCAGCCCTACGAACTCTACTCCGAAGAAAATCACGAAGCCTGGCGGCATCTTTTCGCGCACATGGCCCCGCGCTGGGAGCGCTACGCCAACCCGCATTTTCTTGCGGGAATCCACTCGCTTTGTCTGGACCCGCTGCACGTCCCCAAGTTGGAGGACGTGAACAAGTTTCTTAAACCGCTCACCGGATTTCAGGCGAAAGCGGTAAGCGGCTACATTCCGGCTTTCCTGTTTTTCGATTGCCTGCGCAACCGCTCGTTTCCGACAACTATTGCCATCCGCCCTTCCGGCAAGCTCGACTATTTGCCGGAGCCCGATATTTTTCACGACGTCGCCGGTCATGTCCCTATGCACACCGACAAGGCCTTCGCTGAGACGCTGGTACGCTTCGGCGAGTGCGCGCACACGGCAGCCGAACTTGTGGCCGGCATCCGCGACGAGTCCGAACGCGTCCGCCGCCTCACCAGCATCATCAAAGCCATGGCGCGTTTCTTCTGGTTCACGGTCGAATTCGGCTTGATGCGCTCGAAAGATGGCCTGCGCGTTTACGGCAGCGGCCTGCTTAGCTCATACGGCGAAATCCAGCACGCCATCGATTCGCCCGAGGTGCAGCGCTACCCTATTCAGCTCGAATGGGCCATCAACCAGGTGTTCGAAATCGACCACTATCAGCCCCTACTGTTCATCGTGGATTCGTTCGACCACTTGTTCAGCCTGGTAGATGAGCTAGAGCGCTGGTTGCGTGACGGCAAGCTGAACAACGTGGCGCCCGGCGAGCCGGAGGTGAACGAACGGGACTTGAAGAGCTTTCTGCGCGTGTAGCGAAGGCATTCCCTGCCCTGCCTGCCGATGAATGCACTGGTTCTTCAGCGCTATAATCTCCAGTAGATTTAAGCCGGAGGCAACGCATGGCGGGTAGGGTTTCAGGTCTCATCTCCAAATTCGAGAAGCGGAATCGAGTGGTGATCACCGGACACGGCGCGTGGCACCCCACTTTTGGAACCACGGTTGTCCCGCAAGGGATCACATTGTCTTTCTACGTCCCGGATACGGTCGCTCTGAGCAACTCCGCCGGTCAGAACGTGGACGGATTCAACACCGGCCAGCCCCCGCTTGAGGTTGTGAACGGCGGGGCCAACGTGAAGAACTACAAGCTATATCCGGCGAAAGGTGCGAAGGGAGTACAGATCGGCGCGCATTACTACGATTTCCACTACCTGGCGCTGGGGACGCATCCGAAATTCGATTCCAATTGCGTCGTCACTACGGATCTCAACGGCGTTCTCCTCAGCACCATCCTCGGTCGCCCGCTCTGCAGGAACGCCGATGTTCACTGGTCCTGCTGCCGGTCCGAGCTGGCGTAGCGTCATCGTAGATTCCTTCGATCACCTGTAGCGCAGGGCCACGCCGCTTTTGCGGGGACTTGCGGCCTTTCGCTCAGATTCTATTCAACGGATTCAGCCGCAATCTGACATCGTCGATTTCAATCGGGCCGGTTCGGTTGGCGTACCAGGCGGCGCTCGACCCCTTCCAGTCGAGAGCATCTTCGACCAAACCTCTTCGAACAGGGTTCTGGTGCATGTACTCCGGAGTCTCATCGAATTCGGCTCGTGTTCGAAGGGATGTGGTCGTAAGATCTGCTCTGCCACATGGGCCCAGAGCGCTTGCGAACCTTAGTGATCCGCTGATAGGCGGCGATCTTCACGCGGAGATCGCGCAAGAAATCTCAGACCACCCGGTTCCTCAACACGCCGATCTTCTCGATCTCCAGCTCCATGACGTCGCCGCGCTTCAGCCAGCGGTCGAGTTCCAGACCGCAGCCGGTGCCCACCGTGCCCGAGCCGATCACGTCGCCCGGACAGATGGTATCGTCCTTTGAAAGAAATTCGATCATCTGCTCGAACTTCCAGTACATCGAATTCGAGTTTCCTTCCGACCACAGTTCGCCGTTGATGCGCGCCGTCATATGGAGATTGTACGGGTCCTCGATTTCATCCGGCGTCACCAGATAGGGTCCGAGCGCCGTGCACCAGTCCTTGCCCTTGGCCGGACCCAGTCGCACCTTCATCTCCTGCCGCTGAATGTCGCGTGCACTGAAATCGTTCATCACGCAGAAGCCCGCGACGTACTCCCCCGCCCTATCCGCCGGGATGTTACTGCCTTTTTTCCCGATGATGGCGGCCAGTTCCAGCTCGTAATCGAACTTCTGGGTGAACGACGGCCATTTCACATCCTGATCCGTCCCAATGATGTTGTGGTGCCCGCTCTTGTAATACACCGGAATCTGATACCACTCGGCGGGCATGGGCTCGCCACGCTTTTCGAAGCCCTTCTTCACGTGCGCTTCGAAGGCGTAGAAATCGCGCACCGAGGCCGGGTTCGGCAAGGGCGCCAGCAGCTTCACCTGCACCGGCTCGTAGACCAGCGTTTCGCCATTCGGCCCCTGACGTACGCCGCTCTCTTCGCGAAACGCAATGGTCTCGCGCGCGGTGGCCATCGCGCTGGGTCCGGCCTCCAGGAACGCGCGCATGTCGCCGGGGAGGAGCACGTCGGCAATCTTTTGCGGTTGCACCTCACCTTGTGCGGCGAATCTGGCGGCGCAGGTGAAGTTCAGATCGATAATTCCGCCGGGAACCACCCCGCCCAGCCGCCGATGCCGGCCCAGGTGGGTGTCAATTTCAAACGTGCAGAGTTTCAACCGTTACAGGTTACCGCGCAGGGCCTGCTCGCGCTCGATAGCCTCGAACAGCGCCTTGAAATTGCCCTTGCCGAAGCTGCGGCTGCCTTTGCGCTGGATCACTTCGTAGAACAGCGTGGGCCGGTCTTCCACCGGCCGGGTGAAGATCTGCAGCATGTAGCCCTCATCGTCGCGATCCACAAGGATGCCGAGCTCCTGCAAC
Organism: Bryobacteraceae bacterium; assembly: GCA_041486185.1. Classification (GTDB taxonomy): domain Bacteria; phylum Acidobacteriota; class Terriglobia; order Bryobacterales; family Bryobacteraceae; genus QHXW01. The sequence continues at coordinate 1,804 of JBGPKX010000206.1, read as the reverse complement.
CGCTCCATTGGCTCATCGATCTTGCCGACGCGCCCCTCGAGCTCCTGATAGTAAGTGCCGGGCACGCGCAGAAATGCCACGCCTTGATCGCGAAGCTTCGACACGGTCGCAACAATGTCGTCGGTCGCCATGGCGATGTGCTGCACACCGGGGCCTCTGTAAAACTCCAGATACTCTTCGATCTGCGATTTGCGCTTGCCCTCGGCCGGCTCGTTGATGGGAAATTTCACGCGATCATTTCCGTTAGCCATCACTTTCGACATGAGCGCGGAATATTCCGTGCTGATGTCCTTGTCGTCGAAATGCTGGTAAAGCCGGAAGCCCATCACGTTCTGATAAAACTCCACCCAGCGGTTCATTTCGCCCCAGCCGACGTTCCCCACCATGTGGTCGATGTACTTCAACCCTACCGGCCGTGCCACAACGTCGGGCCCGTCCACTTCCGTATAACCTGGCAGAAACACGCCGCTGTAATTTCGTCGCTCGATGAAAGAGTGAATCGTATCGCCGTACGTCGCGATAGCCGAGATGCGCACCTCGCCGTGGTCGTCGCGCAGGACCTCAGGCTCGCGCACCCCATGCGCGCCGCGCTTGGTGGTCTCACGATAAGCCGCCTCGGCGTCATCCACCCAGAGTGCGATGTCGCGCACGCCGTCGCCGTGCCGCTGGATGTGGTCGCTGATGGGAACAGTGCCGGGATCGCCCGATTGCAGCGGCGTAGTCAGGACCAGGCGAATCTTGTTCTGTTGGACGACATAAGACGCGCGTCCGCGCTGTCCTGTCTCCGGGCCGCTGTACGCCACCAGTTGCATGCCGAACGCCGCGCGGTAGTAGTACGCGGCCTGGCGCGCATTGCCTACGTAAAACTCGACGTAATCGGTCCCGTTCAGCGGAAGAAAATCCGCGCTCACGAGTGTTGAGTTCTCGGCGAGTTGCTGCATATCAAGTCTCCAAAAACCCGCGCATGAATGGCTATTCCACTACTCCTGCGGCCAGCACGGCCTTCTGCATGGCCGCCACGCACCGCGCGTTGTCTTCGTCCGTTCCGGTCGAAATGCGGATGCATTGCGGAAGTCCGAACGCCGTGAGCGGCCGCACGATCACGCCCTGTGTCAGCAGATCTTCAACCACGCGCACGGCTTGTTCCACGCCAGCAAAAACTATCATCACGAAGTTGGCTTCCGAAGGCACTACCGTCAGTCCCATCTCACGGAGCGAATCCGTGAGCAGCCGAAGCCCGCGCGCATTTAATTCCAGCGAGCGATGCAAGAACGCCTTGTCTGCCAGCGCGCCGATGCCCGCGGCCTGGGCCAGCGTGCTGGGCTCGAACGGCAGTTTCACTTTGAGCAGATTCGCGATCAGCTCTTCGTGCGCGAACCCGTAGCCGATGCGCACGCCGGCCAAACCGTAGATCTTCGAGAACGTCCGCAGCGTGATCACGTTGTCGTAGCGGTAGTGCATCGAATCCGGATACCGAGGGTTATCCTTGGCGTATTCGAAATAGGCTTCGTCGAGGATGATCAGCACACGCTCCGGCACGTGCCGGTAAAAATCGTCGAACTCGTGGCGCGTGAAAATCGTTCCCGTCGGATTATTGGGATTCGCCAGGTAAATGATCTTGGTGTTCTCGTTGATGTGTGACGCGAGTGCCGCCAGGTCGTAGTGCCAGTCTTTGTACGGCACTGTACGATATTTCACGCCACGCGATTTGGCGAGCACCTGAAAGCCGATGAACGCCGCTTCGGTCGTGAGCACCTCATCCTCATCGCACAGGAAGGTGCGGATGATGTTGGACATGATGCCT
>JBGPKX010000205.1:0-10816 GCA_041486185.1 Bryobacteraceae bacterium | reverse complement strand
TGAACATCGTCAAGCGGGCCTGCGAGGAGCCGCTGCGCCAGATCGTATCCAACTCGGGCAACGAAGGCGCCATCGTGGTGGATACGGTTCGCACCCATAGCAATCCCAACCACGGATATAACGCCGCCACCGATCAGTATGAGGATCTGGTGAAATCGGGCGTGATCGATCCGACCAAGGTGACCCGCACGGCGCTACAGAACGCGTCGTCCATCGCTTCGCTCATGTTGACCACCGAAGCCATGATCGCCGAGATCCCGGAGAAGAAGGCGGCGCCGTCGCCCGGCGGTCACGGCGGGCCCGAGGGGATGGATTACTAAGAAGGAATCAGAAGTCAGGAACAAGAAGTCAGGAATAAGAAGTCAGGAATAAGAAGTCAGGAATAAGAAGTCAGAAGCCGCGCTTCCCGCAAAACGGGGGGCGCGGCTTTTTTATTAAACGGCGCGTTTCGGCGGACGGCTACATCTTGGTTATGGCCTGCAGTTCAGCGGCAGCGGAAAACTCGATGCCGATTTCGTATTCCGAGCCCCTCGGTGTGCAGTGTCGAACGCGGCCGGTTCTCCATACGCCGTCGGGTTCGGTGCGGAACTGCACGATGGCCGGGAGCACAATCGGCTGGGAATACACAATGCAAGCGCCGGTTTCTGAGATGTCCAAACAACGGCCGCGGGCGTGCGTGATTCTGCCGCGGCCATCACGCCAGGCGAGGTCCGCGGCCATATCGAAGGGCTGCCGCGAGCTGATTCTGGATTCGGAGACCAACTGGCGAAACTTGGACAACGAATCTTGGAGCTGACGGAACGATGGCATACCAACCCAGAGTGCACGCCGTGTTCCAGCCTGGTAAGTCTTTCGATAGTGTGAATTTGCAGCGGCCCCGGTGACAATCTGTCACCGTCCCAGGGCATGAGAGCCGCGCCTCTGAACATGAGCCTGGACAGATCCTGAGTTGCTGTTATTCTGAGGGGATCATCGACCGGAGAAAACATCATATGAAGAAAATGCTTGTACTGATCTCACTGATGAGCGTCGCGGCGCCCGCATTCACGCAAGCTCTCACCAAGGAAGAACGGGAACGCGCCATGAGCGAACTGCACGCCACGCGCAAGCAGTTCCTGGACTCGGTAGCCGGCCTCTCCGAAGCACAGTGGAATTTCAAACCCTCGCCGGAGGTGTGGTCGGTCGCCGAAGCCGCCGAACATATCGCCGTCTCCGAGGATACGATCCTCAAGCTTGTGAACGAGAACCTGATGAAGGCTCCCGCGCAGCCGGACAAGAAAGCCGAGGTCAGCGGCAAAGACGAGATGATTCTGGAAAAAATGGTGGACCGCAGCCATAAGGCGCAGGCGCCGGAAATGCTGCGTCCCACTCACCGCTGGGCAACACAGCAGGCGCTCGTCGATCACTTCAAGGAAAGCCGCGACCGCACCATCGCCTACGTGGAACAAACGCAGGACAGCTTGCGCGATCATTTCATGGAGCATCCCGCCTTCAAGCTGATGGATGGGTACCAGTGGCTGCTCCTCATCTCGGCGCATTCACACCGGCACACGCTGCAGATTGAAGAAGTGAAAGCGATGCCGAATTTTCCGAAGCAGTAGAAGCAGTAAGAGACGAGACCGGGGCTGCGTGAGCTCGACACCCCGGCTTGCCGCCGGCTATCGTCGCGACGGGCGACTGGCTCACCTTCGCCTTTTCGGCCAAACCATCCTGGCAAGGCAGGCAGCCAGACTCACCATGCTGATCTCAGCGCCCGCCGCGAAGAGCCTGCTTGTGGCGCAGGGTCTTCCTGGACATCGGGGGCGCGTGCCGAGGCGCTCTTCTTTTCAGGTGAAGAGTGCGATTCTGGCAGGCGGGTTTAGCGAGTGGCTAATTCCGGACGACCATTACGGCGCGCCAGGCACTGTTCCCGGCGGCGTCGAAGGCTCTGATGGTGATGACGTTATTGCCGTACTGAAGTGGAATGCCATTGGCTACCCAGGTGATCGTTCCGGTAGCGTTGCCCGCAGTGCCGTTGGAGCTCGTCCAGGTGACTAAGCTGACTCCGACATTGTCGGTTGCGAGGCCCTGAAAAGAAATGGTGCTCGATTTCGTGGAAATGATGGTGGACCCCGGATTCGTAATCAGGAGCCAGGGCGGAGTTTTGTCGCCAGGGGTTCCAGGAGGTTGTGGCGATGGCGGCGCTGGGGTAGCGGGCGTTCTGGGAGCGGGGGATGCCGGAGTTGGCGATGCCGGAGCCGGCGCCGGGGGAGTGGGCGCGGGTGACGGATCGGTTGGCGGCGCCGGCGCGGGCGGCTGTTGCCGCATGACCGATATCAATTGCGACACGGTGTCGCCGGCAGGGTCCGTGGCCGTGATGGTGATCTGGTTCCCGCCTATATTCAGAGGCACTGCAGGGATGCTCCAGGTGGTCGAGCCGGAAGCCGTTCCCGCGAGGCCGGTACTGGTGCGCCACGTCACCTGAGCCGAACCGGTCCCACCGGACGTGCTGCCCCAGAAGTAAATTGAGGAGGCTGTGGTGGACAATTGGGCCGGACTCTGTATCGACAGGAACAGCGGCAGCGCCGGCGGGGCGGGCGGCGGAGCAGGCGTGGAACCGTCACGTGTCCCGTACATCCCTTGCACAACGGCAATGTCTCCCGTGCCTAAATGCGTTTGCAGCCGGTAATACGGATACATCACGTCGGCGGGATCGTCGGTGTGAACCAGCCCGAGCGAGTGCCCCGTCTCATGCAGAACGACGCTGAACACATCGGTATTGGCGCCAATCTGCCATCGCTCGTCGGCGTCCAAATGCATATCACCCGCGATTGGCTCGGGATTTGGCGGCGCGGGATAGAAGGTGTGCGCCAGAACACCACCCGGGCCGTCGAACGGATACGCATCGCCATGCGAACCGCTCGCAAACAGGATGTTGATTAACTGGGTGGCCTGTGAATTGGTCCCGGCGGTGAAGTTCACGTTTGCCGCAGTCGACCACTGATTGAACGCCCGCAAGATCTCCGCCTGGGCGGAAGCCGGCGGGAGCTTGTCGGTGAGCTGAGAGAAAACGTACGCGAGCGTGAGCCCGTTGGTCACCGACCAGGGATAACCCGGGCCGGAATACGGGGCGACGGTGGTGTTCTGGACGATGGCGCCGGCGCAGGCGCGCACCGGCACGTGGCGGATCAGCTCCGAGGATGCCGGAAAAATATAGGCCACTTCGTCCCATGAAGCCAGCCGCGAGAGGTCGCCGAAAGATCCGCTGACCAGCAGGCGGTGCGCGCCGGTGTCGGGGTTCTCGATCAGGCGCAGGCTGTGTTCCTTTATCAGCGCGCGGGCATCCTCCATATCCACGTCCGGGTGGAATTCCACCACGTATTGCCGTTGCCCGCGGACGGAAGCTCGCATCAATACCAGCGGGCTGATCTTGTCGCGCTGTTCCAGCCGCCCAACCCAGCGAACCGGCAGCCCCTCGAGAGAAGAGTCGTCCGGGGCAGCGACCATCAGCGCCGCGCGCGGCACATATCCGGTCACCACGATCCCGCGCGCGCGCAACAGATGGAACGTTTCCGCACTCACTGGTTTCTCGAACTGAATCAGATAGTGCGAGGTTCCCGGCATGCGGCGCTTCAAGGGCATGGCCTGGTAGGCAGTCCGGTCCGGTGTGGGATCCAGATCTCTGGTTTTCAGATGGATAGTCTCGGCGACAAGCGTACCCGTCCCCATGACCGCCGCCACGGCCAAGCAGCGTATGCAGCTCACACTTACTCTTATCGGCGGAATTGAGAGTTTCTATACAGATTGCCCACTGGTCATTAGACAGGTTCATGAAAGTTACTATCCTTGCGCTGACTTTAGTGGGGATGCTGCGTGCCGGCGCCACTTCTGCGGCCGTTTACTCCATTGAAACCGTCGCGGGCAGCAGCCAGGTGGGCGATGGGGGGCCGGCGATCCTGGCCCCACTCAGCGACGCCGAGGGGGTGGCCGTCGATTCCGTCGGCAACACTTTCATCGCCGACGCCAACGACCATCGCATACGCAAAGTTGCGCCCGACGGCACCATCTCGACGGTGGCGGGTGATGGCTTTCCGGGTTTTCGCGGTGATGGCGGTCCGGCATCCGCGGCGCGTCTCAACACGCCATACGGTATAGCCGTCGACAGCGCCGGCAACTTATTTATTGCCGATTTGGGCAACAACCGGGTGCGCAAGGTCTCCCCGGATGGAAACATCGCCACCGTTCCAGGCACCGAAAATCTGCTGGCGCCGCGCAACGTGGCGTTCGATGCCGCAGGCAGGCTTTACATCTCCGAATTCGGCGGCCACCGCGTGTGGCGCCTGCGGCCGGATGGCGTAGTCGAGAGCGTCGTGGGCAACGGGACGCCGGGTTTTGCGGGCGATGGCGGCGCGGCCTCGGCCGCCAAACTCTCCTATCCCGCCGGTATTACTTTCGATAGCGCCGGCAGTTTGTATATCGCCGATAGCAGCAATCACCGCGTGCGCAAAGTGGCTAACGGAGTCATCACCACGGTGCTCGGAACCGGCGATCCCGGGGCCGACCTGCCCAACCAGCTCAATCTTCCGACGAGCGTGGCGATCGACAGCGCCGGTGATCTCTACGTGGCCGATAGCGGCAATCAGCGCATCCAGTTCGTTTCCCCCACGGGCACGATCAGTACGCTCCCCGGCGCGGGCCGCGATCTGGCGCTCGACCGCGCGGGCAATCTCTTCCTGGCGAGCAGGGTGCATCTGCTGGAGGTGACGACGGCCCTCTCTCTTCAATCGATCGCGGGCGACGGCTCGTACGGGTATCGCGGCGACGGCGGGGCCGCCACCTCCGCGCGCCTCAATGGGCCGGTGGCTGTGGCGCTCAATGCAGCCGGCACGTTGTATTTTGCCGATCAGAAGAACTTCCGCGTGCGAGCGGTGGACCACGCGGGCGTCGCTACAACCATCCTCGGAGACGGAACCGCCGGCAGTGCGCCGAATCAACTCAACTATCCTGCCGGCGTCGCAGTGGCAGCGTCCGGCGCGATTCTCGTCTCCGACCAAAACAACGATCGCATCCAGGAAATTACCGCGGCCGGCGATATACAGACGCTGGCGGGAACCGGCAGCCCGGGATTCATTGGCGACGGGCTGTCGGCGGCATCCACGCAGCTCTTCTCACCGGGCGCCATGACCATCGCCGCCGATGGGACGCTCTACTTCGCCGATGCAGGCAACGGCCGTGTGCGTGAGGTGAATTCCGCGGGAATCGTAATCACTGCCGCTCAGGTTGCGGCGCGCGGAGTGGCGGTGGACGGGGCAGGGAACGTCTACTGCTCCGATAGCGCGTGGCACCGCATTATGCGCGTCGATCGGCAGGGTCACACCAGCATTCTTGCGGGCACGGGCGCCCCTGGTTTCGCCGGTGACGGCGGTCCGGCGTCCTCGGCGCAGCTCAACTCGCCCACGGGACTTGCTTTCGACGGGCAGGGAAACCTCTATCTTTCCGATACCGGGAACAATCGCGTTCGCGTGATTGGTTCGGACGGAACCATTCGCACGATTGCCGGCAACGGTTCAGCGGATTTTGCGGGCGATGCCGGGCCCGCGATCTCGGCCTCGCTCGATGCGCCGTCAGGCCTGGCGGTGGATGCTGCGGGCAATATCTGGATTGCCGATACGGGCAACAATCGCCTCCGCAAGCTGACGCCTGGGCCTATCGCGGTCGAGCAAATCCAGACGCCCGGCGTCGTCAACGCGGCGAGCATGCTGCCCGGCCCGGTAGCGCCGGGCGAGATCGTTTCGATTTTCGGACGCGGCATCGGGCCTGTCACCGCGGCTGGTGGCACGTTGGACGCATCGGGCGTTTTGCCGACCGAACTCGCCGCCACCAAAGTGCTGTTCAACGGCATACAGGCCCCGTTATTCTATGCGCAGGACAGCCAGGTGAATGCGCAGGCGCCCTACGAAATCGCCGGCGCGGAGATGGCCGATGTGGAAGTCTTCTTCAACGGAGAATTGCGCGGGAAAGCTAGGGTGCCGGTGGCGCCATCCGCGCCTGGAATCTTCACCCTCAGCGCGGGGACCGGCATGGCGGTCGCCTTCAACGAAAACGGCGCTCTAAACTCGCCTGTGGAGCCCGCACACAAAGCCTCCATCGTGACGCTCTATGCCACGGGCGTTGGCCTTACGCGCCCGGCCGGCGCGGACGGCAAGCCGGCAACAGCGCCATTCCCGGTACCGGCGCTGCCAGTTACTCTGATGTTCGGTGACTATCCGGCCCAGATTCTTTTCGCGGGAGAAGCGCCCGGTTACGCCGGCCTGCTGCAGATCAACGCCCGCGTGCCCGGCGGCTTCGCACCCACGGGCAGTGTGCCTGTCGTGGTCAGCATCGGAAACGCGTCCAGCCAGCCTGGCGTGACCATCGCGGTAGTAGAATAGGCCTTCCGGCCTGTTTGCTGGCTTACTCGTTCCCTATGCAACCCGTAGCTCTGACCATCGCCGGCTCCGACCCTTCCGGTGGGGCGGGCATACAAGCCGACCTTAAAACCTTCCACCAGTTCGGTGTCTATGGCGAAGCCGTGATCACCCTGATCACGGTTCAGAACACCGTGGCTCTGGAACACATCGAATACGTGCCTTCGGTTCTGGTTCTGCACCAGCTTCGCGCCGTGCTGGACGACATTCCACCCACGGCGGCTAAGACGGGTGCGCTGGGAAACCGGTCTATCATCCAGGGTGTGGCGCAGGCGGCTCAGGATTTTCATTTCCCTTTGGTGGTGGATCCGGTCCTGGTCAGCCAGCAGGGCCGATCGCTATTGGGTGGCGACTTGGGCGCGGCGCTGCAATCCATCCGCCACGAATTGCTTCCCTACGCGTCTCTTGTAACTCCCAACCTGGACGAAGCCTCCGCGCTGACCGGACTCGAAGTGAAGGACCTTGAGGGCATGCGCCGCGCGGCTCGCGAACTCCACAGGATGGGCGCGAAAGCTGTGCTGGTCAAAGGCGGGCATTTGACGGGCGATGCCGTCGATCTCCTATACACTCCCGGTTTCACGCGTGAATTCCGTGCCCCGCGCATTGAGACCCGCCATTTACACGGCACCGGCTGCACGTATTCGGCGGCCATCACGGCGGAGCTGGCGCGCGGCACTCTGCTGGAGCAAGCCGTGGAACGCGCCAAAGCGTTCATCACCGAGGCAATCCGTACTGCGCCCGGCCTGGGCCGCGGTTCCGGCCCGCTGAACCACCACGCGGCGATTCACCTTGCAAGCGGAGGCTCCGTCGCATGAAGTTCCCCGAGCTGCTGGTGCAGGCCATCAACCGGTCGGAAATCCCGTTACGCTTTGAACCCGGCGCCGACGAGTCCGTGGCGACGCCAGTTACCGAACTGATTCGCGCCTGGCTGCTCTCGCATGTGCCTTCCGCGTCACGCTCGGAATTCGACGACGGCCGCAAGGCGCTGATTGACGATCTGCTGCAGGAATTGGACGGCGCGCGCGACGTGCCCGCCTGAGGGCTTTGCTCTTAAGTCGAGACATGACCAAGACACAGATTCGTTTCTACCTGGAACGGCCGCTGGACGAGCCACTGATGCCGCGTATCGCCGACGCGCACTCGATTTATGGGATCATGCGGGTGCAAGTGATGCCGTCCACGCAGGAAATCGTGGTCGACTACGACGCCTCGCGGCTTAGGACCGAGGATGTGGGGGCTGCGTTGAAGCGCGGCGGGATTCCTGTCGCGCTGGAAAAATAAAAAACCGGCGGTCGCACATTCGCCCGAAAGCATCCTGTGCGAGCCCGCCGGTTCGCGCCACTTCAACTGTCTTCACTAAGAGCAAGCCTGATGCCATTCGTAAACGATTAAAAAAGTTAACGCTTGAAGAACAGCAGCCCGGCCGCACGAGGAATTTACCCGACGAATTTACACGATCCGGAAGATAATTCCCAATCTTAACCGGCGGTTTGCCGATCGCGCCGCTCCCAGCCCGGCTTGAACAGGGGCAAGTAGTTCTCCTGCCGGTACGGATGCTTCTTGATTTCTTCAATGTTGAGGTCGGTGCCAAGGCCGGGCCGCTCGGGGACATCGATGTACCCGTTCACCACCACTATGGGGTTGGTGACGATTTCTTTTTCCCACGGCTCGTTGAACTCGTCGAAGATCTCGTGGATGAAGAAGTTGGGAATGGAAGCATTGAGCTGCACACAGGCCGCCGAGCAGATGGGCCCTTGGGCGCTGTGTGGGGCAATCACGCCGAAATGGGCGTCGGCCATGCCGGCGACGATCCGCGCAGTGAACAAGCCCCCGAGATTGAGCGGTTCCGGCTGGAGAATGTTCACCACCTCATGCTTCAACAGTTCGGCGAATTGCTGCTTGCTGGAGAGGCTCTCACCGGTGGCGACCGGCACCGGGCTGCGGCGGGCCACCTCGATCATGGCCGGAATATTGGTGTGCGGGACCGGCTCTTCAAACCAGGTGGGCCGGAACTGGTGGATGGCCTCCGAGAATTCGATGGCAGTCGCGACGTTGAAGCGGCAGTGTGCCTCGATCAGCAGATCGACCGACGGCCCCACGGCGTCGCGCACCGCCCGGATAATGTCCACGGAAAGATCGAAATCGTGGCGCGAAAGTGTCCGCCACGCCGAGCCGAACGGGTCGAACTTCAGGGCCGTGTATCCCCGGGCAGCCACTTTCTTGGCCTTCTCGGCGAAACTTTCGGGCGTCCGCGGCCCGCGATACCAGCCGTTGGCGTAGGCGCGCAGCTTTTCGTGGCACCGCCCGCCCCACAGATTGTAGATCGGTTGATTGGTGGCCTTCCCGATGATGTCCCAGAGGGCGATCTCGATGGCGGCGGCGGCGCACATATGGATTTGCGCGCCTTCAGTGTAGACATCGCGGATGAGACGCTGCGAGATGATCTCGACTTGAAACGGGTCCATGCCGAGGACCAGCGGCGTGAGCTCGTGAATCGCGGCCTCAACGGTTTTGCCGAAGTAGTTCAGGGTGCCTTCGCCGACCCCGTGAATGCCTTCGTCCGTGGAAACCTTGGCGAAGAGCCAGTTCTTCCAGGGGTTTCCGGCGATGTAGGTATCGATGGTGGTGATGCGCATAAGGAGGTATTGTAACGCGGCGACCGGACGCATCTCAGGGGGCGCGCCGTCACACCGCGACGGTGTCAAAGCCCGACTGCATGGCCGCTGCCGAGAGCCTTTCGTCATTGCAGACGAAGAGCCGTCCTTTTGGCTTTTGCCTGCACCAGACTAGCGCCGCCGAAAGCTGCAGCGCATCGGACGCCCGCAAGCGGAACCGCTCCAGTTGGACGCAGGCCAGGTCTCGGACGGGTTCGGTCGGCTGGATCTCGCGCCAGGATCGGAGCAACTGCCTGAGTCGAAGTCTCGAGGCCGTGTAAGCTGCGTTCGTAATGACACCGCTCCGCAGCAAGCGCTCCAGAGCGCTTTGCGCCTCGACTGACGTTGCCCACCAAACCACTGGCGTTTGTTCACGGAGCAGCGCCTTAGCTGAGCTGCTTGTTTGCCCTGGAACGCAGATGTGAACGATGGCGCTTGTGTCCCAAAAGGCCGGCATTTCTTTCCTCGCGTTCCGCGGCGATGGCTTTCCGAATCGCGTCCTTCAGGTTGGGATTCCTTACCACGCGGGAGCCAATAGCCCAGAACCGGCCTTCGTGGAACGGATTCCTTGGCAATGTCATCTGACCGGAAGCCACGAGAGACAATTCGTCCGCGTCGAGATCCTCCTGCTGGAGGGGCACGATCTTGGCAATCGGCATGTTCCGGTCGCGGATCAGCAGTTCCTCACCGGCGCGGACCCGGTGCAGGTAGGCGCTGAGCTGATTCTTCAGATCCGCGATGTTCACACTCCGCATATGGCCATTATAGCTATGTTGCCGGTCGAGGCGTTCCGCCTTGTTATACTGGGCTTTCCCATGCTTCGTGTCCGGTTTGCGCCGTCTCCCACTGGATTTCTGCACATTGGAAGCGCGCGCACGTTTATCTTTAACTGGCTTTATGCTCGCCGCCACGGCGGCGCCATGATCCTGCGTATCGACGACACCGATGTCGGGCGCAACACCCAGGCCTCGCTCGACTCGATTTTCGACGGGTTGAACTGGCTCGATATGGGTTGGGACGAGCAGCACCGGCAGTCCGAACGGCTGGCGCTGCACAAAGAAATAGCGGAAAGTATCCTGCGGAAAGGCCTGGCTTACCGCGACTTCACACCCGCCCAGGACGACGAAGGCGAAAAATCGCGCACCGGCGCAACCTGGCTGTTCAATCCGGGCGCGCGCGAGCTTTCGAGCGAGGAGAGCGACCGGCGGGCCGCCGCGGGCGAGCCGTTCGTGCTGCGCTACCGCGTGCCGCGCGAGCCGGTGCGCGACATCCGCTTTTCTGACGGCGTCTACGGTGAGCAATCGAAATCCACCGCCGATATCGAAGACTTCGCCCTGCTGCGCAGCGATGGCACGCCCACGTATCATCTGGCATCCTGCGCGGACGATGCCGACCTCAAGATCAGCCACATCATCCGCGGGCAGGACCACCTCACCAACACCTTCAAGCACATTTTGATTTTTGAGGCCGCGGGCGCCGAGCCGCCGAAGTTTGCTCATCTGCCGTTGCTGGTTTCGCCGGACGGCACCAAGCTCTCGAAACGGCGGCACGGGCCGGTGTTGAGCGTCACGACCTACCGCGACGCAGGCTTCTTGCCCGAGGCGTTCATCAATTTCCTCTGCCTACTCGGCTGGTCGCCGAAGGACGACCGGGAGAAGATGTCGCGCCAGGAGCTGATCGACGTGTTCTCGTTCGAGGGGATCAATAAATCGAACG
>JBGPKX010000204.1:0-10822 GCA_041486185.1 Bryobacteraceae bacterium | reverse complement strand
CGTGTCGGAAGTGGGCGTGGGAACCGTGGCGGCCGGCGTGGCGAAAGCCAAATCGGACCACGTCACCATCGCCGGGCACGATGGCGGCACGGGCGCATCGCCTTTGACTTCGCTTCAGCACTCGGGCATTCCCTGGGAGCTGGGGCTCGCAGAAACGCAGCAGGTACTCGTCATGAACGACCTGCGCGGACGCATCATCGTACAGACCGATGGCAAGCTGCAGACCGGCCGCGACGTAGCCATCGCCGCGCTGCTGGGCGCCGAGGAGTTCGGTTTCGCGACCGCGCCTCTGGTGGCGCTGGGCTGCATCATGATGCGCAAGTGCCACCTGAACACGTGCCCGGTGGGCATCGCCACGCAGGATCCCGAGCTGCGCAAAAAATTCCTGGGCCAGCCCGAGCACGTCATCAACTTCTTCTTCTTCATGGCCGAGCAGGTGCGGCAGATTATGGCGCAGCTCGGCTTCAGGACCTTCAACGAAATGATAGGCCGCGTGGACATGCTGGATATGCGCGCGGCGGTGGACCACTGGAAGGGCAAAGGGCTGGACTTCTCCGCGATTCTCTACAACCCGCCGACGCCCGGCCGCATCGCCCGGCGCCGCATTCAGGAACAAGACCACGGTCTCGATAAGGCGCTCGATTATAAGCTCATCGATCATGCACGCGAAGCCATCGAGCATCAGACGCGCATCGAAATCAAGCTGCCCATTCGCAACGTGCATCGCACAGTGGGCGCGATGCTGAGCGGCGACATCGCGCGGCGGTACGGATCGGACGGATTGCCCGATGACACCATCCGTTTCGAATTCAACGGTTCGGCGGGCCAGAGTTTCGGAGCATTTCTGGCGAAGGGCGTCACGCTCATGCTGGAAGGCGACGCCAACGATTACACCGGCAAAGGCCTCTCCGGGGGCAAGCTGATCGTCTACCCGCCGCGCGCTTCGACCTTCCTGCCGGAACAGAACATCCTGATCGGCAACGTGGCGCTTTATGGCGCGACCAGCGGCGAGGCGTATTTCAACGGCATGGCCGGCGAGCGTTTTGCCGTTCGCAATTCCGGTGCGACGGCGGTGGTGGAGGGCGTGGGCGACCACGGCTGCGAATACATGACCAAGGGGCTGGTGGTCGTACTCGGTAAGGCAGGCCGCAATTTCGCGGCGGGCATGAGCGGCGGCATTGCGTACGTGCTCGACGAGAAAGGCGATTTCGCCGAGAAGCGCTGCAACCGTGCGGGCGTAGATCTCGAGCCGGTTACCGACACTGCCGACATCCAGCTTCTGCGCGATCTGATTGCAAAACATTTCGAGTACACGGGCAGCCCGCGCACCGAATGGATTCTGGATAACTGGAGCGTGATGGTGTCGAAATTCGTGAAGGTGTTTCCGCACGAGTACAAGAGGGTGCTGGGAATTCCGCGCCATGCAGAGCAGGCATTCCTGCCTGTCCAGTCTTCACCGCAACACCAGCAGGTGATCCATGGCTGATGGCGAGAGGGTGAGCGGGGGAGAGGGGGAGGCCAAGCTTCGTCGGGAGTTCCTCCCCCGTCTCCCGCTCTCCTCGCCCCCCGCTCTCCCCTTTGTCCGCCGAATGCCCCAGGAACAAACACATGGGTAAAGATACGGGATTCATGGAGTTCACGCGCGAGATGCCCAAGCGGCGTCCCGTCAGCGAGCGCGTCAACGACTGGTTCGAGATTTATCTCGACTTCCCCGAAGACAGCATCCGCAAGCAGGGCGCGCGCTGCATGGATTGTGGCGTGCCCTTCTGCCACACCGGCTGCCCGCTCAACAACATCATTCCCGATTGGAATGATCTGGTCTACCGCGGCCGTTGGCGCGAAGCCATACGCGTGCTGCACGCGACCAACAATTTCCCCGAGTTCACAGGCCGCATCTGCCCCGCCCCGTGCGAGGCTGCGTGCGTCCTCGGCATCAACGAACCGCCGGTGACCATCAAGCAGATCGAGAAGACCATCGTCGATTACGCCTTCGACCACGGCTGGATCTCCCCCGAGCCGCCGGCAACGCGAACGGGAAAGCGCGTAGCGGTGGTGGGATCGGGTCCCGCAGGACTGGCGGCGGCGCAGCAACTGGCGCGCGCCGGCCACTGGGTGACGCTGTTCGAGAAGAACGACCGCATCGGCGGCCTGCTGCGCTACGGCATTCCGAATTTCAAGATGGAGAAGCGGCTGATCGACCGGCGCATGGAGCAGATGTCGGCCGAGGGCGTCGAGTTCCGGCCGAATTCCCACGTCGGCGGCAACGTGCCCGTGGAAGACCTGCGCAAGGAGTTCGATGCCATCCTGCTTTCGGGCGGCGCCGAGTGGCCGCGCGATCTGAACGTGCCCGGCCGCGAGCTGCGCGGCATCCATTTCGCCATGGATTTTCTGCCGCAGCAAAACAAAGTTTGCGAAGGCGACTCCGTGGCGAACCAGATTCTAGCCACGGGCAAGCGCGTGATCATCATCGGCGGCGGCGATACCGGCGCGGATTGCCTGGGCACCACGCACCGCCAGAAACCCCTTTCCGTGCACCAGTTCGAGCTTCTGCCCATGCCGCCCAAAGAACGGTCCCCACTCACGCCATGGCCGCTCTGGCCGATGCAATTGCGCATCGAGGGCGCTCATGAAGAAGGCGGCATCCGCGAGTGGAGCGTCGCGACCACAAAGTTTACCGGCGACGAGAATGGCAACGTAAAGCAGTTGCATGGCCTGCGCGTGGGCCCGCCTCCGAAGTTCGAGCCGGTGCCCGGCACCGAGTTCACGATGGACGTCGACCTGACGCTGCTGGCTCTGGGTTTTCTCGGTCCGGTGCGCAACGGCATGATCGAGCAGCTCGGCGTGAAGCTGGATGCGCGCGGCAACGTCGCGGCGGACGAGAACTACATGTCGTCTGTGCCCGGCGTCTTCGCGGCGGGTGACATGCGGCGCGGGCAGTCGCTGGTGGTCTGGGCGATTAGCGAGGGACGCAAGGCCGCGCGGGGAGTGGACCGGTATCTGATGGGTGAGACGAAGCTGCCCTAACTTTCCGTATGGTGCTCACTGTGTCGAAAAAAGACCTGCTGAGGAAAAAAGCCCGGATGAAACGCGCACGCGATAAGAAGCGGGCGAGGAAATCCGGGAAGTCCGGCTAGGAACTCCATGCCGCGATGGGCTGGCGCGATCATCATGCTTGTATTCGCCGCCATCGCTCTGCATGCCGCCATCGTAGAGACATCCTTTTACATGCGAGGATCAACTCGGCGCATGCCTACTTGGGTCGGTAAAACTTTTAGCGCCGTCCTTGGAGCACTGTTGCTAATTAGTGCGTTCTTAGTTTTCTTTGGAAAAGACTAGCCCAAGGTGTTGTGAGTTGTGAACTATATTATTGCCCAGATTACCTGGACGGTATGAATTGAGCTGGTACGACGCGCTCATCGTCGCCGGCGCCATCGAGGGCCGGTGCTCCGTTCTCTACAGTGAAGACCTCCAGCACGGCATGCAGTTCGGCGACTTGCGCGTCGAAAACCCGTTTCGTTGAGATCTACTGCTTCGACGGGTTCTTGTCCATCTGTGTATTTGCAGAATGTCTATTCCAGGGGAAAATTCTCGTTCCGGCGCACCTGCCACGCCTGCCACAAATGGCGGCGTTCGTGCGCAATGAGGAACGCGAAGCAGGGGCCCAGCCCCATCTTGAACGCCTTCACAAATGGGGAGGTCACCTTCGCGCGCACCAGATCGATCCCATTGGCTGCATGAATGCGCTTGCGCAGCTCGTCTTGCATCGTTAGAAAATTCGCCACCACTCCGGGGAGCGGCTGGTCGTCGGGCGGCCGCGCGGAAGCGGGCGCCCGCAGCCGGATACTCGGCGGCGGTTCTGTAGCCCGCACAATCCACTTCTCGATGAAACCGTAGCGGAACGGACCCGTTCCCAGTAAATTCTGCGTGCCTGCCCGCTCGATGGTTTCATCCAGGATCGGCAGGAAGCGCTGGCCAATGATGACCAAGTGCACCAGGCACTGCGCAATTGACCAATGCGATGAAGCCGGCGACCAATGGAACTGGTCCTCCGTCAGACCGTTCAGCAGGTGTCCCGCATCGGCGTCGACCCCGTCGATCTGGCGCAGGCAGTCGGCCAGATCGGCCACCAGCGAATCTTCACCTTGGAGGTTCGGAAGAATCGAACTCATCGGAGAAACCCGACGATGTTATTAGGCTTACGCCTCATAGGTTACACAGCGCGCTGCACCATCAATATACACCGAGACCTCCGGCTTGAAACAGGTACGTCCTCTGGTCCGTATAATGAGGCATGAGGCGCGTTTGGCCACTGGCGATCATCGTTCTGCCGCTGCTTCTCTATAGCTCGCGCACGGACTATAGTTCTGTCCAGAAGAAATTCGCTCTGATCGAAAACGATCGGCTAAAGCCCGGTTCCAGGGTAACGCTGAGCCAGCGCGAGCTAAACGCGTACGTGGAGCAGCAAGTGCCGCTGGTCGCTCCGCAAGGCGTGCGCGAGCCCAAGGTTGAGCTGGGCTCCGGCACCGCCACGGGCTCCGCCCTGATCGATTTCGTCAAGCTGCGCAGCGCTCAAGGAAAGCCGCCGGGCTGGCTGATGCGGCAACTGCTACAAGGCGAGCGGCCTATAGCGGTGACGGCGCAGATCCAATCGGGCGGCGGGCGGGCTACGGTCAACGTGCAGCGCGTCGAGGTCTCGGGCATGGTCGTCGAGGGCCGCATGCTGGAGTATCTGATTCAGAATTATTTATTGCCGTACTATCCCGAAGCCAAGGTCGGCGAGCCTTTCGAACTGAGCCATCGCATCGACCGTATCGACATCCAGCCCGCGCGCGTCGACGTGATCCTCAAAAAGTAGTGGCTTAGAATAGGCGGATGCACCGATCTGCGGCTTTCCTTCTCGCGACCGCTTGTTCCCTGCTCTGGGCAGCTTCGGGCGACATCGCGCCGCGTCCGGATTACGCGGCCGTCGCGCGCGCGCTCGCGCCTTTCATCCAGCATGAGCTCGCCGAAAAGCAGCTACCCTCGATTTCCGTGGCGCTGGTTGACGACCAGCAGATCGTATGGGCGCAGGGCTTCGGATTTGCCGATCCGGACCAGAAGATCTCCGCCACAGCCGAGACCATTTATCGTGTCGGGTCGGTTTCAAAACTGTTCACCGACATCGGTGTCATGCAGCTTGTGGAGCGCGGCGATCTGAATCTCGACGCCCCCATAACGGATGTTCTGTCCGATTTTCGTCCCAAGAATCCGTTTGGTACGCCGATCACACTGCGCGAGCTGATGTCGCATCGCTCGGGCCTGGTGCGCGAACCGGCAGTGGGCCATTATTTCGATCCGGCTGAGCCCAGCGTGGCGGCGACGGTGGAGAGCTTGAAACCGACGACGCTGGTCTATGCGCCGGGCACGCACACCAAGTATTCGAACGCCGGGATCACCGTGGTGGGTTACGTTCTGGAGCGCCGCAAAGAGCAGCCGTACGCGAAATATCTCAAGCGCGCGGTGCTCGAGCAGATGGGGCTCCACGAAAGCGCATTCGAGCCGGAGCCGCGGCTCGTGGGCAATCTGGCGAAAGCTTACATGTGGACTTATGACGGCCGCACGTTCGAGGCGCCCACCTTCCAGCTCGGCATCGGGCCGGCGGGGTGTCTGTACACCAGCGTGGTCGACCTCGGGCGGTTCTTGAGCGTTCTTTTCGCGCACGGCCGCGGGCCGAACGGGCCAGTGCTCAAGCCGGAAACGCTGGACGAGATGTGGCGGCCGCAATTTGCCAAACCCGGCGAGAAAACGGGCTTCGGCATCGGCTTTCGCTTGTCGGAATTCGGGGGTCACCGGCTTGTGGGGCATGGCGGCGCGATTTACGGCTTCGCGACAGAACTGGCCGCGCTGCCGGATGACAAGCTGGGCGTGGTGGCGGTTACTACCAAAGATAGTTCCAATGCCGTCGTGAATCACATCGCGCACGAAGCGCTGCGGCTCATGCTGGCGGCGCGGGCCGGCAAACCGCTGCCGAAAATTGTCGAGACGCGCCCGCTCGATCCCGCCCTTGCCCGCCGCCTGGATGGACGCTACGGCGAAGGCGCCAAGGCAGTCGATCTCATCGAGCGCAACGGACGGCTCTATTATTTGCCAGTGCGCGGCGGAGAACGTATCGAAGTGCGGCAGGCGGGTGAGGCGCTAATTACCGATGGCAAGCTGGGATACGGTATGAAGATCGTGCCGGAGGACGGGAGCGTGGCCATCGGCAACGATCATCTGAAACGCGCCTCCGTGCCCAAGCCGACGCCCGCCCCCGAACGCCGCCGCGGCCTGATCGGCGAATACGGCTGGGATCACGACACGCTCTACATTCTCGAAAAAGACGGCAAGCTCACGGCGCTCATCGAGTGGTACGACTACTATCCACTCGAAGAAATCTCGCCCGACGTCTTCCGTTTCCCCAACTGGGGTCTGTACGATGGCGAGACGCTGGCGTTCCATCGCGGCGCCAATGGCCGCGCAACCGACGCAGTGCTCGGCAGCGGCGTGGCATTCCAACGGCGCAAGATCGCCGGCGAAGACCAGACGAGCGCTCACATCGAGCCGCTCGAGCCCGTCGACGCGCTGCGCCGCCGCGCCATGGCCGCCACGCCGCCGCAAGAAACCGGTGATTTTCGCAAGCCCGATCTGGTGGAACTCACGTCGCTCGACCCCACTATCACGCTCGATATCCGCTACGCCACCACCAACAATTTCATGCGCACGGTTTTCTACCCGCAGGCCCGCGCGTTCCTGCAGCGCCCCGCCGCCGAAGCTCTGGTGCGCGCGCATCGCAAGCTGCAGGCCATGGGCTTCGGTCTGCTGATCCATGATTCTTACCGGCCCTGGTACGTAACGAAAATGTTCTGGGATGGCACGCCGCCCGATAAGCGCATCTTCGTCGCCGATCCCAGCCAGGGCTCGCGCCATAATCGCGGCTGCGCCGTCGATTTGACTTTGTACGACTTGAAAACCGGCAAGCCGGCCGAGATGGTCGGGCTGTATGACGAGATGTCCGAGCGCTCGTATCCGGACTATTCCGGCGGCACGGCGCTCGCCCGCTGGCATCGCGAGGTATTACGCCGCGCCATGGAAGACGAGGGCTTCACCGTCTACGATTTCGAGTGGTGGCACTTCGATTACAAGGACTGGGCCAAATACCCAATCCTCAACGTGAGGGCGGGAGCGTTTTAATAGAAGTGCTGAGCATCCGCTTACCGTGATAGATTTGACGTTTGCCGAAGTCTCATACTGACGTGGACTTGATGCGCCTTGCCATCGCGAAAGCGCGTGAGGGTGTCCTGCAAGGCCAGACTCCGTTTGGCGCCTGTATCGCGCGCTCGGGCGAGGTGGTGAGCTGCACGCATAACGTCGTTTGGCAGTCCACTGACATCACGGCGCACGCCGAAGTCCACGCCATTCGCGAGGCGTGCCGGAAGCTCGAGACGATCGACCTTTCCGGCTGCGTGATTTACTCGACTTGCGAGCCGTGCCCCATGTGTTTCTCGGCCTGCCACTGGGCGAGGGTTGCCAAGATTGTGTACGGCGCGAACATTCGGGATGCGCAACAATCCGGCTTTCACGAGCTAACCATCCCGAACAAGCGCATGAAGGAACTCGGCGGCAGCCCCGTAGAGATCGTCGGTGATTTCTTGCGCGACGAAGCGGTTGAACTCTTTCATTTCTTTGACCAGCAACCCGACAAACGAACCTACTAGTCCCGCGCGCTTGCTGAAACTGATGCAACTGGCGGACAGTGCACTGCCGATTGGCGGTGCGGCGCACTCGTTCGGCCTGGAGACGCTGGTGGCCGAAGAACTGCTCGCCGTCGATGGCCTGCCCGGCTTCCTTCGCGATTATCTGCAGGAGACGGGACTCCTGGAAGCCGCATTCTGCCGTGCCGCGCACCGGCTGGCGGGCGCAGATTGGACCTCGCTCAACCAGCAACTCAGCGCACGCAAGCCCTCGCCCGAAAGCCGCGCTGCGAGCCTGACGCTCGGCCGCCGGTTCTTACAGCTCTTCTGCGCGCTCGAAAATGTTGCATTTCCCGGCGGCGACGCGCACTACGCCACGGCATTCGGCTGCGTGGGCGGCATGCTGGGCGTCCCAGAGGAGCTTACTGCCGCGGTCTACTTGCACCAGATGATGAACGGCCTGGTCTCGGCTTGCCAGCGTCTGATGCCGCTCGGCCAGCAGCGGGCTGCGCACCTGCTTTGGGACTTGAAAACCGCGATTCTCGATGCCGCCCGCGCCAGCGGCTTAGCCGATTTGGCTTACGCCCCGTCGTTTACGCCGCTGGTCGAGATCGCATCCATGCGCCATGTCGGACTCGCGACACGATTGTTCATTAGTTGATGACTATGGAACGCGTCGACGGCCGGCTCTCCCTCCAGTTTGTGTATGACGCGAAGGCCGCGCGCACACAGTTGAACGTCGTCGAACAGCGCCAGCCGCTGAAGGTTGTGCGCGCGTTCCCCCTCGATGGCGGGGGTGCCCTGATCCACATGCACAATCTCTCGGGCGGCGTGCTCGCGGGTGACCGGCTTTCGCTCGAACTGGACATTGGCGCGCACGCCCGGGCGCAAGTAACCTCCACCGGCGCCACACGCCTCTATCGCAGCCGCCCAACAGCCGCGCCCGCCGAGTTCTCGACGCACGTCCGCGCCGGCGAGAACGCGCTGCTCGAATACCTGCCTGATCCCCTGATCCCTTTCGCGGGCTCGCGCTACCGGCAGCGCACGGTCGTGAATCTCCAGAATGGCGCAGGCCTGTTTTGGTGGGAGACCGTCGCTCCCGGCCGGGAAGCACGCGGCGAAGTTTTCTCGTATGACAATTTGCAATTGAGCTTCGAGCTGCGCGTCGCTGGAATTCCCCTGGCGATCGAGTGCGGCGATCTTGCCCCCGCGCGACCGCTCCAGTCCACAGTGCGCCTGGGACCCTACCGGTATTTCTCTTCGTTCTATATCTGCCGTGCCGGAGCGGCCGAAACCACGTGGCTCGCGCTGGAAAAACAGCTTCTCCATCTGGCCGGGAAGCTTTCTTCTCCTGTGATAATATGGGGCCTCGGCAGACTTCCGGCGCACGGCCTCGTCGTCCGCGCACTGAGTCGCAACGGCCGTGATATCGCCGAAGGCCTTGTCGCGTTCTGGCGCGTCGCCAAGCAGGCGCTCTACGGGGAGGCTGCCACAATCCCTCGCAAGATTTACTGAATTCCGGGAGGAAGGTTTGCATCTCACGCCTCGCGAGCAGGAAAAGCTCATGGTATTTGTCGCCGCGGAGCTGGCGCGGAAGCGTCAGGCTCGCGGCGTGAAATTGAATTATCCGGAAGCGGTGGCCATGATCTCGGCTGAAATTCTGGAAGCCGCGCGCGACGGCAAAAGCGTGGCCGAGATCATGGTGCTCGGGGCCAAGATCCTCAAGCGGGACGACCTCATGGATGGAATCAGCGAGATGTTGCACGAAGTGCAAGTGGAGGCCACATTTCCAGACGGGACGAAGTTAGTCACGGTTCACGATCCGGTGCGATGACCATGAAACCCGGTGAATATCTCCTGGAGTCCGGCGACATTACCGCCAATGCCGGCCGCAAAACGACGAAGCTGCTGGTGAAGAATACGGGCGACCGGCCCATTCAGGTGGGCAGCCACTTCCATTTCTTCGAAGTCAACAGCGCGCTGTACTTCGACCGCGACGCCGCCTACGGCATGCGCCTCAACATCGCCGCCGGCACTGCTTCCCGTTTTGAGCCGGGGGAAGAGAAGGAGATCACTCTGGTGGCCCTCGCGGGCGCACGTATCGTCCATGGCCACAATGCCCGTGTCAACGGTTCCCTGGATCGCAAATGAGCCTGCAAATTCCGCGCCGCGTCTATGCCGATCTCTACGGTCCCACAAAAGGCGACCGTGTCCGCCTAGCCGACACCGACTTAGTCATCGAGATAGAACAGGATTACGCCACTTACGGCGATGAAGTGACTTTCGGCGGCGGCAAAGTCATCCGCGATGGCATGGGTCAGAGCGTTACGGCCTCGCGCGAAGGCACGCACGGCGCACTCGACTTAGTCATTACTAACGCGCTCATCATCGATCACTGGGGAATCGTCAAGGGCGATATCGGGATTCGCGATGGCCACATCGTCAAAGTCGGCAAGGCCGGCAATCCCGATACCATGGCCGGCGTCGATCCTGAGCTGGTGATCGGCGCCGCCACCGAGGTAATAGCCGGGGAAAACATGATCGTGACGGCCGGTGCGCTCGACACCCACATCCATTTCATTTCGCCACAACAGATTTACGAAGCCATCTCGAACGGCATCACCACCATGATCGGCGGTGGCACCGGGCCGGCCACGGGCACCAACGCCACCACTTGTTCGCCGGGCGCCTGGAACATCCACCGTATGCTGGAGGCCGCCGAAGCCTGGCCCATGAATTTCGGATTTCTCGGAAAGGGCAACGCTTCCACCCCGCTCCCATTGGCCGAGCAGATCGAAGCCGGAGCGTGCGGCCTCAAGCTACACGAAGATTGGGGCACCACTCCCGCCGCTATCGATACCTGCCTCAAGGTTGCGGACCAGTACGATGTGCAGGTGGCGATCCACACCGACACCATCAACGAAGCCGGTTTTGTCGAGGACACCATTCGCGCCATTGGCGGCCGCACCATCCACACCTATCACACCGAAGGCGCCGGCGGCGGCCACGCACCCGATATCATTCGCGTTGCCGCACTGCCGAACGTGCTGCCGTCGTCGACCAATCCAACGCGCCCCTTCACCGTGAACACCATCGACGAGCATTTCGACATG
>JBGPKX010000203.1:0-10837 GCA_041486185.1 Bryobacteraceae bacterium | reverse complement strand
CTCATCGAGTTCGCCGAAATTGCTCAGGGGCGGAGAGACACGTCCTTCGTGCAGCGATGCCGGAGTGAAGCTGCTCAACTGCGGCGGAATATTGAGGAACACGGCTGGGATGGCGAGTGGTACCGCCGCGCGTATTTTGACGACGGCTCGCCGCTGGGGTCGGCAAGCAATCCGGAGTGCCAGATTGATTCGATCGCGCAAAGCTGGTCCGTTCTGTCCGGCGCGGGCGATAACAAACGGTCGCGCATGGCGATGGCCGCGGTAGATACCCGCCTGGTTCGCAGAAGTGATGCGCTGATCCAACTCCTGGATCCTCCGTTCGACAAATCCAATTTGGACCCCGGCTATATCAAAGGCTACGTTCCAGGCGTTAGAGAAAATGGCGGGCAGTATACGCATGCGGCGATCTGGGCGGCGATGGCGTTCGCCAAATTGGGCGACAACCAACGCGCGTGGGAATTGCTGGCCATCATCAACCCGGTGAACCATGCGGCATCTCCAAAGGCGATTGCGAACTACAAGGCAGAACCATACGTGGTCGCGGCCGACGTCTATGCGCTCTCGCCCCACGTCGGCCGCGGTGGCTGGACCTGGTATACCGGCTCTGCCGCCTGGATGTACCGGCTTATGGTGGAATCGCTTCTCGGGCTGAGACTCGAGGTGGATAAACTGCGGTTTACGCCGTGCTTCCCCGCGGGCTGGCAGACGTTTAAGGTGCACTACCGGTATCGGGAAACTACCTACCACATCACTGTTGTGAAGACGGCAGCCGGCAGCGACATGGTTGTCACCGTTGACGGTATCGGGCAGAAGGACACAGTTATCCCTCTGGTCGATGACCATCAGGAACACACGGTCGAGGTGAGAATTCGTGCCGCGCGGCTAACAAAATGACGGGTGTCCATGCTCGGCGGCGTTACGGCTCGGAATCAGGCGCATTTCGTAGAGTATCGAATCAAAGTTCGATACACGCTTCGACATGATGCTCAGTAAAGTGGTCGGCATCGATAACCGGCTGACACGCCTCGAAGAGCGCTTTTCGCGCTGAATGCGCAAATCGCCGCCGCTTACAACCACAAAGCCGCCAACCGGTCCCGCGAGATTCACAGCGTCAAGCGCCACTCGTGACGCTCACCACGCTAGTGTTGCGTGGGCCAGATCGTAGCGAGCATCCGGGCAAGGCGTAGGCCGGCCTTCGCCAGTTGCGGGGTGATCACGTCGACCGCATCGTCGGCGTAGTCGTCGTTGATGGTGACCTGGAGCGTTTCGGCGATGAAGGCCTCCTTCTCGTCGACGGCTACGCAGGCTTCCGGCTCGGACGGATTGTGCATCAGGTCGATCAACGACGGAGTACCGGGTTGTGGTTGGAAGGCCAGCTTGCCGTAGCCCGTCTCACGCGCCAAGCGATGTGCCTCAGCCGCCCAGCCGATGGGGTCGGTCGTGTTCCACTCCGCCTGATGCTGGCGCGCCAGCTTGGCGAGGTCCACCGCGAATTGATTCAGGGTGTGTTCGCTCATCGCCTCCTGGACCAGGTCCGTATCCCAGACACCGTGGAGTTCGGGTGTGTATTTGCCCGTGTGGGTGGTACCGCCATTTTTATGGCTGATTTGCTCGTGTGGTTCTTTGTCCCGAAAAACTACCGGGACGCAGTTGCCGCCGCGATCGTTGTTCGTTTCGGTGTGTAGTGGCTGGTGGATGTCGCCGGCGAAGTGGATGAGAAACGCGAGGGCATTGGCCTGCTTCGGGCTCACATCGTCGGGTGATGCGGCGAGCTGGTCGCGAAACGTCCTGATCTTCTGCGTCACGCACCCCTTTGAACAAAAGTGCGACTCCGCATCCGGGGCAACATCGGACGCGATGGGCACGTCGATGAAGTGCCACGGCGCCGTGGTGTCTGATCGAACCGCGTCGGCCCACGTGGATGCATTGACGATCGCCGGCACGTCATCCAATTGCTTGCAGCCGGTCCGCGGCGTCGAGAGCTTCGCCAGGATGTCTGTGATGTGCTGTCGCGCGTTCGCATTGTGCGCTAATAGCTTCCACGCGACGAATGCCACGGACCGATGACCGTCACACCCCCACGCAGACATGGTGCGCGGCAAACTCGCTAACAGGAGCACCAGAGCCATTGCTTTGAACATCGTTCGTACCTCCTGGGTTGGTGCACGGGCGTTGCGTTTCCCGTTCCGCGGGTTCCCGCATCCGGAGCGAAGCGAAAGTTCGCGCGAGGCCTGGCGGCGGCAGGCCGGGAAAAAGTCGTGGAAGCATTACACCACCGCCGCCGCGACGCTGTCAAGAAATAGTCCTGCGACAAACGCACCACGGCCCGATTGCAGAAAGCGCTGCTACCGATGCAGAAACGGCCTGTTTTGGTTCGGAAACACCGGCCAGTCTGGCAGTCAAAGGATCGGAACCCTGCTTAGGAACCGCGCAACAATAACGGCACATTTTGGAGGCGTGATGTGGCGCCCGCACTCCTGCGTGCTGCGTCGCGACTCATCGCGACGCGTGGCTTGTCGGCAGGAGTGCCGGCATGCGAACCGGTACGGGAATGATTTCGGGATTGGGGAGATCCGATCTCTTCCGCAAACGTCGGCGCAAAGATCCAACCAGCAGACTAAGGATCCGGTTCAGAAGAACGGCGAACAAATAGACAGCCGGCATACCCAGCACAACGCCAAACCATTGGAAAAGGGCAATGCCTCCGAATCGCGTATTCACCAGGAATTGTGGGAGCACGCTGTCTATGGATATGGCGTTGATTTCCTGGCACAGGCCCGGAATTCGGTCCAGGGATTCACGAGAGAACAGCCAGAGGGCCCCGGACTTCCCGCGGGCCACACGTTCGACGAGGATCTCGACGTTGCCCCGTGCGCTGGTTATGGTTCCTACCACATCCTGGTCGCTTCTCAGATCCGACAGGGAGTCCTCCGGACTGTCGCTCAGCTCCTGGAGCCGGGGAGGCAGCCGCCTATCCAGTACGGTGAAGAGTTGCTGCGCAAGAAGTTCGGCGGCTTCGCCGCGTAGCCGCGTGTTCAGGTCTTGGGAAGCGATTTCCATGTTCCCCTTGCGGGCCGCTGCCAGGAAGCCCAGTACCGTTCCTCGGGGAGTGCTGCGGCCGAGAACATCCTTCGGGGTTTCGGGTTGAGCGGCGGAGGGGCCGGACGAAGAGAGGGTGAACTGCGCACAAAGCGTGGCCCAAAAAATAGCGCCCGCCAGGCAGGCGCGACGCATCACACTGTTCCACAGGAAATCCGGAACATCAATGGCCATTAGGTCAGCACGATTCAGCCGCGGATTGGGACACAGGTTCTCCCCGGGGCCAAGGCCCGAAGCGTCAGGCGGCGAGTTTTGTGGTTTGAACCGATCCCGCCGCCACCTCGGTCTTCGACAGAGCCGGATACACCAGGCCCGCAAGCGCGGCGCCCGCGATTGGCGCCAGCCAGAATAGCCACAGTTGTTCCACGGCCCATCCACCAACGAACAGCGCGGGGCCGGTGCTGCGCGCGGGATTGACCGAAAGGTTGGTTACCGGGATGCCTATCAAATGAACCAGGGTCAAGCCAAAACCGATCGCAATCGGTGCGAAACCCTTCGGTGCGCGTTCATCCGTTGCCCCCAGGATGATCATCAGAAACATGAAGGTGAGCACTACTTCGGCCAGAGCGCAGGCGGCGAGAGCATATTGACCGGGTGAGTGTTCACCATAGCCATTTGACGCGAATCCACCAGCTAAATCAAAACCGGGTCTCCCGCTGGCGATGACGTACAGAATTGTGGCCGCAACAATGCCGCCGATCACCTGCGCCCCGATGTATGCAGCCAAGTCCCGAGCCGGAAAACGTCGTCCAACCACGAGACCGACAGAAACGGCGGGGTTCAGATGGCAACCCGAGATGTGACCAATGGCGTAGGCCATCGTGAGCAAAGTGAGACCGAATGCCAGCGCGACTCCCAGGAATCCGATACCCAGATTTGGAAAAGCCGCGGCCAATACGGCGCTTCCGCAGCCCCCGAAGACCAGCCAGAACGTACCGATAAACTCGGCCAGCGCTCGTTTCTTTAGAGACATAAAACCTCCACTTACGCCGATGATCAAATCGTGCAGCGCGGGCCGTGTGTCGTCAGCTCGCACGATGGGTCGCCTGGTGCGGACCAGACATCAAACGGCACGGCGAATCATGTGGTACATGAACAAGACGACGACAGCGCCGACAACAGCCACCAACAGACTGTACAGGTTCACGCCACTCACCCCGCCCGCTCCCAGGAAGGCGAATAGCCATCCTCCGACGACCGCGCCCACGATTCCGAGAACGATATCGAGCAGTAGTCCCGATCCTTGCTTATTCACGATTTTGCTCGCTATAAAACCTGCGATCAAGCCCAACACGATCCATGTTATGAACGACATAACATTCTCCTTCCTACGTCGTCACAGTATTCTTAGGCTCTGCTGCCGAACAACGGTCATGACAGCTTCCCGCTATCTTGGATGGCAATATTTACAATGCGGCCTAGAAAAATGGGTTTCGGCACGATCGCACCCGCGGAGCTTTGCATCAACCGTCTGACGCCAGCCAGTTCACCGCTTTCCAAGTCCCTGGTTCGCCCCGCTGAGGTGCATCCCGCTGTCTTCGCTTCGAAGAACCCCCTGGTCTGTTGCCACGAAAATGCGCCGGGGATCGGCAGGATCGAAGGCGATCGACCGCGCCGTCTCTGCTGAAAGCCTGCGCCACGTTGCTCCCCCGTCGGACGATTGAATCAGGCCGCCGCTGGTTCCGGCAAACACCACGTTGGGACGGCGCGGGTGCCTGGTGATAACGTACGTTCGCTTTGACCCACCCATGGCCCGCTTCAGACTGGACCAGGTGCCGCCGCCATCGACACTACTGTAAACACCACTACATGCTGCCGCGAACAAGCGTCTGCGCCGGGTCCCGTCCACGTCAATCGAAAATATGTCGGAGTCTTCTTGCATGCCTCTGGGAATGCGATGCCAGGTGACGCCACCGTCAGCCGTCTTCCACGCCAGGTGCGGCGTGCCGGCGTAGATTGTATTGCTGTCCTCTGGATCGAACGCCAGGGAAACCACGGGGTGCGGCCCGGCAGAACCAGGCGAAGAAAGGAGTGTCCAGCTCTCCCCGCCATCGCGCGTGAGGAACACGCCGTCCTGAGCGCCTGCTGCGATCACGTGCGCATCGGCCGTCCAGGAAGCCAGCGCCCAGACCTGTTTCTGCTCCAAGCCGTGCAATGGCTGCCAGGTAGCGCCCTCATCCACGGTGCGGAATACGCCCGCGTACTCGGGCATCTCGCTCGAGACTGCCACGAAATATACATTGGGCCTCGCGGGATCAATCAGCATCGCGTGCAAGGTGGATCGCAATTCCCCTGGAAACGGAAGGGCTTGCCAGGTGTCGGCTCCGTCACGCGAGCGAAATAGCTGGGCCGTGGCCGTTCCAGCCAGCAGAGTGCCAGGATGGTGCGGGTCCGCCTGAACCACAGTCACAGGACCGGCTGGTTCAGCGCCGACCTCCCCGTACAGCAGGGCCGTCCAGGCCCCTAGTGCGAGAGCCGCCCATTGGACGGCCGCGATCCGAAGCCCGTTCGGCAGCATATTGTCCTCCTACCGGGAGGATGGCGCCGGCGGTGGTGCGGTTCACGAAATGGAGCCTCCCGTTGAACAAGCGTCGTCTCGAAAAAAAAATGGAGCGCCCACACTTCACCTGGATCGGAGGTCGGCAGGGGTCAATTCTGTACTCCTTCGGCCCGACGCAGGTCTCACCCGAGCCGCTTCGAAAAGCTATCGGCCGTCTCAAATCTGGAGGAAAATCTCGTATGAAGAAGTGTGCAGCAATCGTCGGAGCCACTGTCCTGTCTATCTGGACCGCGGCCGCCGAGGAGGTGCCAAAAATCGGAACCTACCTGGGCTACGAATACGTTCGATTCAATTCCGCCACCAACTTGCCGGCCTTTAGTGCCAACGGCGGCGGTGGCCAGTTCATTTATAACTTCAACAGCTGGATCAGCGGAGTTGCGGACTTGGGCGCCGTGCACAACGGCAACATTGGCGGCTTCCACTTGGATAGCACGGCTGCCAACTTCCTTTTTGGTCCGCGCCTGTCTGTCCGCAGGTGGTCGCGCATCACTCCCTACGCCCAGGTTTTGTTTGGCGGCGTATACGCCACTACGAGCACGGCGGTCCAGTCTTCTTTGTTGGTAGCTGGAGTCGTGATACCGCCCGGCATCCTCCGTATCACCGCACAGGACACCGCTTTTGCCATGACCGCGGGCGGCGGGCTTGACATCAAGATCAGCCGACACGTCAGCTTCAGGCCAATCGCGCTGGACTACTATTTGACCCGCCTCCAAAACCTACGCACGGCGACCAATAACAACCAGAACAACATTCGTTACTCAACCGGCTTCACGTTCTTGTTTGGCGGAGAGAAGCCGGCGCCACCCCCACCACCGCCCCCCGCCACCAAGGCTTGCCCGGACGGCAGCACCGTGTCCGTGGATGCTGTATGCCCGAAGCAGGATCTCACACTCAGCCTCAGCGCGACGCCGAGCGAACTGTGCTCCGGCGAAACGGCGCAAGTGGTTGCGTCGGTCTCGGGAGGGTCTCGAAATCAACTGAACTACGCGTGGTCTGTCAATGGACAACAGACCAGCCAGAGTCCGTCTTTTGAATTCGGCAGCACCGGTCGGGAGCCGGGCACCTACACTGTTGCCTTGACGGTCAACGGCGATATCTTCAATCCGGCGTCTGCCCAGACGACTATTACGGTTCGCGAGTACCGGCCTCCCACCGGGACGGCCCAGGCCAATCCAGCTCAAATCCATGCCGGAGACAAGTCCACGATTTCAGCCAGTTTTCAGGGTCAATGCGGTGGCCCCATCCAGTCCCCCACTTTCGTGGCGTCCGAAGGATCCATGCAGGGAGACCAGTTCGACTCCACGGGCATGCGATTCGATCCTGCAGTTAACGCGGAGCAGCGAAGGACCGTGACCATTACCGCGAAAGCCGCGGACAATCGGAGCGCCGGTACGGCAACCACCACCGTCGATGTGATCAGGCCGGCCATGATTGCACCCATACGGCTGCCCGACATCCTGTTCCCAGCTAATAGCGCGCGCGTGAACAACTGCGGCAAGCGTATCCTGTTGGAACAACTGCGAGCTTATTTCGAGAGAGACTCGACCGGCACGGTGGTTCTAGTCGGCCATTCGTCGAGCGACGAGACAACCGCAAATCTGGCGCAGCAGCGTGCTCTGAATTCGGCGGCCATCATTACCGCCGGTACCGGCGTCTGCCTGTCGATTCCGCAATCGCAGGTGCAGGTGAGCGCGCCCGGTGCAGACCAAAATGGCGTCCCCTTCGAACCCGGATTCTGCCAATCCTCGGTGGGGGGCTCGTCCAGCGCCACGGATATGCGGCGCGTCGAGGTGTGGTTCGTTCCCACCGGCGGGCAGCCGCCGGCCTCGGTTACGAATAGTCAGAGCGCCAGTACTCTGTCGGTCAGTGGTCTAGGGTGCCCGAAGTAGGCTGTTGACTACCCTTGGAGGGTCGGTTCGGCGTTACTGACACGACGCCGGGCCGGCCTCTGGGGAAATGTGCTCCGTGTTGGCAACCATCGCGTTAGCTGTCGCGGTACTCGTTTCTATCGGCGCCGCCGCACTAGGGAGTTGGGTAGTATTAGAACTTCTCCTTCGTCTGGCTGAAGCTGGCCACGCAAAGAGTCAAGTCCCAACAGCCAAGGCGCCTGGAGAAACTCCAGTCATTGACGTGACGACCCGTCATTCACCCACGAAAACCTCGCTCCCGAAAGAACAGCCCCCCTCCGAGCCTCGGATCGGTTCCGTAACTCGCTAAGCGCTACGGCTCAGAAACTAGCAGGATGCTGAAAAAGACCGAAAACCGCTTGCTTACGCGCGCGGCTCGGAATCGCGCCTACAAGTTTGCACTTAACTTACCGAGCCGTGACCGTGAGGGAGCGGTCCTGCCATTCCTCAGCACCTTGCTAAGACGGTGGATATCTGCGAGCCGCGATGGAGCGCGAACAATCGGCATGCGTTGGAGGACGGTTGAGCGCTCACGCACGGATGAAGTCCGACAGTCCCAGGAGGCGGAGATGAGACTTCTCGCAGCGATCGTTGGCTTATGCGTTTCCGCGGCAAGTCTGCGGGCGGAGAGCGCACAGGAACGCCTATCTGGACCGCGCGATCCTTATTTAGACTCAAAAATATTAAGTCCCACCACCTTCATGCGAATCGGTACTTAGGGAAAAATGTTCGTAACCTGGGCGGCCGCCGCACAACCTATGGCAACAAGTAACTGCAATCGCAGATACCCCCGAAGGCCGCGGTGCCGTATCAGAACGCGGTTACTGTAACCAGCTATGACCAGGCAACACCAACGAGAGCCGGCACAACGCAGGACCCGGAGATACATGATCAAGCCCATGCTATCGGCGCCTTTGGCCGTCGCAATCGTTGCGATCCTCGTGAGCTGGACTCTCTACTCCTGGTATCGTCCTGAACTGGCGAAGATTCCTGAACGATCCGCAAGACTCGAAGCTGTATTCGGACCCACCATCCCAAATGCGTCGCCTGCTCCCGGCAAGACTCCTCAAGGCATGGTGTGGATACCTGGCGGTGAGTTTTCGATGGGTGCGCAAAACCCGCCTGACAGAGACGAAGTGGGCATGAAGGCCACCATTGACTCGCGCCCGGTCCACCGCGTGTACGTCGACGGCTTCTACATGGACAAAACAGATGTAACGAATGCCCAATTTGCCGAGTTCGTAAAAGCCACGCGCTACGAGACGGTTGCCGAACGCAAGCCGCTTGCGGAGGACTTCCCTGGAGCTCCGCCGGAAAATCTCGTGGCCGGATCGGTAGTGTTCTCTCCCCCGAATCATCCCGTATCGCTGCACAACCATTTCCAATGGTGGAGCTATGTGCAGGGAACAAACTGGCGTAATCCGCTGGGTCCGGAAAGCGACATCAGAGGTAAGGAGCAGGTTCCGGTGGTACACATCGCCTACGAGGATGCCGTCGCCTACGCGACCTGGGCGGGCAAGCGGCTGCCGACCGAGGCCGAGTGGGAATTTGCCGCGCGCGGCGGGCTCGCCGGGAAGCCCTTCCCCTGGGGCGATGAACTCCTTCCGCATGGAAAATGGATGGCCAACACGCACCAGGGAGAGTTTCCGATGCACGATACCGGCGCCGACGGGCACACCGGGATCGCAGCGGTGGCGCAGTATCCGCCAAACGGATACGGCCTGTACGATATGGCGGGCAACGTTTGGCAGTGGACGAGCGACTGGTATCGGCCGGACTACTATCAGCAACTCGCCTCGGCGGGTGGCGTTGCGCGGAACCCGCAGGGACCGGACTCCTCCTACGATCCGTCGGAGCCCGATCAACCGAAGAGGGCTCATCGCGGCGGATCTTTCTTGTGTACCGATCAATACTGCTCGCGATACATAGTGGGCACCAGGGGCAAGGGCGAAGTCAGCACCGGCACGAATCACCTGGGTTTTCGCTGTGTGATCGCACAGAGTGTCAAAAAGAAAACATAGCCAGCATTCCCAGCATCAGTGTTTGTGGAGAAGTGCGATGACTTTGAGGACTAATAGCTCACAACGTGGAATGCCAATGTCGTCGCCGACGATGACGGCGTTGCAAAGAGAAGCATCGTCGGAGGAATCTGTGGGTACTGACGGGCGCAGGGCTGGGACGGTGAGTGGTAAACCAACTTCCAGACCTCTCACTTGGCCATATCCACAGCTACATCAGGCTCTCTGCGCTTTTTCTCATCCTCACTGCTCAGTTTCTCCGATAGGAAGAGGTCCCATCCGCTGAAGCGCCCGCCTTGCGTGGCCAGTACGCCGTTCCCACTCCGGCGGATTGGCGGTGATGCTCCTCCACGACCGCTTCCTACGGTCGCGGCTCAGTAGGGTACATTCCGAGCCGCGCGCGTTAGCAAGCGTTTTTTCCGACGCTAACGAATTCATTGCGACACTCCGGCAATTGGCGACGTACCACGAGCCTGCTCGGGTTCGATACAATCTGCCGATGCGGAAGATTGACCGCGTTTGTACGCTAACCTTGTTTGCGCCGTTGCTCGGCGTCCTCTTGTTCGTCGAACCGTTGGCGGCCCAAAGCGCCCCGCCGCCCGCCAAGTATCCCGACTTGCCAAGCGAGACGCCGGCCAAGTTCACACCCACGACGGACACCTTCGACTACATCAAGCGCGACGAGATGATCCCCATGCGTGACGGGGTAAAGTTGCACACCGTCATTCTTGTGCCAAAGGGCGCAAAGGGCGCGCCGATCCTGCTGACGCGCACGCCCTACAACGCCACCGACCTCACCAGCCATGCACAAAGCTCGCACCTCGGCCCGATTCTCAACGGCTACGATAACGCCATCGAAGTGATCCTTGAGGGCGGCTACATCCGCGCCGTACAGGACGTGCGCGGCAAGCATGGTTCAGAGGGCGACTACGTGATGAACCGGCCTCTGCATGGTCCGCAAAACCCCACGCCGGTCGATCACGCCACCGACACCTACGACACCGTCGACTGGCTCGTGAAGAACGTACCCGAAACGAATGGCAAGGTCGGCATTCTCGGCATCTCTTATGACGGTTTCCTGCCCTTGATGGCGCTCGTCAACCCGCACCCGGCGCTCAAAGTTTCCGTGCCGATGAACCCCATGGTCGACGGCTGGATGGGTGACGACTGGTTTCACAATGGCGCGTTCCGTCAGTACAACATGTCGTACATGTATGAACAGGTGGGCACGCGCGACAATTCCCAGCATTGGT
>JBGPKX010000202.1:0-10853 GCA_041486185.1 Bryobacteraceae bacterium | reverse complement strand
GTGCGGACCAGGATCACGACCTCATCTCCGCCCCCGCGCAAGGTCTCGTCATCCAGACGAATGTGCGACCGCAGCAGATGCCCGAAGTTGCGCAGACTCTCATCGCCCACCAGATGCCCGTACTGGTCGTTGACGCTCTTGAAGTTATCCATATCGCAAACCGCCACCACGCCGCTGAACGGCTCACCGCTCTCGATGCGCCGCTCGAGCGCCGATTGGTTTAGCAGGCCGGTGAGACGATCCAGGTCCAGGTTTTTCAGACTGTCGCGCCGCACAACGTCCAGCTCGCTGGTGAGGGTCTCGACACGATCGCGCTGGTTTTCGATCCACATGGCCATGGCGGCAAAGGCCAGCAGGGTCAGCAGCACAAAATCGTAGAGGCTGTTGTATTGGAGGTAGCGCGGCCACTGCGGATGCCCACCGCGGTTATAGAGGTAGAAGAACACGGCGGCGTTATGCAGAAAAGCGATGGCCAGGCACAGCAGGGAAAAACGGAACAGCCGGCCGCCCACGCCGGAACTGCCACGGAGCACGAAGAAGGTATAAAGATAAATGGTTCCAAGAATCAGTGCGTGGACCGCCTGGAAACCTTCAAAGCTGCTCTGCAGCCCCAACAGGTAGACGATGGCCAGAAACAGTGGAAAACCAAGCAGCAGTCGCAGTCCGGATTTCCACGTGTACTCGGCCGGCGACGGCCCGGAACGCGCCGCGATCAGCAGCGCCAGGGCAAACGCGAATTCGAACAGCGCGTAAGGCCCCAGCCATAACACCTTTGCGCTTGAAAAGTAGAGCTCAAGGCACAGCAGTGCAACCACCTGCAACGCCCAAGCCAGGCTCCAGTAGCCGAAATAAAGAATTCCCGATTGCCGCCAGAGGAAGAGAAAAACCAGGCAGAACAGAAGCGACGCGACCACGTCAGGACCCGGCGCGCTCATTCAATCTCCCTTTACGGTGTGGCGGCGGATGCCGGTCGCCTTGCCGGTTGCGTCGTCGACCTCGACGATCACGGAGTGCAGCTCGACCGATCCCTTGGCTGGTTCCATGCGAACCGGCAGCGCCGTAAGGAATCGCTCCAGAATCACGTCTTTGCGCACTCCGATCACAGAATCGTAAGGGCCGGTCATACCCACATCTGTCTGGTATGCAGTGCCGCCGGGCAGAATGCGCGTATCGGCCGTGGGAATATGTGTGTGCGTTCCGATGACCGCCGAAACCCGCCCGTCCAGATACCAGCCCATGGCCATTTTCTCGCTGGTCAGCTCGGCGTGAAAATCCACGAACCGCACTTTAGTGTCTCCGAGCGAAGCCAGAATTTCATCCGCCTTACGGAACGGGCACTCGGTGGCCGGCATGTAGGTGCGGCCTTGGAGGTTAATGACGGCGCACTCCGAGCCATTACGCGCCCGTACCACGAAGACTCCCGATCCTGGAGCCGGCGCGGAGTAATTTGCGGGCCGCAGCAGAGCCGGCCGCCGCGCGAAATAGCCGTAGATCTCCCTTTTGTCCCAGATGTGATTGCCGCTGGTGAGGACGTCGAGGCCCAAGGCGAACAACTCCTCGGCAATCGTCGGCGTGATCCCGAAGCCGCCGGCGGAATTCTCCGCGTTGGCGATGGCGAGATCGATCTGCTGGGTCTGTTTGATATCCGACAGATGATCGGCCACGATGTGCCGACCGACAGACGAAAATATGTCCCCGATAAAAAGAATTTTCATAGGCGGCGTGCGGAGCGGCGCCTCAAAACTTCGAGGTCACCGCGCCTTCCGACGCCGATGACACCAATGCGCAATATTTTGCGAATACGCCGGTCGCGTAGCGCGGAGCGGGCGCATGCCAGCGCGCCAGCCTCTCGCGCAGTTTTTCGGCCGGAATTTCCAGGTTGATCTCGCGGGCGTCCACGTCGATGGAGATCGTGTCGCCCTCCTCAACCGCCGCGATCGGTCCGCCGTTAGCGGCTTCGGGCGCCACGTGCGCGATCATGAACCCGTGCGTGGCGCCGCTGAAGCGTCCATCGGTCACCAGCGCCACCGAGTCCGAAAGGCCCACGCCGACGATGGCGCTCGTCACCCCCAGCATTTCGCGCATGCCGGGTCCGCCGCGCGGTCCTTCGTAGCGGATGATGACCACATCGTTGGGACGGATCTCGCCGCGCGTGACGGCGCCCATGGCGTCCTCCTCGCGATTGAACACGCGCGCCGGACCGCGGTGGGTTTTCTTGTTATGGCCGGACAGCTTGATCACGCAGCCCTCTGGAGCGAGCGAGCCGCGCAGAATCGCCAGGCCTCCAGTCGGCTTCAGCGGTTTATCGAGTGGATGAATCACTTCCTGGCCCGGCGTCTCCTTGGCCTTGGCCGCTTCTTCAGCGAAGGTGCGTCCCGTGCAGGTAATCGCCGATCCATCCACGTAGCCGCCTGCGACCAGCCGCTGCGCAATCACGGGGATACCGCCGGCTTTGTCCACATCTACCGCGACGAACGTTCCGCTGGGCTTGAGATCCACCAAAATCGGCGTGCGGCTGCTGATGCGGTCGAAGTCCTCGAGGGCCAGCGGCACACCGGCTTCGCGCGCAATGGCGATGAGGTGCAGCACGGCGTTGGTCGATCCGCCGGTCGCCGCTACGCCCGCGATGGCGTTCTCGAGCGCTTTTCGCGTGACGATGTCGCGCGGCCGCCGGTTATTCTTCACCGCGTCCATCACTACCTCGCCGCAGTGGATGCACACGGCGTTCTTCCGCGGGTCCACTTGCGGGACGGCGGCCGTGCCCATGGGGGAAAGGCCGATCAGCTCCATCACCGTGGCCATGGTGTTGGCGGTGAACTGGCCGCCGCACGCGCCGGCTCCGGGGCAGGCGTGATTCTCGATTTCGAGCAGCTCCTGATCGCTCATGCGCCCGGCGGCGTTCGCGCCTACCGCTTCAAACACGTCCTGAATCGTGATGTCGTGCCCTTTGTGCCGGCCCGGCAAAATGGACCCGCCATAGAGCACGATGCCCGGGATGTTGAGACGCAGCAGCGCCATGGCTGCGCCGGGTATCGTCTTGTCGCACGCCACCAGCGCCACGATGCCATCGAACATGTGGCCGCGCGCCATCAGCTCGATCGAATCCGCGATCACCTCGCGACTCACAAGCGACGTCTTCATGCCCTCGGTGCCCATGGTGATGCCATCGCTGATGGCGATAGTGTTGAATTCCATGGGCGTGCCACCCGCCGCGCGCACGCCTTCCTTCACGTGCACCGCCAGTTCCCGCAAGTTGTAATTGCAGTTCATAGTTTCAGTCCAGGTGTTGGCAATGCCTATGATTGGCTTCTTGAGGTCTTCGTCGGTGAAACCGATGGCCTTGAGATAGGAGCGTGCCGGCGCGCGGTCACGGCCCTGCGTGATGGTGTAACTGTTCAGTTTCATGAGGATTTACCATCTTACTAAAGGCACGAACGGCTTCCCATGCGCTTGCGCCACGCCTACCGCCCCGGCCGGGGAGCAGGCAGAAGTTCGGTTGACAGTTTGGCCCTCGGACGAAGAAAGTCTGATAGCCATAGCGGAGAAACACGGGCCGCCGGTAAGGTGGCTGGGGTGACAAGCGCGCCGCATGGCGCCCGGCGCGGCCACGGTATAACATAACGCCATGAAGCGCTGGCTGGTTCGATTGCTCGTCGCGATCGTGTCCTTATTTGGCCTGATGCTGGTGGCCGGCCTGATCGGCAGGTCGATGGTTTCGGGCTCCAGCCGGAACGCGCTTGCGTCTGCGTTGTCGGAAAACCTGGGCGTACCCGTGACGGTGGGCGCGGCGAATTTTGACCTGATGCAGTGGTTCCTGCTGCGGCCTGCCATCAGCCTCGAGGACATCTCGATCGGCAACCCACCGGGTTTCCGCTCTCCACATCTGTTGGAAGCGAAAAAGCTCTCGGCGCAGATTGCGCTCCTGCCGTTATTTCACAAGGGCATCGAGGTGCACTCCATCGTCATCGACCAGCCGCGCATCACATCCGAGACGAACGCTCAAGGGATCGGCAACCTTGAGGCCCTGCTGCGCAAATCGAAGTCGAAGTCCGGCGCGGGTTCCAGTTCAGGCTCGGGCGCGAGCGGAACATCGGGCGGAAATCTTGTTGTTGGCCAGTTCACGGTCAACGCGGGCGAGATCGCGTTTGTCGAGCCGGGATCGTCGCATGCCTTTGGGCGTCTGAACATCAGCGACATCCATCTTGGCGTGCGCGATTTTTCTCGCGACCAGCAGTGCCGCCTCGAATTCAGCGCGAAACTTTTTGGCAGCGCCAATTCACGCGTTCACCTCACGGCGGAAGCCGGACCGTTCACTTCGGATGCGCTGCCGCTCAACGGAACGGTATCCATCACCGTAGCGCCAGCCGAAACCCCGCCCGAACTCCGTCACGCCGAATTTGGAGATCTGCTGATGGCGCCAGGCAAGAAAGCCAGGGCCAGCCTCGAGGCAACCGTCAGGGGCGATGCGTATCAGAGGCTTAGCGGTCCGGCAAAGCTGGTGCTCACCGACATCATGATGGGCAAAGACGAGAAACACGTGCTGCCTCTTGCCGGTAGCGCCCCGGTTATCTTCACGGCGTCGAAGCTGATGTCCGCGCCGAGCTTCCAGCTCAAGGTTGCCAATGCGCAATTACGGCTGGGGAAGGGCGAGTGGACCGGTGACGCCGAATTTCTGCTCCACGGGTCGGCGACCAGCGGCCGAAGCGCCGGCAAAGTCCGGAACGTCGATATCAACGAGCTGGTGAGCAGCGTCACTTCGGCCAATGGCAAAATCTATGGGACGCTGGAGATCCCCTCCTATTCGCTCCAGTTTGCTGGGAACAACGCGGGCGAGATCCGCAATTCGCTGCACGGCGCGGGCAAGCTTTCGGTGACGCAGGGGCGGCTTGCGGCGCTCGACCTGCTTTCGTCCATCGAGCAGGGCATAGCGCATCCGCAAGAATTGTTGGAGGGCAAGAAAGGCGCCACGCCGTTCACGACGCTGGTGGCCGATATGAACATCGGCCAGGGCAAACTCGGCTTTGACGGCATTGCGCTTGACAGCCCGGCGCTGCGCGTTACCGGAAAGGGATTCATCGGTTTCGACCAAGCCATCAACTTCGAACTGTCGGCGCAGACCGCCGGTGGAGTTGGCCAATTGGCGAGCCGCGTGGGCATGGGCAGCCCGGGAGCGAACGGCGGCATTCCGCTCGTTGTCACTGGAACCGTGGAATCCCCGCGAGTGCGACCCAGTGTGGGTAAGATGGTAACGAGCGCGGCGGGAGAACTGCTGAATTCCTTTTTTAAGAAAAAGAACAAATGATTCTCCTGCCACTTATCGTTCATTCATGAACTAGAAGGAGCAAAACGACGCCATGCATAAGATCCAGCAGCAGATTACTGTCAGTCGCCTGATTCTCTCCGTGGCACTTGCCATTTTGACGATCGCCGGCGCTGCCGCGCAAGAAACCGGATATGTCAAAGCACGCGGTAAACCGGGAGACGCGGGCGTTTTCATAAACGGCCAGTATGTGGGACCGGCATCCCGCTTTACGGTTCCGGAAAAGTATCCCGCCCCCGCGGGAGACGTGGAAGTTACGTTTAAAGACCCACGTTACGAAGACTACACCACCAAAGTTACGGTCCGTCTGAAGAAAACCGCAAAGATCAAATATGCGCTGAAGCCGGTCGAGCCGGCGAAGCCTCCGTTCGGGCGTCTTCGGCTGGGCGGCGGCGAGCCCGAGTCGTTCATGTCTATTGCGACCGGAGACACGGGCGCAATTTTTCTCAACGACAAGTTCTTTGGCTACGTGGATGAGATGAATAATCCGGGCAGCGGCCTTCTTCTCAATCCTGGAACGTACGATCTGCACATCGTGTCTCCGATCTTCGGGGACATCCGGCAGAAGATCACCATCGAAGCCAACAAGGTCACGGTCGTGCCTTTGCAGAAGAAGGAAAAATAGGGCGCGTGCGAGTCGGGCCGAATGGCTAGGGAGTCACGCAGACCCACCGGGCTTCCGGAGAAGTTCGAATTCGGAACGCCACGTCTCCTACCTGCGGCGCCATCTCTGCCGGTATGCGTCTCCATCGCCGGGTACTATAATTCAGGAAGCTGAAACGGGGAAAATCCTGGTTAAAGCACCGGAGGAATTACAGATGTCAAGATGGCGTTGTTTCATGCTGATCAGCCTGTTGGGAGTGATTGCTCATCCTGGCCGTGCCTGGGCGGAAGCCTCGGGCACCATTAGCGCGAACCCCAATCCATGTGTGATAGCGCGCGGGGCGTCCACATGCACCAGCTACATCAACTGGTCCACGCAAGGCGCTACCTACGCGCGGGTCTTCGTGCTGGGGCCGCACAGATGGGGCACACGGGAAACGGAATTCGGAAACAGCTTGAGTTGCGAGTCGGAGAATTGCCGCGCGCCGTGGATCAAAAAGAGAAATTCGTACGTGTTTACGCTCTACGATTATTCCTCGGGCAGGCGGGGCCGCGTTCTGAGTTCGGTT
Organism: Bryobacteraceae bacterium; assembly: GCA_041486185.1. GTDB lineage: Bacteria > Acidobacteriota > Terriglobia > Bryobacterales > Bryobacteraceae > QHXW01. The sequence continues at coordinate 4,361 of JBGPKX010000202.1, read as the reverse complement.
ACTGTCACTGCAAAGGGCGGTAGGTGAGCCAGCGACGGCAATCGGAGGATCTGGGGCGGGAGCCCGAGTTGTTCGTGTCCATTGCCGCCGGAGACACGGGCGCGGTTTTTCCCAACGACAAGTTCTTCGGCTACGTGGATGAGATGAATAATCCGGGCAGCGGCCTTCTTCTCAATCCTCGAGCTCACGATCTGCATGTGGTTTCTCCGATTTTCGGCGGCATGCGGCAGAAAATCACCATCGAAGCCAGCAAGGTCACGGTTGTGCCTTTGCAGAAGAAGGAAAATTAGGGCGCATGCGCGTCGTGATCCTGGCGTGTGGGCTGGCGCTGTGTGCACGCGCCGGCGATTGGCCGCGTTTTCGAGGGCCGAATGGCTCAGGAGTTGCGCAGACCACCGGCCTTCCGGAAAAGTTTGATCCCGATCACAACGTCATTTGGAAAACAGCGCTGCCACTGGGGCATTCCTCGCCGGTGCTGAGCGGCGACCGAATTTTTCTGACCGCCGTGGATCGCGACAAGCTCTTTACGTTTTGCCTCAGCCGCGAAACGGGCAAAATTCTCTGGCGGCGTGAGTGCCCGCGTCATCGCAGTGAGGCTCTCGATCAGCGGAATACGGCCGCCTCGCCGACCGCCGCCACCGACGGCAAGAACGTCTACGTTTTCTTCGGAGATTTTGGGCTGGTCTCCTACGGCTTTGACGGCAATGAACGCTGGCGTGTACCGCTTGGGCCTTTCCACAATGTTTATGGAATGGGCGCTTCGCCGATCGTCACCGGCGATACAGTGATCCTGGTCTGCGATCAGTCGCAGGATTCGTTCGCCATGGCGGTGGGCAAGGATGATGGCCGCGTGCGCTGGAAACGGGACCGGCCGGAGGCGCTCAGCGGCCACTCGACGCCTATCGTCTACCAGCCGGGAAATGGTCCCGCTCAAATCATCGCGCCGGCTTCGTTCCGCGTAGACGCCTACTCCGTTGAGACGGGCGAGACGGTCTGGTGGGCCGGCGGGCTGCCTTCGGAAATGAAATCAGGCGCGGTGCTGGGTGACGGCACGCTCTACATCAGCGGGTTCAACAGCCCGGAGAACGATCCCGGCCGCCAGATTCACTTGCCGCCGTTCGACGACGTGCTTGCCTCCCACGATAAAGATAAAGACGGCCGCATCTCGCTCGCCGAAGTCCCCGACGAACGCACGAAATCTTATTTTCCGTTTATCGATCTGGATCAGGACGGCTTCATCTCAGCGGCCGAATGGCGTAAGTACATCGCTGTTATGGCGGCTGAAAACGCACTGCTGGCGATCAAGCCCGGCGGTGGCGGTGACATCACATCCAGTGGCCTGCGCTGGAAATACCAGCGCGCCGTGCCGCAACTGCCGACCAGTGTTCTGTACCAGAACGTGCTCTACATGATCAGCGACGCCGGCGTGCTGACTACGCTCGATCCGTCGAATGGAGCCATGCTCAAGCAGGCGCGTTTGCGCGGCGTGGCGGACCGTTACTTCGCCTCGCCCGTCGCAGCCGACGGCAAGGTTTTCATCGCCAGCCAGGCTGGAATCGTGACCGTGTTGAAGGCCGGCGGCGAGCAGGAAATCCTGGCGGCGAACGAGCTGGACGACGAATGCTTCGCCACGCCGGCCATCGCCGATGGGCGAATCTACATCCGCACGCGCAGCGCGCTCTACTGCTTCGGCAAACGCGATTGAGCCCGCTTGCTTAACGCGCCCGGCTCAAATGTGGTTGCTGAGCCGCGACAGTAAGGGAGTGGTTGTGCACACATTGGGCCAGGCTTAACGCCGCTTCTTTTTCGCCGCACCCACCACTTGTAGAACCATCGCCGCGCGATCGCCCTTAGTCCAGCTCTCCTGGATCTGCGCCTCGCTCAGGCCGCCGACGCGTCCCAGCAAGATATACGCGGGCAGTGCGTAGCGCAGGCTGTTCCACTGCGCCATCTCGACGAGCGATTGCAGGGCGCGCTCGCGCAGCGATTGGAGCGCTGCCGCCGGCCGGGAGTCGGTGAGATTGATCAGCGCCGATGCCGAGCGCGTGCGGTCGCTGAGCACGATGGAGTTCAGCATCTCGACAAACCATGTGGGCGAGATATGGATCTCGAGTTGCGGATCCTTGATGGCCAGCACTGCAATGGCATTCAACGCGCGCATGGCGCTGGCGCGAACTCCTTCGTCGGGATCCTGGATGGCCAACTCCAGATCGTTGACCACGGCCTTTTTGTCTGGCGCGTAACCGATGAGGGTGGCGGCTATGGCACGCTGCTCGCCATCGGCGGAGTTGCGCAGGACGTCGCGCACTTGCGCCAGATGTTTGTCAGTGAAATCGACAAAGCCTTCTTGAATTGCGCGCGCGTCCGGATCGGCCATAAGTGGGTGGCCATGGGTGAGATCTTCGGCGGTGCTGCCGCGCCGCGCCGCGTTCTCGATGGCGCGTACCAGTGCGGTATATTGCTCCATGATTTCCGAAGGCAGCGTGGCATCGCCCGCCGGCGGGGTCCGCAAAGCGAAGTGCGCCGCGCCTCTCTCCTCGATGCCGACGAACAGCATGCCGTCGCGGCCCTCGCAGCACACGGCCTCAACCCGCGCCGCCACCACGCCTGGAATCTTCTCCAGGCGGTCTTCGAGCTCGCCCTTGGATGGTGGAATGGGATCGCCGGCACTCACGCCTACCACTTTGTAGATGCGGTTTTGGGAAACCTTGCGCAGACCGTAATAGTCCACCGAGCCGATGCGCGGAACGGAATCGGCTGCCAGCGCAGCCGGCAATAAGAGAAGCCAAATCGCCTTCACAAGATCATTCTGACGCGAAAGACTCTGGATCGGGTACTACAGAGGGGTCACGCCTGTTTCTCAGCCATCGGGCCGATCACCGGCAACACCAGCCGTTCGTTCTGCCAGGCCGCCCAGATTAGCATCAGCCACAGCACCAGACAGGCCAGCAGAAACAGCGGGCTGATCAGCAGGGCGAGACTCTTGCCCACGAAGGAAATCGCCACCCAGAACACAATGATCGCCAGGTTCACGAAAATGGCTTGGAAAGCGTGGAAACGCACGCGCCGGTTGTGGCTGTACGGTTCGAGGAAGAGGAGCAGAGCGCCCGTAACACCCAGCAACAAATAACAGAGCGCGCTCGCGACATTGTCATCAATCGTTGGTGGCGCGGGCTGCCGCAATTCGGACGCTGCGCAACTGGAACAGGTCGCGCCCTGCATCGCACCACCGCAACTGGGACAAACAGCCATAAACGCAACCCCATTCCGGGGCAAACCGCCGGTGCTCCTCAGCTTCCGGCCTGCTGCTGGGCCATCGGGCCGATAACGGGCAACACCAGTTTCTGGTCCTGATAGGCCTTGATGATCAGCACCAGCCACAGGACAAAAAGCCCAATCCTGATCAGCCAAAACACGGGGAGGAGGAAAAGTGTCCAGCCCCCCGAAAGAATGGCCATGAATCCGAACACGAAGCCGAGGGCGATGGCCGCGACGGAATAGAAGATGGACTGAAAAGCGTGAAAGCGGATCTTGGCGTTCTGATTGTAGGGCGCCAGCACCAGAAACAGAATTCCGGTTATGAGGCCCAGGGCATAGCACAGTGCGCTGGCCACGTTGTCCGTCAAGCCCGCAGGCGTTGCCGCCGCGTAAGGCGCTCCACCCGGAGCTGGCGCACCCGCCGGTGGCGCCGCCGCTCCCCCCGCCACGTTTATCGCAGCCCCGCATTTGGGACAAAACCGCCCGTCTACCTGGCTGCCGCAATTTGCACAGAATGGCATAATGTGCAACTTTACTTCCCGCAACGGCGATTTGCAAGTGGGTATTGACCTGAATTTTGGGGCGCGTTGGGTTGGCGGCCGATAAACCAGTACCGCTCCCACATTAACGCATCACATTACGGATAATGTTGGCATGGCAGTTTCCCCGAGACCTGACCCAAACCTGAAGTTTAGTGGATCCGTGATCGTGCGTGATGAATACATGGCCCAGTGTTCTGGCGTTTATCTGATTAACAATGTCAAGAACGGGATCATAGTGAACTTCATGGAGGGAGAGCGTAATCCGACCCAACTGCCGCCGTTAAGCAACGGTTGGAGGGCTGTCGCATTAATGTTGTCGCCTGCAGATGCAGAAGCGTTGGGGCGGGAACTGCTGCGGCGAGCGGGCGAGGTCAAACAGGAAGCGCCCTGAGCCTTACGGCATCTCTGGATTGAGTACCGCCAAGCCTTCGGATCGAGCTATTACTATTAGAGTCCGATCTGCCGCTACTAACATGCCGACGCCACCTACGCGGGCGGCCTCCACTGCAACGGCAAGCTGAATTGCATCGAGAGTTCGGATGCCTCTGGTTCCACCATATC
>JBGPKX010000201.1:0-10863 GCA_041486185.1 Bryobacteraceae bacterium | reverse complement strand
CCCGGCATGATGCTCGATCCCGGCTGCACCGCCGGCAGGCGCAATTCACTCAGGCCGCAGCGCGGACCCGACCCCAGCCAGCGAACGTCACTCGCAATCTTGGTGAGAGCCACGGCATAGGTACGCAGCGCGCCGCTCAAGAAGACTACGGCGTCTTTGGCCGCCTGCGCTTCAAAGTGATTGCGCGACTCGATAAACGGCAGCTCGGTCCGCCGCGCGATCTCGCGAATCACGGCGGCCCCAAATCCCGGCGGCGCGTTCAGACCCGTGCCCACCGCGGTTCCGCCGAGCGCCAGCTCGTAGATGCCGGCGAGCGCGCCCTCAATTCTCTCGCGGGAGGCCGCTACCTGGCGCGCGTATCCGCCGAACTCCTGGCCGAGACGCATGGGCACGGCGTCCTGCAGATGCGTTCGACCGACTTTAATGACGTCCGCAAATTCGTGCGCTTTACGTGCCAACGAGGCGTGCAGGCCGTCCATCGCGGGAAACAAGTCGCCATGCACCGACTCCGCCGCGGCGATATGCAGGGCCGAGGGTATTACGTCGTTGCTTGATTGCCCGCGGTTCACATCGTCATTGGGGTGCGCGCCGGCGAGCCGCCCGATCACCTCGTTGGCGTTCATGTTGGTAGACGTCCCGCTGCCGGTCTGAAAGATATCCACCACGAATTGCGCGTCGTGCGCGCCCGCCAGCACTTCTTCGGCAGCGCGCTCGATAGCGGCGGCTTTCTCGGCGGGCAACTGGCCCATTACGCCATTAACGCGTGCCACCGCGCTCTTGATCAGAGCCAGCGCGCGAATGAAGGCCCGCGGAAAGCGCAGCGAGCTAATCGGGAAGTTCTCGACGGCGCGGGCCGTTTGCGCCCCGTAGAGAGCGTCCGCGGGCACGCGCATTTCCCCCATCGTGTCATGCTCAACGCGAAACGGCTCAGCCATGCGCGCCTCCAGGCAGTTATGCGCCGGCCGATTCGCCGGGCTTACTTTCAGTATGTCATCTGGATTTCAGCGCGAAGATTCGCGCACGCGGGCGAACTGCTGGATGGCGGCGAAAAGCTGAGCCGGCTGAACGGGCTTGGTCACGTAGCCTTCCATCCCGGCGGCCCGGCACTTCTCGGCGTAGCCGGCCTCGGCGTGAGCGGTCATGGCGACGATAGGCGTGCGCTTGCCAGTCGACCGTTCCCGATCGCGGATGGTCGCCGCGGCCTCGAATCCATCCATGCCGGGCATCTGAATATCCATCAGGATGACATCGAACGTGCGCTGGTCGTACTGCGCAACCGCCTCCGCTCCATCGGCAGCAACCGTTACACGATGTCCCCGTTTTTCGAGCAGCCGTACCGCCAGCTTCTGATTGATGAGATTATCTTCGGCCAGCAGGATGTCGAACGGTCCGGACTCGGCGTCGCCAGGCGGCACGCTCGCTGGTGGCGTGACCGGCAGTTCAGACTCCTGGGCTTGGCCCAAGTACGCCGTGAAGAAGAATGCGCTGCCCTCGCCCACGCGGCTGTCGACCCAGATCTTGCCACCCATCAATTTCACAATGCGTTCCGAGATGGCGAGGCCAAGACCAGTGCCGCCGTATTTGCGTGCCGTCGATCCGTCCGCCTGGGAGAACGCTTCAAAGATCAGTCGTTGCTTGTCCTCGGGGATGCCGGGTCCGGTGTCGTGGACAGAAAACAGCAGCAGCATGAGCGGACCCTTTCCGGATTGCAGGCACACGTGAAGGGTGACGCCGCCGGTTTCGGTGAACTTGATGGCGTTTCCGATGAGATTCAGCAGAACCTGGCGGAGGCGGCTCGCATCGCCGACAAGCACTGCAGGGAGTCCTGGGGCGACTTCGCACGCGAGATCCAGGCCCTTTCTTTGCGCGGCGGCGTGCATGGTGCGCGCGGTGGCTTCCATGAACTCGCGCAGCTTGAAAGGCGTCGGATCGAGTTCCAGGCGGCCGGCTTCTATTTTGGAAAAGTCGAGTATGTCGTTGAGCAGCACCAGCAGCGAATCGGCCGAGGCTTTGACCACCTCCAGACACTCCCTCTGCTCTTCCGCGGTCGACGCTTCCAGACCCAGCGCGCTCATCCCCAGGATGCCGTTCATGGGCGTGCGGATCTCGTGGCTCATGTTGGCCAGAAACTGTCCCTTGAGCCGGCTGCCCTCCTGCGCTTGCACCAGGAGCCGCTCGATCTTGTGATTCTGTTCTTCTACGCGCGCCTTCTCGTCTATGACATGGGCTTTTTCGAGCAGCAGTTCACGTGTCCTCTCTTCCACGGCCTTTTCGAGCCGGTTGCGCTCCCCCAGCACGCGGCGCACGCGCCAGCGCCAGAACCATCGCACCGCGGCTACCCCGAGGATGATGAGCAGGCCTTCGGACCACCAGGCCCTCCACCAGGGAGGCAAAATTCGAAACGTAAACCGGGCGGGCTCGACGCTCCACGCGCCTTGCGTGCGCACGAGAACCTCGAATGTGTAGGAGCCAGGCGACAGCGCCGGGTATTCGGCCTTCCTCTCATTCGTGTCCACCCAGTCTTCGTGCAGGCCGGAAAGCCGGTAACGGAAACGCAGGCGCTCTTCGTTGCGGAACGTCAGCGCGGCGAACCTGACCTGGAACGAGTGGCTGCCAAACGGCACGGCAACAGCCATTGCTGGATCGAATACGCTCGATCCGAACTGCACCCGCGCGATCGCAAGCGGCGGCGGAGCGCTGGTGGCTGCCGGCGAGTCTTGAAAGTGCGACAGGCCCTGCGTAGTGCCGATCCACACACTGCCATCGCGGTCCTCGAAAAACGAAAAGCTGACGCAGTCGTTCCAGAGCAAGCCATCGGATTGGCTCAAGTAACGCCACCCATGGCCGTCATATACGTCGATGCCGTTGTCCGACCCCACCCAGAACCGGCCTCCCGCGGCGGGCGCCAGAAAGCTGGTGTCGTTGGAGTGAACTTGATGGCGCCGGTCGAAGTGCTCGGCGTGAAGCCGGCCGCCGGAAAATGTCAGCCGCGACAGGCCCAGGCTTCCATCGTAGGACACCCAAACCGCACCATCCGGCGCGAGCGTTAGCACATACAGTTCGTCGCTTCTCAGACCGTCGCGCTGTGTGAATCGGGTCCAGCGCCCGCCCTGGAAGCGCAGTAGGCCCCGATGGCCTGCGACCCACAGCGTGCCGTCGGCGTCCGCCGCGATCCGGTTGAAGATTTCCGAGTCATCGCTGATGGGCGGAATCTGTCGTTCGAAGCGCATGGCGCGGCCCGAGCCGACGCTGCGGTAGAGCGCTCCGAGTGTGACTACCCACAACCGGCCTTCAGCGTCCCAAAACAACTGCCATATGTTATGGCTGGCGAGGCCCGCATCGGCGCCATAGGTACGGATGGCCCCGGTGGCCGGATTGAAGCGGGAAATGCCACCAGGAGCGCAACCGATCCACATGGCGCCGTCGGGCCCCCCCACAATGGTGCGCACCCTGGATCCCGCCAGCCCGTCTTTTGCCGTCCATACCCGCGAAGGGCGGCTGTTCAGGGGCAACTGTTGAAGGCCGCCTTCCGTCCCCACCCACAGCACGCCGCGGTTGTCGCGGTACACGGCCCGCACGCTCGTTCCAGCCAGTCCCTCTAATCTGGTCCAATTCTCCCACTCATCGCGGCCCAGCCAGCGGACCACGCCAGCGCCCGCAAGCCCGATCCACAGCGATCCCTCGCGGTCCTCCAATACGCAGCGGGACGATTCCACCGGAAGGCCCTTCTCCGCGCCCGTGAGCACCCAACGGTTGTTGAAGCGCGTGGCGATCCCTCGCTCGGTGCCTGTGATCACCCTGCCTTTCCGGTCGAGATAGAGATTACCCGTCTGACTGGACGCGGGGCCGGCCACGGGGATGAAAGACGCGGAGCCGCGCCGCCGCACTAATGTCCGGTTCGCGCTGCGGAGCCAGAGATTGCCCTCGCGGTCCGCCAGGATGGCATCCCATCTGTCTGGTGGTACGCCGGCGCTGCTACTCCATATCGATACGCGCCCATCCTGGAGGCGGCACACGGAGGAATCGCAGCCAAACCAGAGCGCCCCACCGGCATCGGCAAATAAACCGTACACGGCCGGCGTGGCGAGACCGGCAGGAGTGGGCCGACGCTCGAAGCGCCATGCATGCGTGGCAGGCAGCCAAAGACCAGCAATCAGGCCTTCGCGCGTCCCGAGGTACAGAGTGCCCTCCCAATCGGAGGTGATGCTCCAAACATCCGAACTCGCCCCGGCATCCACCACGCGGAACTGATTGCCGTCACGCCGCGCGAGCCCTGCGCTCGTGCCTACCCAGAGGGTGCCATCCGACGTCTCATGCAGAGCTTCAATTCGCCCCGACGGCAGGCCTTCTTCCACACCGAAGCCGGTAAATCTCAGGCCATCATACCGGTGCAAACCGTTCTCGGTACCCACCCAAAGGAACCCAGCACGATCTTGCAGCAGGCAGGTCACCGCAAGGTTGGAGAGCCCTTGGTCGTGGCCATAGTACTTGAAGCTATAGCGCTGGGCCGACGCGCTCATCGCCAGGAGCAGACCGCTCATCAGCCGTAGCCAGCGCGGGCAGGCCCGTACCCGGCGGAGCTGCGGTTGAGCATCCATCTGTCTGAAAATCGACGGATTAGGGTGGAAGCTTTAGACGGCTCTTACAGCGCCGCCACCAGCTTGGCCATGAGCGCGGTGCGGTCGGCGATACGGTCGACCAGGATGCTCTCATTCAGCGCGTGCGCGCCTTCGCCCACGCCGCCTAGGCCATCGAGCGTGGGGATACCAAGCGCGGCCGTGAAGTTTCCGTCCGAGCCGCCGCCGGTCATGGATTCTTCGAGCGTCAAGCCCAACTCGCGGGCCAGTTGCTGGGCTGTGCGGAAGAGCTGCACAATGGCCACCGAGCGCTCCATCGGCGGGCGGTTCATGCCGCCTTCGATCTCGATCTTGCAGCGCTTGTCGAAAGCCTTAAGCGAGAGGAACTTGCGTTTGAGCGTTTCGGCGTCGCGCAGGCGAGGAACGCGGATATCGACTACGGCGCGCGCTTCGGCGGCCACTACGTTGGAGCGTGAGCCGCCCGAGATCAGGCCGGGGTTTACGGTAATGCCGCTCTTCAAATTGGTGAATGCCGCGACGCGCTCGATCTGCCGGGCGAGCTCGACAATGGCGCTTGCGCCGGAGGAGAAGTCGACACCCGCGTGCGATGCCTTGCCATGCACTACGACCGTGTAAGCGCCGACCCCCTTGCGCGCTGTCTTGAGCTTGCCTTCGGTACCGGTACCAGGTTCCAGCACCAGCACAGCTTTGGCGCGACGAGACGTTTCCTGCGTCAGCGTGCGCGACGAATCGCTACCCACTTCTTCATCGGAATTGATCAGCAGCCTCACGCGGCTGCGCACGGCAATATCGAGCTCGCGCAGCGCGCGCATGGCATAAATGAAAAACGCTATGCCCGATTTCATGTCGAGGACGCCTGGTCCCCAGAGGCGGCCCTCCTCCTGGCGGAACGGCATGTGCGCGACGGTTCCCATGGGCCAAACGGTATCGGAATGGCCCAGCGCGAGAATCTCGCCCTTCTTCTTGACCGGCCCGGGCAGGGCGAACTCCGACAGCAGGTGCCGGCCGAACTTGCCGCCGCCCGGAAACGTCTGGACGGTAGCAAATGGCGCAACCTCCGCGGCCATCAGGTCCACAAAACGGTCGACCGCGCGCGGTTCGTCGCTCGGAGATTCGCACTGCACCATGCGGCGAATGAGCCCGATGATATCTGCCTGCTGCTGTTGAACATGAGCGAGAATTCGATCCACCGGGCTATAATAGCCAGTTTCCATGCCCATTTTGGAAATCAATGAGATTCGCCGGATCCTGCCGCACCGCTATCCCATGCTGCTGGTAGACCGTATCGTAGAACTGGAAGCCGAGCGCATCGTCGGCATCAAGAACGTCACCGCCAACGAGCCGTTCTTCTCTGGCCACTTCCCTGATTTTCCGGTCATGCCCGGTGTCCTGATCGTCGAGGCCATGGCGCAGACGGCGGGCGTGCTGGTGCTCAACAGCATTCCGGATCGCGAATCGAAACTGGTGCTTCTGGTGTCCATCGAATTCGCCAAGTTCCGGCGGCCGGTGGTTCCTGGCGATCAGCTGCGGATCGAAATGACCGTCATCAAGCGGAAGTCGACCGTGGCGAAAATGGCCGGGCGCGCAACGGTGGACGGCCAAGTGGTGGCGGAGGCCGAGGTGATGTGCAAGCTGGCCGATAAGAACGAAGCGCCGCCCGCATGACCGCGCGGCATCATCACGCCTGCCACAAGTAGCGCATGCCCATTCACCCCACCGCGATCGTCCATCCCAACGCGCGCATCGCCTCCACCGCGGACATCGGCCCTTATTGCATCATCGGTGAGGAAGTTGAAATCGGCGCCGGCACCCGACTGATGGCCAACGTCTACATCGAGGGGCCCACGTGGATCGGCGAGGATAACATCTTCTTCCCGTACACCACGGCGGGCGTGGCTTCGCAGGACCTGAAATATAAGGGTGAGCGCTCCGAGACGCGCATCGGCAGCCGAAACCGCATCCGGGAGTTTGTCACGATCCACCGAGGCACGGAGGGTGGAGGTTTGGTGACGCGCATCGGCGACGATAACCTGCTCATGGCCTATGTCCACGTGGCGCACGACGTGCTGGTGGGAGACCACGCGGTGCTCTCGCACGGCGCCACGCTCGGCGGTCACGTGCTGGTGGAGGATTGGGCGATCGTGGGCGCGTATACCGGAGTGCACCAGTTCTGCCGCGTGGGGCGGCACGCGTTCATCGGCGGCTACAGTGTGGTCACGCAGGATGTACTGCCGTATTCGACCACCGTCAGCGAGCGCGAGATCCACGTTTTCGGCGCGAATCGCACGGGTCTCGAACGGCGCGGATTCGCTAATGAGCGCATCGAGGCCTTACAGAAAGCTTTCCGCCTGCTGACGCGCGCGGGATTGAATACCACGCAGGCGGTCGAGCGCATTCGCGAGGAGATTGCCTCGACGCCCGAGCTGGAAGAGCTGCTCGCGTTCCTGGCGGCATCCGAGCGCGGCTTCGTGAAATGATGCGCTACGGGCTGATCGCGGGCAACGGCCGTTTCCCGGTTCTGGCGCTCGAGAACGCGCGCAAGCTGGGGCACGAAGTGGTGGCCATCGGTATCCAGGAAGAAGCGTCGCGCGAGATCGAGACGCTGGCCGCGCGCTGCCATTGGATCTCGCTGGGCGAGCTGAGCCGCCTCATCGAAATCCTCAAGAGTGAGGGCATCACCGAGGTCATAATGGCCGGCCAGGTGAAGCATGCAAAGATTTTTTCTTCCATCCGGCCGGACTGGCGCCTGGTGAAACTGCTGGCCACGCTGCCGCGCAAGAATACCGACTCGCTCATCGGCGGCGTAGCTAAGGTCCTGAAAGACGAAGGCATCCGGCTCACCGATTCCACCGCGCTTCTCAAGCCGCTATTGGCCGGCGCGGGCGTCATGACGCGGCGCAAACCCTCGAAAGACGAGCAGGCCGACTGCGAATACGGGCGCGCCATCGCGCATACGCTGGCACAATGGGACATTGGGCAGAGCGTGGCCGTTGCCAACCGGGCGTGCGTCGCCGTGGAAGCGATGGAAGGCACCGACGCCATGCTGCGCCGGGCGGCCTCGCTGGTGAATGGACAATCGCTGGTGCTGGTGAAAGTGGCGACGCGGCGGCGGCATCTCTTGTTTGATGTGCCGGTGGTGGGCGTCGAGACCGTGGCTGCAATGCGGGAGACAGGCGCAACGGCGCTGGCGGTGGACGCGGGCCAAACGCTGATGCTGGACAAGGATGAGATGATCCGAAGCGCAGATGAGGCGGATGTGACCATCGTAGGATATGAAGCCAACGATTAAACGCCGAGGCGCGGAGACGCCGAGAACTGCAACCGTTTTTCTCGGCGTCTCCGCGTCTCGGCGTTGAAAAAGACGTATGAGTAAAATCCGCCTAGCGGTCGTTGGTGTCGGGGAATTCGGGCGAAAGCATGTGCGCGTAGTTCGCGAGTCGCCGCGGGCGGAGCTGGTGGCCGTAGTGGACACCGACCCGGCGCGCGCGTCCGAGGTCGCCGCGGCCAACGGCTGCGCGGCATTCACCGATGCACGTGAACTTGCCGGCCAGGCGGATGCCGCCATCGTTGCGGTGCCGACCTCGGCGCATGCCGATGTCGCCTGCAAGCTGCTCGAATCCGGCCTCGACGTGCTGGTCGAAAAACCCATCGCGCCGGATCTGGCCGCGGCCGACCGCCTCATCCACACCGCCGAATCGCACGGCCGCATGCTGCAAGTCGGCCACCTCGAACGCTTCAATCCCGCCGTCATGGCGCTCGAAAAGATCGCCCGGCTTCCGCTGTTTTTCGAAATTCACCGCCTGAGCGTCTTCAGCCCCCGCAGTCTCGATATCGACGTCGTGCTCGACCTGATGATCCACGATATCGACATCCTGCTCAGCCTGGTCCCCGGCGAAATTGAGGAAATCCGCGCGGCCGGCATCTCCATCCTCACGCCCAAAGTTGATATCGCCAACGTACGCCTGCAATTTCAAGGCGGCTGCGTGGCCAATATCACGGCCAGCCGCGTCTCGACGGACCGCGTGCGCAAGCTGCGCCTGTTCCAGCCGCACCAGTACATTTCCGTGGACTACGGGCGGCAGGACACGGCGGTATTCAGCGTGGGCGCCGACCGGCAGATCTCTTTCGAGCAGGTACCGGTAGTGAAAGCCGAACCGCTAGCTTTGCAGTTCGGGGCGTTTCTGGATGCCGTCGAGACCCGCCAGACACCGAAACTCAGCGGACGCGCCGGACGTCGAACGTTAGAAGCCGCTTTGGCCATTCTTGCTAAGATTGAAGAGCACTCGCGAGCCGTCGCTCATTCCCTGGTGTCCGGATGGAAGCCGTAGAACAGCCTCAAACCGCCGAGGACCTGCGCCTTCTCCTCAACTGGGATACCGAAGCCGACCAGGCGCGAACGCGGCGGGCGGGTATCTTTTCGATTGCCGCGCACGCCGTGGCGATTCTCGGCCTGCTGCTGATGCCGCGGCAGGTCTTTCAGACCGCGCCGGCAACGCACCACGTCACGCCGCTGGTCGCACCACCCACCGAGCTGACGCAGAGAGCGCCTAACCGCGGAAAAATCAGCAAGGAATTCAACGTGGAAGCGCTGCGGCCCAAGCCGCGCATTCAGGTTCCGCCTTCCCCGCCCTCGACCTCGCGCCCCAAGGCGCCGGCGCTCTCGATTCCGGCCGCGCGGCCCAGCCAGCCCGCCCCGCTGCCCGAGCCACCCAAGATCGAAGTGGCCGCGAAGGAAAGTGGCCCGAAACTGCCCGAAGGCATGCAGGCGCCGCCTCCGCCGCAGATCCAGACCGAGGAAAAGCCCAAGCTGGCGTTCGAGACGCCCGGCGCGCAATCCAGTGGCAAAAATCAGGGGCTGGGCAAGGTCGCGCCGCCGTCATCGTCGGTTTCCGAAGCCGTGCGCAGCATGTCGCACGGCTCGAGCGGCGGCGGCCTCGTGGTCGGAGACATCGGGACGGGCCAAGGCGGGATCGGCGACGCCATCAACCAGACCCCTTCTCCCGGCAAGCAGGGTAGCAACCTCGAACTGCTCAGCGACCCCATGGGCGTGGATTTCCGGCCGTATCTCTTGCAGATTCTCCAGACGGTGCGCCGCAACTGGTTCTCGGTAATGCCGGAGAGCGCCAAATTGGGCCGCACCGGAAAGGTGGCGCTCCAGTTCGCCATCGCCAAGAACGGCGAAGTGACGAAGATCGTGTACGCGACCGAGTCGGGCGTCGAAGCCCTTGACCGGGCCGCCGTGGCCAGCATCAGCATGTCGAACCCCTTCCCACCGCTGCCGACGGAGTTCCGGGGGAATGTGGTGCGGTTGCAGTTTACGTTTTCGTATAACACACGGACACTGAGGTGAGGGGGGCGCGTGGCCTGCCTCAGAAAATCCGGGCGAAGGATAATCGGTTTGTCGATGTCTTTGTCAGCGCTGGCTTCTTCGAGTGCTCAGGGACAGCCTGCCGGATAATTGAAAGTACACGAGAGCAAGATCGCTTTTTCCACAATCGTCTTTTCGCGATCGCGATTGGTCAAACTTGCCTCAGCGCAGAGGCAGGCCGGGCTTGCCGGCGTGTGCTTTGAGTTTCTTCTTCAGTTGTTCTCCAACAGCTCTTGCGGCAGCCTGGTCGGTAGGTGCCCAATGCCCCATACTCGACGCCTTCTCCTCCCAAAGCAGCTTTCCACCGACATCAAAGCATTGAATCCGAGTATAGTGATTGGTAGGTAGTGAACCATGTTCGACGGTTAAGTAAAGGAGTGAATCGGAGCCCTGCCTTTGAACGATGTTGAGGAGGTTCTGAATCGAAACCGAATCACCGTTCACCTGCCGCATAGCGGATGGCCTATTTGCGATTTGCACGCCGTCAGCCGTCAGGGCGTTCTCGACTTCCAAGAAGACGAACTGAAACGACCCGGCAGGAAACCCATACCCAGCGATCAGCACGCCGGGGCGCTTCTCGAAAGCTGGGGATTCGGCCCGGCTCACGGCGTTGGGCTTGGTGTCACTGGCCTCAGCGGTGCCGATACATTGAAGCGGGAAGACCGCGCCGGAGACCTTACCTGGAAGGTCCGTAACCGGAATCGTTGTAGCCAAACCTTTGGCTTGATACTCGACGCCACGGCTTTCGAGAAAGTCCCGGATAACAGACGCCTTCAACGCGAAATTGACATTCTGCGGAACATCACCAATATTCTTCGCTGCCCAAAGTGGTGACAACTTCGAAGTTACGACACCCACAACATTACCGGATGCGTCGACCAGGGGCCCGCCGCTATT
>JBGPKX010000200.1:0-10872 GCA_041486185.1 Bryobacteraceae bacterium | reverse complement strand
TTACCGGACTACGGAGCGACCGACAGGCACTTGAATTCGACGTGACAGCTTCGGGAGACTCCAGCCCTGAAAAGGCTGGAGTCGGCGGTTCGATTCCGTCCCTGGCCACCACTTTCTAAACAACTTAGCAACGACTAGGGACTTTCAGTTTCCACCGTGGTGGGTGAGCGGTAATCTGGTTTACAATATCACCGCGCGGGGGAACCCGGCCGATCCCTCAGTTGGTGGACCCATCGAAAGCGGCAGGAGCTTACATGTCTGATTCACATTTCAATCGCAGAAGCTTTCTCCAGTCAGCCGTGGGAGCGGGCGTTTCCCTCACGGCATCCCGGACCACCGGCTCCGCGGCAGTGCCCGCGAAGATGATCGGCATCCAGGTTGGCGCTGTTTCGTTCGTGGACGAGGGCACTGAGAAAGTGCTCGACATCCTGCAGGAACGAGGGTCCGTGAATACGCTGTTCCTCGCGGTCTTTACCTACGGGCGCGGAATCGCTGGAAGACAGATCCCTGGCCAGCCACTGCCGGATCACGGCAAGCAGGAGTACGATCTCAAGTTCCACGGGGGCAACTTCGCCACGCCTCACCCCAAGTACTACAAGAATACGGTGCTCAAGGACACGCGCGCTCCTGACCACGGCAATCTCGACATTCTCGCCGAAGTGCTGCCAGCGGCCAAGAAGCGCGGCATGAAAACCATGTGCTGGCTGGAAGACGTGTTCCGCAAGGACGTGCCCAACGTCGAGAAACTCCAAGAGCGGGACCTGTACGGGCGGAACGCCGAAACGCTCTGCCTGAACCATCCGGATTATCGAAATTTCCTGACCGGCCTGGTGGAAGACTACACGCGCTCCTACGAGATCGACGGGATCATGTGGGGCTCAGAGCGGCAGGGCGCGCTGTCGGATGGCTTGGGCGCCACCCACGACGATCCGCCGATCGACCCGGGCAACGTCACCTGCTTCTGCCAGTTCTGCCAGAGCAAGGCGAAGGAGCGCGGCATTAACGTGGAACGCGCACGGCAGGGATTTCTCGAATTGGAGAAGTTCGTACGTGCGGCACGCAGTGGCAAACGCCCTGTGGATGGTTACTACGTCCAATTCTGGAGGCTTCTGCTCCGATACCCGGAGTTGGCCGCCTGGGAAATGCTCTGGACCGACAGCCTGCGCGAAACGTATGACGCCATCTACAAAACCGTGAAGGCGGCCAAGGCAGACGTGCCGGTAGGATGGCATATCTGGCACAACAATTCCTTCAATCCGATCTACCGCGCCGAGCAAGACCTTGCCGAGCTTTCAAGATATTCTGATTTTCTAAAGATCGTCATGTATAACAATTGCGCCGGCGAGCGCATGGCCCTCTACGTGGACAACATCGGCTCGACACTTTATGGCGACCTCTCGAGGCAGGGCCTGCTCGAGTTCAACTACGCGGTCATGAATTTCAAGGAGCGCAGCTATGACCAGATTCCCTACACCGGGCTCTCGGCCGACTACGTCTTTCGGGAGACCAAACGCGCGCTGGAGGGCGTGGCGGGAACGCATACGCAGATCTGGCCGGGTATTGATATCGACATTCCCACTGAACCCAATCACAGCAAGAGGACGCCGCAGGCCGTTAAGGAGGCCGTGCTGGCCGCATTTCGCGCCGGGGCGCCCGGTGTGCTGCTCTCTCGCAAGTACTCCGAAATGAAGCTTGCCGATCTCGGCGGCGCCGGCGAGGCCCTAAGAGAACTCAAGCTGGCTGGTTGAACAGATCCATTCAAATGTTGCCCGAAACTTCAGCCTTTCTAGACATGCGCCACGGCGCGGCGACACGCCGGCAGAACAGTACGGAACATGCGCCGGATGTCGGCAGGTTCACATATAGGACGATATGCTCATGGAGACGCTGTTGCAGGATATTCGGCACGCGGTAAGTTTGCTGACTCGAAGCCCCAGTTTCACAGTGGTGGCCATTTCTACGTTGGCGCTCGGCATCAGCGCCAACACGGCCATATTTTCCGTAGTCAACAGCATCCTGCTACAACCTGTCGGTCATCAAAATGCCGTTTGCGAAAAGAGTCAGGCAGTTGCGCACCGGATCTGTCGGCCCGGAGACGCCTTCCACTATAGGGCGCCGGCGGCACACAGCTTCACAAGTGTGGGCGGGAGTCACTTTTGGAGTGGAGCAAGCGGGGAAAGACTGTACAGCCCTGGACGCAACGAAAAAGATTGCGTCCCCGTTTTCGCTATGATTGGTTTTTCAGCTACCGATGACCGAAACATCGATTCGAATCTTCTGCTGCCTGCTGCTGGGGACACTCCGCGCTAGCGCAGCCACGGACCGGGAAGTTGCCGAGTGGGCAATTCGCTTGGGCGGCCGTGTGACGTTGAGCGGCGCGCGTACTCCGATCAATGATTTATTGCAGTTGCCGGCAGGCGATTTCCAAATCAAGAGTCTGGATCTTGTTGGTACGCTGGCCGCGCCAAAGGAACTGGAGAAAATCGCTGGGCTCACCGCACTGCGAGAACTCTATCTTCCTGGTCCGATGTGGACACCGGTTTCCGATAGCCCGCTCGATGCCAATGATGCGCTGAAAGCTCTCGCCGGGCTGAAGAATCTCGAGCGTCTCTATTTCAGTCTTCATTTTCTGCCGACGTACAACGTCACCGATAAAGGCGTGGCTCTCCTGGCCGGACTCACGCAACTTCGGGAGCTGCGATTGGCGCAGTCGCGCGTAGTGAAACCAAATCTGGCGCCGTTCGCGCATCTCGAATCGCTTGATCTAAACGATTCCGCGTTCACCGATGATGGAATGAAGGCCCTCGATGGGTTAAAAGATCTGAAGAGGCTCCATCTGCGTAATACAGCTGTGTCCGACGACGGCCTCAGATACCTGAGCGGTTTGACGCGGATCGAGGAGCTGGATTTGTACGGCGTGAAGGTGACGGACCGTGGACTCTACTCGCTGCAAAACCTGAAATCGATGCGAAAGTTGAATCTGCTGGGGGCCGAAATTACCGATGCCAGCCTTGACGCTCTCGCCGGCATGACGCACCTGCGCGAGCTGAATCTGTATCGGAGCCATATCACGAATGCAGGCCTGTCGAAGCTCACAATATTCAAGGAATTGGCAGCGCTCGACGTGCGTTATAGCCGGGTGACGGAAACCGGCGTGGAAAGGTTTCATGCGGCCATCCCACACTGCGATGTGGAGTTTGCCGGAGGTTCAGCCACTGCGGACGACCGCATCGCGACTGCGAAGCCGGCCGGCAGTAGTGAGCGGGAGATCGGGGCTTGGGTGCACGCGGTTGGCGGCAAAGCCGAGTTCGGCGACGGGAAACTACGCGCGATGTCTCTGTCTGCGACGCACGTAACTGATTCTCAGCTTGCTTATTTGAGCGGCTTGACTGGCCTCCAGAAATTGAACCTTGCGGCCACGGAGATCGGTGATTTAGGCATGGAATCCCTTAAGTCTCTCAGTGGACTCCAAGAGCTGAACCTCGACAACACCACGGTCTCCGATAACGGCCTCGCAAGTCTGGCCGGCTTGCAGCAGATTCAGTCTTTGAAGTTGGAGGGCACGCTCGTCCAAGGCCCAGGGCTGAAGAATCTGACAGGCTTAAGCTCTCTCACTGATCTCGACCTTGCCAGCACTCCTCTGGCCGACGAGGGCCTAGAGTATATCGGCCGCATGGTCAACCTCAAACGCCTGTCGCTGAGTTATACCGACATTACTGATCGAGGAGTGGCTCACCTCCTAGAGCTCCCGCACTTGGAAAATCTCGAACTCAACGGCACTGATACTGGCGACGAAGGCTTGCGCTCCATCGCGGCCATGCAAAACCTGCGTGAACTTGCCCTGAATAGTTGCCGTTGTACCAACAAAGGACTCGAGAGTCTGCGTGGACTGGTAAATCTGGAGCGTCTGGAATTAGTACGGACAGCCACGAATGACGATAATGCTGCGGCACTGGCAAACCTAGAGCAACTCACTGTGCTGAACCTGGATTACACGAACGTGAGCGACAAAGCGATCGAAGCGCTCAAGACACTGCCGCGGCTCCAAGAGCTGCATCTGAACATGGCGAAGATCACTGATGCGGGCGTTGAGAATCTCAAAGCGATGTCGGGCTTGAAGGTGCTGAATCTTTATCACACGTTGGTGACGGAGAAAGGTCTGGCCCAACTCAAGGCGGCCTTGCCGGGATGCGGAATCACATTCGACCGGGATTCCGCTCTTCCGGCCCGCCGGGGCAGAGGCTAACATGCAGCTGGCACTGATTGCTTTGTTCAGCGCAGGGTTGCTGGTCGCCGCGGATCCGGCCGATTGGATTGCAGAGGCGGGCGGTACGGTCACCCTCGATTCCGCCGGCAAGATCGTCTCCGTCGATTTGCGTGCGAGTTGGGTCTCTGACTCCGATGTGGCCACGCTGGCGGCATTACCATATCTCACGCGCCTCGATCTTTCCCTGACGCGCATTAGCGATCATGGCCTGCAGGAATTGAAAGGCGCTCCAGCAATCACCGATCTCAACCTCTGTTATGCGGAGCTCATCACCGACGCCGGCCTTTCCGCCGTGAAAGGCTGGAAGCACCTCAAGCGGCTGAATCTCCGGGGCACGAAGGTGACAGATGCAACCTTGCAGCATCTTGCCGTCGTAAGCTCACTTGAGTCGCTCGACATCGGTTATGCACAAATTACCGATGTTGGACTCGATCTGATCACCTCCCTGCCAAATCTGAAGGAATTGACGATCGGCGGAAACAAGCTGACCGACAATGGCCTCCAGCCGCTACGGCAATTGCCGGGGCTGACCTATCTAGATCTGAGTGGCTCGCAGCGGACAGACTCCGGACTGTGGTCTGTCAGTCTGAGTGAGTCAGGCCTTGACGCCATAGACACGCTCAAAAATCTGCGATGGCTTCGACTCAATGGAACTCTCGTTGCCGCTCGCGGGCTCGAACAGCTCAAGGACCTGAAAATGCTGGAGCGGCTCGACCTGGAAGGTTGCAAGCGTGTAGGCGACGACGCAGCGGCTGTGCTGGGTTCGTTCCACTCGCTTCACATCGTGGATCTGACCGGCACGTCGTTTACGGAGAAAGGTATCGCCGCGCTTCGTCAAGCCAAGGCTGATTGCAAAATCATGACAGGGCGTGAAGCGACCGCTGAATCGAAGGCGGAAGAGCCGCGACCCTAAGTTAAGCCAACACTTCCGTCAGCTTACGATTGAACGTCGGAAACGTCCCGATGCCGGCCCGCATCACTTCATCTGCCAGAGTTACATAGAGATCGCCGACCGTGCCCGTGCTTTCGGTGTGCATGCCGGTCGCGAGTCTGCCGGCGTGTCCGGCAACAATCAAACCCAGCCCGTTATTTTTATGCGGATTGGCCTCGGCGTGCTCGTGCACATAGACGAGACAGCAGTGGTCCAGCAGGCTGCCGTCGCCTTCCGGCGTGGACTTCAGCCGGCCCAACAGGTACGCAAATTCTTCCACATGCCACCGGCAGATATCGCGCATGATGCGCTGACCTTCTACGCCGTCGGCTCCCGGCGCTCTGCCGTCGGCATGCGTGTAATCGTGGTGCCGTGCGGCCGTGAAACCGAGCCATGGGAAACGGCAAATACTCTGGCATTTGGTGAGCATATACGAAGCCACACGAGTCTGACGGGTGATGAGCGCGCTGGCGAGCAATTCACTTTGCAATTTCGCGATGCGCGGCCAGTCCTTCATGTCTTCGTATTCCGGTGGATCGATGCGGCGATACTCGGGAGGCAGGCTCGTGATGGCACGCTCCACGTCGCGAACTGCAGCCAAGTGCTCATCGACGCGCGCCTGATCGTCCTTCGGGAGTTTCTTCTTCAGCGCGGCAGCGTCTTCCAGCACAACATCCAGGATGCTGCGCTTTCGATTCACCCAGCCTTCCTCACGCCGCCCAAAGAGACGATCGAAAAGACGGTCGGGCAGCATCTCTGGGGGAAGCGCGCGGTCAAATCCGGACCAGCTCATGTTGCGCTGGATGCTCTCGCCGAAAGATTCCTGGGCTACGCCGAGCTGTAACGAGCGAAATCGCGACTCGCCGCCGATCTTTGTGGCGATGGCCTGATCAATCGACGGACCTCCTGCGCCCCGTCCTGTAAACCGCGTACAGGTCATCAAACCACTCATGGAGTTGTGATGGCCGTTGCCAGGTCCGGGAAGTCCGGCGGCAAAATTGTCTAGGCCTGTGATTACGTGAATGTCGTTTCGGAACGGAGCGAGTGGTGCGAGACAGGGTGTGAGGCTGTAGTTGGTGCCTGTCTCGGCGGGAATCCAATAGCGCTCGGGGATTCCGTTGCCATTGAACCATAATACAAAGCGGCTCTCGATGGGGACTTCCGCCACTTTGCCCGCCAGTGTAGGCTCCGCGGCGTAGGCGCTGCCCGCCGAGTTGAACATGGCTACGAGGGGAGGCAATCCAACCCACGCGCCGCCCGATAGGGTAAGGCCTCGCAGAAGCCGGCGACGCGAGATTCTACTGCGTTTTGTGATTACTTGCGACATGGACGTTTCCTTGCCGGACCGGCGCCTCACGGTTCCGCACTAGGGAAATTATAAGTTCTTTGAAGTGGAAGTGCGAATCGCGAAAGTCATCGAGAACACGGGAGATGAGTGCGTGATCGGCCGGGGTTTCCATACGGCCGGCGGTATAACGGAAATATTGTTTCACCATGCATTCCTGGCATTGCGGTGTCTTGGCCAGCAGCGCGCCCAGTTCGCGAGGCGAAGAAAAATTCGAGTTGGCGATTCCAGCCACCCAGCCTTTGGTGTCCATCGTCAACTCCACCTTCTTGGGTGGCTGGCGTCTTCCGCCGCCATCGCCGTGATAGCCCCTGGAGAATAAAAGTTCGTATTTGTCCCGCCGCCCGCCCACGGCGTCGAACTTCTCGAGGCCAAATCCAATCGGATCGATGAGATTGTGGCAGGTAGCACAGAACTTGTTCGCCACGTGGTCGCTCATCCGGTCACGGTTGGTTTCCGGATGGGCCTCTGTCGAAGGGGCGAGATTCGTATTCACGCCCGCCGGCGGCGGAGGAACGTGCTGGCAAAGGAACTGTTCGCGTACGAACAAGCCGCGGCCGGTTATCGAAGTATCATCGGGTTTTGCCGACAACGCCAGAAACAGAGCCTGCCCCAGCAAACCCGCTCGCTCTGATTCCGGCGGAAAGGCGACGCGCGCAAACTCCTCGGCGGGCGTGGGTACACCGTAGATAGCCGCCAGATCCGCGTTCACAAACCCGTAGTCGGCCGTGAAAGCATCCATGAAATTGCGGTCGTTCCATACCAGGTCTGCGATAAATTGTCGCGCCTCCTCGGTCATGGCGATCGCGGTCTCGCGGCTGAACTTTGGATAGCGCCGGCGTTCGCGGCTGCTGGTCAAGATGCGATCAAAACGCAACCATTGAGAAACAAACTCATCAAGAGCCTGGTGCGCGCGCGGATCGTCCAGCATGCGGCGCGCGGCTTTCTCAACATCGGTCGCTATGGCCAGTTCCCCCTGAGCAGCGGCATGCATCAACGCAGTATCCGGCGCCGTGTCCCAGAGCGTATAGGACAGGCGACTGGCCGCCGCGTACGGCTTCCACTTTGGATTGGATGTCTCATCCAACCGGAATAGGAAGTTCGGCGATTGCAGTATCGCTTCCACCACAAGCTGTGCGCCTTTGATGAAATCGGCCTCGCGCGCGAACAGCCTCGCGTAACGGCTCACCTCATCGCGATCGAGAGGCCGACGGAAAGCCCTGAGTCCGAAACTGCGAACAAACTTCTCGCGGCACGCGGCAGATGCTTTACAAGGAATCAGACCATGCTTGTCCCCATTGCGAAATGCGTTCCGCGCCAGTTTTTCGGCCGCGGTGCTGTACGCCTCGGCTAACAGAGGCGCAAGATTTTGCGCGTCATATTGATCTTTGAAGCCGTTGACGAAATCTTCGGGCGGGAATTGATTGGCGGGCGCCGTCTGATCCCCAAGCAGATCACGAACCGTATGGTTGTACTGGCTGTTCGTCAGCCGGCGTAATACGGCCGTGGGCGGCGTCTCGGCTCCGAGCATCGGATCGTTCTCGCTGTAATCGAGCGCCTTTGCCAGGTCGTCGCCCGAGAGCGAGGCTAGTTGTTTGATCCACGCCTGGAGCACATCCTCTTCTTGGCTCCCCGGTTTAATGCGCTCGCCTCCCGTGTGCGGAACGCGCATGGTCGGCTTCTTCAGGAGCAGCGATTCGTCCGGATGATCGCGGTCAACGAGTTTGACCAGCGACTTGCCAAAAGCGTCAATGCGCGCCGTAGAAGCCTCGGGCTCGGGGAAATGCAGCCGCGTGGCCGACGCCACACCGTTGGAATTGTGACAGGCAAGGCAGCCAGCACCCTGGAAAACCGGGTACACGCGGTCGGTAAACGAGATCTTTTGCGCAAACGCCGCCGACGCGAAACACACCAGTCCAGCCAGGACCCGCACCTCGATAGTGTACCGCATAGCCGCTTATGTGTTTGTGCGTGTGGTGTATGATACGCAGATCAATGGCTTTAGGGAGAACGCACAAGTGACCTGCCGGTCAACACGAGTCGCCACGGCACTTCGATTTTCGTCGCCATTCGGCTGGCTCACCAGTCTGGCGATAGTAGCATGTTACTTCATCACGCCCCTCCGTGCCACGATCGAGAAGGAGCTGAAGGACGAGTCAGGAAAGACGATTGTCAAGTATGTGATCGAAGTCCCGGACGGAATCGCGCCTGCCGGTTCAACGGATCCCGCTCAGCAAGTCGGCCTAATTCTGTGCTTCCAGGAGCATGACACGCCGACTGGAAACGATCTGTTTCCTGTGCGCCAATCCTTATGGCGCCACGGAATCCTCGAGCATTATATTCTGCTCGCCGCTGCACCTCAGGGCCGAAAGTTCGGACCGCAGGATCATGAGCCGTTGGAGAAACTGATCGCCTGGGCGAAGCAGATGTATCCGATCAATCCACGCCGCGTGTACATGTACGGCAAAGGCGAGGGCGCGAAGATCTCGGCCGAGTTTATGGTGACGCATCCCAACATCATCACCGCCGCCATCATGTACAGTTGGGGTGCCTGGTTAATGCCCTCGGAGCTGAAAGAGCCGCTCGATTTTGTGAACAGCGCTCCGGAGATTTACCTGACGCTGGGACGCAGGGACTTGGACAATCATATTGCCTGCGTTCGCGATGCCTACACTCGTCTGAAGGCCAAGGGCTATCACATCATCTATCGCGAGTTCGACGAACTGGGGGATCGCACCTACCATCCGCCAAGCAATGACAATGCGATTGCGTGGGCGACCAGGCTGCGGAACAAGAACCTTCCGCCATCGCCGGAGGAGATGGGTGTGCTCCAGGACTTTCGGGGGACGCCACCGGCGCCAGTTGACGGCTACTATCCCAAGCTGGCTCTGGTCGGCGGAGCTCCTGCAGGCGCCATTATTCAAAAGCTGCTGGATTCCACCGACGCCAATGTGCGGGCTGCAGCAGCCGAAACTTGCCGTCATGCGATTTTCAATGAAGCCACAACCGTGGCACTTGCCAGAAAGCTCTCCGATCCCTCAATCAAAGTTCGCCAGCCGGCGATCCGCGCTCTGGCGATGTACGCCGACTGGCGCTACGTAACGGCCCAGCAGGCGCTGATCCGGCTGGCAACAGATCAAAATGCCGATGCACTCGATCGTCTCGGCGCTGCCGACGCCATCGGATACGCAGTGCGGCTCCAGGTGAAGGGCGTTCGTCAGGATCCACCCATGTTCCAGGCATTAATTTCACTGCTTCTGGATAAGGAGGAACCTTTGCGCGCGACGGCCGCCGGCATCCTGGCTCCTCTGTATCAAGCAAGTGGACACGGCGACGAGCGAACGAAAGCTCCGCCGGAGGGCTGGCAGAAATGGCTGGCGGGCATTACCGCCGAGGAACAAGGTGCACTGAAAGACTATGAGGTCTGCAAACACGGACCACGCACAGGCACACAGGACCCGGTGGATCTTTTCTGCATGGGGGGCCAATCTGTGAATATCGATCCCGCCTCAGCTTTCCGCTACACGTTGCAGGCCGCCGAACAAGGTTACGTGCCAGCGGAAGCCGCGGTCGCAATGATGTATGCCAACGGCAAGGGAGTTCAGCAGAACTACGCCGAAGCCGGCAAATGGTGGATCAAAGCCTCGGAAGGCGGAGACCTCCTTGCCGCCAGACACACCTGGAATCTGTTTCGCAATGGCGAGGGCGTTGCCAGAGATAGGAACATAGCGAACCAGTGGGCCAAGGTTATCGGGGAACCGGTGCAGGTTCCGCGTTGAAACACGATTCAATTCCTTTTAGCAGGTTGGGGCATACGGCTGGATCTGATCGCGCTCGCGGACATCTCGTGTTTGGCCAGTCCGTGGCATATAATCTCACCAACGTCGGCGAGTTCTGCCGCCTGCACTACTGGGGTGAGGGCAAATGCTGACCACCAGATTCAGAGTTTGGCCCCAAGAAGATCGGTTTTGTGTTCCAGCAGTTCAACCTGCTGGCACGGACCAGCGCGGCGGAGAATGTCGAGCTACCGCTGATGTACACCGATATTCCTACCCACGAGCGCCACGAGCGCGCCATGAAGGCGCTGCTGCCGGTGGGATTGGCCGAGGCGAACTGGCTTCCTGATGCAGCGTCTATCCGTAGACGTCCGCCGCCTGCCTGGCGGCTGCAAGCTCTTGCCGAAGGGGACCTGTCGGAGAGGACGCGCGAGCGGGCACTCCGCCTAGCGCAGGATGCTGACCTCCGGCTCAGAGCGCCGCAATCGTCAGGGTGGCAGCCGGGCACGGAGGCGGCTCCGGGCTGGCACCGGGATTCTCGTTTACCAGTACC
>JBGPKX010000199.1:0-10890 GCA_041486185.1 Bryobacteraceae bacterium | reverse complement strand
GGAGCGAGGCTATTGCCAGATGATCGGCGGCACCCGCGAGGTTGTTGCGCGCCTCGATCCCATCTTCAAGACACTTGCGCCGGGACGCGGAAATCTGCCGCGAACTCCCGGACGAGAGAAGGCCGGCGGTACCGCCGTAGCTGGCGGCACGGCCGTAGCTGGCGGCACGGCTGTAGCTAGCGGCACGGCTGAAGCTGGCGGCACGGCTGTAGCTAGCGGCACGGCTGAAGAAGGCTACCTGCATTGCGGGCCATCGGGCGCGGGCCACTTCGTGAAAATGATCCACAACGGCATCGAGTATGGCCTGATGGCGGCCTATGCCGAAGGCTTGAACATCTTGAAACACGCCGACGCCGGCAAGCAGGGCCGGGCGGTGGATGCCGAAACTACTCCTCTCCGGAATCCCGGGAACTATCAGTACGAGTTCAACCTGGCCGACATCGCCGAGGTGTGGCGCCGCGGCAGTGTCGTATCATCCTGGCTGCTGGACTTGACCGCCGCCTCCTTGTTCGAAAATCCCGCCCTCGCGCGCTTCTCAGGCCGCGTCTCCGACTCCGGTGAGGGCCGATGGACCATCATGGCGGCCATCGAGGAATCCGCTCCCGCACCGGTCCTCAGCGCCGCGCTCTATCAGCGTTTCAGTTCCCGCGGCGAGGATGAGTTCGCGGAAAGGCTGCTATCGGCCATGCGTTATCAATTCGGTGGCCACGTGGAACGCTCTACGGGAGGCTAGTTTCGCATGGCACAATCGCTTACGGATCAGCAGACGGCTGCATTGCAGGCAAACGAAAAACATGGCCGCCCCGGCGACCGCTGCGCTATGGTCATCTTCGGCGCATCCGGAGACCTCACCAAGCGCAAATTACTCCCGGCTCTCTACCATCTGGCCAAGAAAAATCTCTTGCCCCGGGACTTTGCACTGGTCGGTTGCGCCAACCAGGACATCAACCAGGATGAGTTCCGGAAACGAGTTCGGAGCGATCTGAAAGAATTTGGCGGTGCGACCGAAGATTGCCCGTTCTGCGACTGGCTGGTCGGTCGGCTCTATTATTTCAGCGGCGACTTTCGCGATCCAGCCGCCTACCAGCGGCTCAAGCCTGTGCTCGCTACCGTGGAACAGAAACACGGCACGCAGGGGAACTACTTCTACTACCTGGCCACCACGCCGAGCTTGTTCGGAGAGGTCATCAAACAGCTTGGCGCGGCCGGCTTGACGGAGCAAAGCAATGGCCGCTGGCGCCGAGTCGTCATCGAGAAACCCTTTGGACGGGACCTGGATTCCGCGCGCGCACTCAACCGCGACATCAGGAAGGTATTAACTGAAGACCAGATTTACCGCATCGATCACTATTTGGGCAAAGAGACGGTACAGAACATTTTGGTCTTTCGTTTTTCCAACGGCATCTTCGAGCCTATCTGGAACCGTCGCTACATCGACCACGTGCAGATCACCGTCGCCGAGACGCTGGGAGTCGAGCAACGGGGAGGCTATTACGATCAGGCCGGTGCGTTGCGCGATATGGTGCCGAACCACATTCTGCAACTGGTGACGCTCACCGCCATGGAGCCGCCAGTCTCTTTCGATGCCGATGCGGTCCGCGACGAGCAGGCTAAAATCCTCCATGCCTTGCAGCCGCACGCGCCGGACGATGTGCTGGCGCGTGCGGTGCGAGGGCAATACGGAGACGGTCGGATTGGCGATGCTGCCGTGCCGGCCTATCGCGCGGAGCCCAATGTGCGGCCCGATTCGAACACCGAGACGTTTGTCGCGCTTAAGCTGGCGATCGACAACTGGCGCTGGGCGGACGTTCCCTTTTATATCCGCACGGGTAAACGGCTGGCTAATCGCGTGACCGAAGTGGCCATTCAGTTCCGCCGCGCGCCGTTTGTTCTGTTTCGCGAAACTCCCGTGGAGAGGCTGACCCCCAATCTGCTGGTGCTGCACATCCAGCCCGACGAAGGCATCTCGCTGCGCTTCGGCGCCAAAGTGCCAGGTCCAATCCTTGACCTCGGCGCAGTGAATATGGATTTTCGCTACACGGATTATTTCGGCTGCGAGGCCAGCACCGGCTATGAACGCCTGTTATACGACTGCATGATCGGCGATGCCACGCTGTTTCAGCGCGCCGATATGGTGGAAGCCGGCTGGAGCGTGGTGCAGCCGGTGCTCGATGTGTGGAGCGCGCATCCAGCCGCCAATTTCCCCAACTACGCGGCCGGCTCCTGGGGGCCGAAAGAGGCTGACGATCTGATGGCAAGGGATCAGCGGCAGTGGAGAACTCCGTAGACGATCCCTGGAGCCGGGTTGGGCGGCGGGCTCAGTGCGTCATGGCATAGACGACGTAATTGACACCGATGCGGATGCCAAGGTCGGAAAACTTCGCCGGATATTCCGGGTTATCGGCATGCTCCCAAGAATCGCCCAGGTCCATGTTGTGGCAGATGGCCACCATGAGCCGGCCTTTATCGTCGTAGATGCCCCGCCAGCGCGGCACGACGCCGTCGAATTCATACAACTGGTGGCTGCGTAAGTACTGCGCGCCCGGCACTTGGTAGCGCTCGTCGAGGTCGTAGAGCGTATGAAAGATCTGGTCGGAGTTGTCGATATCGACGATCGGGCGGTCCGGGAAGACACGCTTCATGCTGGCGGTGAAAACTTCCCATTCGTAGGTGCCATGGAAGTCATCGCACATGAAGAAGCCGCCGCGCAGCAGGTATTCGCGCAGCTTGGCGGCCTGCGCGTCGGTGAGATTCCAGTGGCCCACCTCGACACCGTAGAGAAACGGATAGTGGAACACTTCATCGCCGTCATCGAGGTTAACGGGCTGCTCGACCGAGCGCACGTGAATGCGCGTCAGCCGGCGCAACGCCGCTGAGAAGTGCCGGTCCGACCGCGGGTAGTCCATGGTCCAGTGCGAGTGGCCCTGCCTCCAGTCTCCGTAGCGGTCGCCATAGATGGGCGGGTACATCAGCCGCGCAAAGAGCCACTCGGTTTTTTCCTGGTAGTCGGGAGGGATGGGGAAATTCTCGTATTCGAAAGCAGGATACTCGCGCCACGGGCGCTGAAATGCGTATGTGACGCCCAGAAGAAGGATACCTGCTACCGCAGCCCACAGAGTATTGCGCAAACGCACCGTGCGAAACCGCCTTGAATTCAGGATAGCATTGAGATCTGCCGCCAACGGATCTGGTGACCCATGCCTCCTTCTGATATGTTCTGCTCATGGTTGTAGTGCGCCTGGTGTGCTGGAAAGAGGATCTGGCTCGCGAGCGGGCCCGCTTGCTGCGAGAGGCCGGTTTTTCGGTGGATGGCTCGCCACTCGAGACCGCGGGGTTGATCGGACATTTCCGAGAAAATTTACCGGCGGCGGTGGTGATTGACCTGGACCGGCTTCCTTCCCACGGGCGTGAGGTGGCGGTTGCATTGCGGAACAGGAAGTCAACGCGCCACATCCCGATTGTCTTTGCCGGAGGGCTGGAAGAGAAGGTGGAGCGAATCCGCCACGAACTGCCGGATGCTGTCTTCACCGATTGGAAGAGGGTGGCCAAAGCTCTTAGGACGGCGTTAAAAAGCATTCCTGCGGAACCCGTGAAACCGGTGGCGCACATGCAGCGCTACGCCGGGTCCAGCCTGGTGAAGAAGCTCGGATTCAAGCCGAATATGAAGATTGCGTTGCTGGGCGCCTCTGAGGACTTTGGGGAAAAACTCGGGGAATTGCCGGAAGGTGTGGAAATCCAAACCAGGATGACCCGACAGACGGAGCTCGCGATCTGGTTTGTGCGTTCCCGCCGGGAACTCGAGGCGGAAATGGAGTATCTCGGGGTGCGACTGCCGGACGGCGGTTCGGTTTGGATCGTTCATCCCAAACAAACCAGCCGTTACCGCGTGGACTTCAATCAGAATGACGTCCGGGACGCTGGTCTAGCGGCGGGGCTTGTGGATTACAAGGTTTGCGCCGTGGATGCCGATTGGTCGGGGCTGAAGTTCACGCGGAAAAGGCCGGCACGATAGGTGGCGTTGACGTATAGTGAACCTTTGCAAACCCGAGAGACGGCATGGAAGCGAAAGACACATTCAGCATTCTTTCTTCTGAGACGACGCGCCGGCGGACGCTGAAAATCATGGCGGGATCGGCGGCGGTTACGCTGGGCTTCCCCATCATGATTGACGCCGCTCCGCAGACGGTTTCGCACGCGGCGCACGCGCCAGCCCAGGAGGCGCCCGCCGGTCCGTACGTCCTGAAACACTTCAGCGCGCAGCAGGCGCAGACCATCGATGCGTTGGCGGAAGTCATCATTCCGGCCGACAAGCACTCGCCCGGCGCGAAGGCTGCGAAGGTACACGAATACATCGACGAAATCGTCGCGACCTCGACGGACGTTGTGAAGAAGCTGTGGAGCGATGGACTGGCCGCTATGGACCGCATGGCCGCCGGCGAATATGGGCGCGAGTATGCGAAGTGTGCGGCGCCTCAGCAGACGGCTCTCATGGAGAAGATCAGCCGCAACGAAGAGCATCCGGTTACGCTCGAAGAAAAGTTCTTCGACGTGTTGAAGGCCGGCACCATCGATGCTTATTACACATCCAGGATCGGCATTCATGAGGACATCGAGTATCAGGGCAACACCGTGGTGGTCGATTTCCCAGGATGTACGCATGAAGAGCACAAGGCCGGTTGAGCGAGGAAGCGGCGCATGTACGATGTCTGCGTGATTGGATCGGGGCCCGCCGGCGGCGTTCTGTCCAAAGAGCTGGCCGAGTCCGGCGCCAAGGTGGCTCTCATCGAAGCCGGCCGCTCGATGACGCCCAAGGATTTTCATTTTCACACATGGCCCTACGAATATCCTTATCGCGGCACCGAGCGCGCCCGGCGCGAGCCGTTCTATCCGGCTGAAGTGACGCAAGCCATCCGCTACGAAGGTCCTGACCACATCGGTGTGGATCGCATCCGCGCCGTGGGCGGGCGCTCGATTCACTGGAACGCCGTCTGCCTGCGTTTCGCCGAGCGCGATTTCCGCGAGCGGAGCATGGAAGGCATCGAAGAAGACTGGCCTATCAGTTATCAGGAGCTTGCGCCGTACTATTCCTACGTCGAAAAGATGATCGGCGTCACAGGCTCGCGGGAAAACATGGACATCGTCCCGGACGGCGAGTACCTGCCGCCGCTCAAGTTTCGATGCTCGGAAGAAATCGTGAAACGCGCCTGCGCCAAGCTCGGGATTCCCATGATTCCGGTGCGCAAAGCCGTGCTGACCAAGCCCTACGATGGCCGGCCCGCGTGCCATTATTGTGGCCATTGCATGGCGGGCTGCGACGTCAGCGCCATCTTCAACACCGCAACTTCGATGATTCCCAAGGCACGCCGCACGGGAAACTTCACGCTCCTGGAAAACAGGGTGGCGCGCGAGCTGTTGGTGGATAACGACGGGCGCGTGCGCGCGGTGTCGGTGATCAATACGGTCACGCGCAAGGAAGAGGAAGTGCAAGCCAGACTTTTTGCCGTGTGCTGCGCCTCGATCGAGTCCGCGCGCCTGCTACTCAATTCCAAATCCTCAAGCTTCCCGAACGGTCTGGCTAATTCGAGCGACCTGGTGGGCCGCTATCTCACCGGGCACATTACGCACGGCGTCCAGGGGTATCTGGAGGACCTCGTAGGCACGCGGCCCATCAACAACGATGGCGCCACCGATCACGCCTACATTCCGCGCTTCAACACGAATGACAAAAAGCGCAGCTTTGCCGGTGGATATCACTACCAGCCGCAGATCAGTAATTTCTGGTTCCCGCATCACGCCAAACATGTGAAGGGTTTCGGAGAATCGTTCAAGAATCGCGTGCGGCAGTTACAGCCGGGCTTCTATGAAATGGCGGGTTTCGGCAAGGTGATTGCCCAGCGCGAAAATCGTGTCACGGTAGACGCCAGCCACCCCGATGCTTATGGCATTCTGATCCCAGTCATCCATTTCCGCTGGAGCGAAAATGACTTCGCCGTCTGGAAAGACATGCGCGAGAAAGCCGACGAGATGATGCATGCGGCCAAAGCTACCATGGTGGTCCACGATGGCGCGCCAAACGGTTTTGCGAGCCACGAAACCGGAACCGCTCGCATGGGCGCCGACCCGCGCGCGTCGGTATTGAATCCGCACTGCCAGGCACACGACGTGAAAAATCTGTTCGTGGTGGACGGAAGCTGCTTCACGACGTTCCCGGAGAAGAATCCCACCCTGACCATCATGGCGCTCGCGGTTCGCGCAGCGCGCTACATCGCGGACCAGAGAAGAAAAGGCGATCTCTAGACTAGCGGGCTGCCGAAAAAGCCTGCCGACGGTCCGCTGGCTCACGCGCGCGGCCCAGTAACCACTCTCGAATCAGCGATCACGCTTCCGAGCCGTGACCGTGAGAGAGTGGTTTGGGCCTGCTTTCAGCAGCCTTCAAAGAGATGATGCCGGCGGCCGCCGCTAAGCCGCCTAAGGCCTGCATCTATAGCGATGAAGGCGGACATCCTCCAGCTTTCAAAGGGCTGAAGGGGCCTTCACCGGTGCCGGAGACCTGATATCATAAAACCCGAAACGCTGCGCCTGACGGGGCCGCCTTGGTCCCCACGGTCAGGACATTTTTGTTGTTGTCTGGAGGTTCCGGTGAGCGGTTTCTGGAAAGTGATCTTGGTTGGGACGCTAGCTGTAATGGCTGGCCTGGCGCTGCTCGCACCGGCCCAGACGAGTCCGCCGAAAGCGCCGCCCGCGTCGACTCCAGCTCCGTCAGCACCCGGCAAGCCGGTTAGCTTTGACGCCGATATCCAGCCGTTGCTGGCGTCAAGGTGTACCGCTTGTCATGGTCCCGATACCCGTGTCAAAGAGATGAATCTCAGCAGCCTGGATGGCGTCATGAAGGGCAGCGAATCGGGTCTGGTAGTTGTCCCCGGCAAGCCGGACGAGAGCCGGCTCTACCAGATGGTTCGCGACGGCAAGATGCCGCCGGGCAAAACGCACTTGACCCGGGACCAGTTGTCGGCTATCCAGTCGTGGATTGAGTCTCTGACTCCCATCTCCGCCAAGGCCGCGCCTCCCGAGGAAGTCACCGAACACGACGTCATCCCGGTGCTCAATCTGCGCTGTACGGTCTGCCACGGGGCCCGGCGGCAGGAGGGCGGTCTCGACCTGCGCACGCTTGCATCCATGCTGAAGGGCGGCAAGTCGGGGCCGGCGATTGTGCCCGGGCACCCCGAGCAGAGTCTGATCCTCAAGCGAATCCAGGCCGGCGAGATGCCTCCGAAAAAAGAACTGATGGATGTCAGCATCAAACTCATCACGCCGGTGGAGGCAGAGAAGCTTACGCTGTGGATAAGGGCCGGCGCTCCGGCAAGCAATATCCAGCCTGATGTTGCCGATGGAAAGCCCGATCCCCTGGTCTCGGACAAAGACCGCCAGTGGTGGTCCTTCCAGCCGCCCAAGCGGCCCGCGGTTCCGGAGGTCAAGCATGCCGACCGCATGCGCAATCCCATTGACGCATTCGTGCTGGCCAAGCTGGAGGAAAAGGGCCTGACGTTGTCTCCGGAAGCCGACAAGCTCACCTTAATGCGCCGCGCGTACTTCGACCTCACGGGCCTGCCGCCCGAGCCTTCCGACGTGCAGGCTTATCTGGCGGACAAAAATCCGCAGGCGTATGAAAAGATGATCGACCGTCTGCTCGCTTCGCCGCGCTATGGCGAACGTTGGGGGCGCTACTGGCTGGATGTGGCGGGCTACGCGGATTCGGAAGGCGGCAAGCTCACCGACGATGTGCCTCGCACCTATGCCTGGCGCTATCGCGACTACGTGATCCGGTCCTTCAACGCCGACAAGCCGTACGACCGGTTCCTGATCGAGCAAATCGCCGGCGATGAGCTCACCGACTACGAGCACGCAACGGCGGTGACGCAAGAAATGCTCGACGACATCATTGCGACCGGTTTCCTGCGTATGGCGCCGGATTCCACCATCGAACACAACATCAGTTTCGTGGATGACCGGCTGGAAGTGATCGCCGATGCAGTCGATGTCCTCGGCTCGGGCGTGATGGGTCTGACGATCAAGTGCGCCAGGTGCCACAGCCACAAATACGACCCGATTCCGCAGCGCGACTACTACCGGTTGAAGGCCGTCTTCCAGGGCGCCTACGACGAGCACGACTGGCTGAATCCGCATGCGTCGGTGTACGACGATTTGAAAAACTTCCGGGCGCCCACGCTGCGCTTCCTGCCTTACATCCCGCCGGGCGAGACGCCGGTCGAGATTCTGGAGGAGCGGCGCCAGGCGGAAGAGTACAACCACAACCAGGATCTAGAAATCCTGACGCTGAAGAAGGCGCTCGAAGAGAAGGCCGGGCCCATCAAGAAGAAGATCATCGAGCAGAGGCTGTCGCAACTTCCGCAGGCGTTGCGCGAAGACTTGCAGAAAGTGCAGGATACCGCACCGGAAGCCCGCACCGACGTGCAGAAGTATTTGGCCACCAAGTTCGAAAAGGTCCTCAAGGTGGAGCCGGAAGAGATGAAGAATCTCGACGCCGCCTATCGCAAAGAAGCCGATGAGACCGAGTGGAAGGTCAAACGCATCGAATATAAGAAGACGCCCGATCCGCGCATTCGGGCGCTCTGGGATCGCGGCGAGCCGTCGCCGACGTATATTCAAAAGCGCGGCGATCCAAATAGTTTCGGCCGCCTGGTCGGCCCCGACGTGCCCTCCTGCTTGACGGATGGCAAGACTCCCTTTGTACTGACGCCACCCTGGCCCGGCGCCAAGAAAACGGGCCGCCGTCTGGCGCTGGCCAAATGGCTGATCGAACCGAATCACCCGCTGACCTCGCGCGTGATGGCGAATCGCATCTGGCAGCGTCATTTCGGCACGGGCATCGTGAAGACGCTGGCGAATTTCGGTAAGGTCGGCGCGCCGCCCACACATCCCGAATTGCTGGACTGGCTGGCCACGGAATTCGTGCAGCAGGGCTGGAGCATCAAGTCGATGCACCGCCTGATGATGACCTCCAGCACCTATCGCCAGACCTCGGCTCTCACACCAGCTATCGAGAAGGGCGATCCCGGCAACAAGCTCCTTTCGCGGATGCCCATGAAGCGCATGGAAGCTGAAGTTTTGTACGACACCATGCTGCTCGTGTCGAATAAGTTGGATGAATCCAGATTCGGCCAGCCGGAGCCCGTCGTGATTCGCGACGATGGCCTGGTGACGCCCGTAGGCACGGAGAAGGGCTGGCACCGCGGCATTTACGTCGAGCAGCGTCGCACCAAGTTGCCCACCGTGATGGAATCTTTCGATCTGCCGGCGATGAGCCCGAATTGCGTCGAGCGAAGCGTCTCCATGATTGCGCCGCAAGCGCTTCACATGATGAACGACGGCATGATTGCCAGGCTGGCCGCGTCGTTTGCGGAGCGTGTGCGGAAGGAAGCCGGGCCCGATCCGGAAAAGCAGATTGAGCGGGCATATTGGATAGCATTGAGCCGGCCACCGAACGACGAAGAGCGGAAAGTCAGCCTCGATATTGTTCGCCGCATCCGCGACGCGGAGGGCACGAAGGCCATGGCCGGCGCTGCGTCGAATGTGACGGCGAAACCGGCGCCGGCCACTACTTCGAGCGTCGGCGTGGAAGACGCTGCCGCCATGGCGCTCGAAGAATTCTGCCACACGTTGATGAACTCGGCGGCGTTCGTGTATATCGATTGATGAGGGGATGAAAAGTGGCAGACGAAAAAGCCAGTCCGGTGCGGAAGCAGGGCGTAACCCGGCGCAGTTTCTTTGAACGCACGGTGGATGGGCTGCAAGGCGCCGCGCTGGTCTCTCTGCTCAGCCGCGATCTGTTCGGCGCGGCCACGGTCGGCGAGGGTGAAGAAGAGCGGCGCGTCTACGATCTCAAGCCGCGCTCTCCTCACTTTCCCGCGAAGGCAAAGTCGGTCATCCAGCTCTTCATGAACGGCGGGCCGAGCCACGTGGATCTGTTCGATCCCAAACCGATGCTCGAAAAACACAACGGCGAGCCGTACTTCGAAAAGATCGCCAACGACGTATCGAGCCCCAAGGCTGCCGGCGGCCTGATGCGCAGCCCGTTCAAGTTCCAGCAATACGGGAAGTCGGGCATCTGGGTGTCGGAGCTGATGCCGAATCTTGCGCAGCAGGTCGACAGCCTCACCATGATCCGCTCGATGTACACCATTCATCCCG
Organism: Bryobacteraceae bacterium; assembly: GCA_041486185.1. Lineage (GTDB taxonomy): Bacteria > Acidobacteriota > Terriglobia > Bryobacterales > Bryobacteraceae > QHXW01. The sequence goes on along the minus strand of JBGPKX010000199.1, from coordinate 681 downwards.
AGCACGAGCCGGCGCTGTTCATGGTGCATTCAGGCCGCACGATGCAGGGGCGGCCGGCGATTGGATCGTGGGTGATCTATGGCCTCGGGACCGAAAACCAGAATCTGCCGGCTTACGTGGTTTTGGATGATCCGCTGGGATTGCCCATCAACGGCGTGCAGTCCTGGCAATCGGGCTTTCTCCCGCCGCTCTATCAGGGCACCCGGTTGCGTACCAACGGTTCGCCCATTCTCAACCTGAAGCCTGAAACGGAGAAGCCGTCCGACGTGGTTCGCCTGACGCGCGATCTGCTGGGGCGTCTCGATCAGATTCACAAGCGCAACCATCCGGGAGAAGCGCAACTCGACGCGCGCATTGCCAGCTACGAATTGGCGGCACGCATGCAGATGCAGGCCAGCGACGCGCTGGACATCTCCAAGGAGACCGACGCCACCCGCGAAATGTACGGCATCGGCGACGACGCGACCGACTCTTACGGCAAGCGCTGCCTGATGGCGCGGCGACTGGCGGAACGCGGCGTACGCTACATCCAGATCTACGTCAACGGGAACCTCTGGGACCACCACACAAATCTGGAGAGCGGGATGAGGTCGTGCTCTCTGCGCACCGACAAACCGATCGCCGGATTGCTGGCGGACCTGAAGCAGCGCGGTCTCTTTAAGGACACGCTCGTGATTTGGG
>JBGPKX010000198.1:0-10942 GCA_041486185.1 Bryobacteraceae bacterium | reverse complement strand
GAAGGGACATTGGGACGTCGCTTTTATTAACACCGACTGGGTTGCTTCGGCCGACCAGTCGCAAGCGGTGCTCGACCTGGCCTCCCTTATCCGGTCCGCGCCGCCGCACGATTACCCAGACGGCTGGACCTCTTCCCTGCTCCGGCTGCAGCAGTTGGACGGGCGCATTCTCGGCCTGCCGTATCACGACGGCCCGGAGTGCCTGATCTATCGCAAGGATCTTTTCGATGATCCTGCGGAACAGGCTGCCTACCGGCAGAAATTTGGAACCCCGCTTGAGGTCCCGCAGACCTGGCATGAATTTCACCAGGTTGCCCGGCACTTCCACCGGCCTGAGAAAAACCTGTACGGTATCGTGTTCGCCGCTTTTCCCGATGGCCATAACACGGTGTACGATTTCTGCCTGCAATTGTGGACGCGAGGCGGAGAATTGTTTGACGCCGGCGGCCGGCTGCGGCTCGACACGCCGCCGGCGGTCCAGGGGCTCGAATATTACCGGATGATGCTGAATGATTCTTTGGCCGTTCATCCGCAGGCCCGGGAGATGGATTCGGTGAAGTCGGGCCTGGCATTTGCCCGCGGTGAGATTGCCATGATGGTCAACTGGTTTGGATTTGCCGCCATGTCGGAAACGATCGCGGAATCCAAAGTCAAGGGCCGCATTGCCGTAGCGGAAATTCCGCACGCTGAGGGTTGTTCTGGGACCTCTTTAAACATTTACTGGATACTCTGCATCGGCGCCGGAAGTCCTCACCGCGAAGTTGCCTATAAGTTTCTTCGTCACTGCGCCACGGCCTCGATGGACAGGCTTCTGACCCTGGAAGGGGCAATTGGTTGCCGGAAATCCACCTGGCAAGATCCGGTTGTTAACCGAATCGTCCCCTTCTATCACAAGCTGGTGACCCTTCACCAGAACGCCCGTGAGTTGCCGAGCCTGCCGCGCTGGCCGGAAATAGCCCGGGTGATTGATGAACTAGTCCTAGAAGTGATGAACAGCCAGAATCCAGTTCCGGCCCTCACACGAGAAGCGCAAGCCAAGATCGAGCACCTTGCGCCAGCGGAGAGCCGCTAAGAACGGTCCCAGGGACGCCGGCTTACTCTCCGGGGTGGCTCTGATCCTGACTGGCGGCGCACTGCCGCTTCGGGCCTGGTTGTCTTTCCCTGGGTTCTGACCGCCTGGATGGTTGCCCCGCCTGGCGGATGTTTATGCGGCGACCTCAGCAAAGTCCCTACTAGTGTTCTTTTCGGTGTCTGCCGGGGCGGCAGGGGCGACGCTCAACGTCCTGGGGCCGAGGATGCTCGGTATTGGTCTTTGACTTGCGGCAATACTGGGCTTGGGCGCCTCGCTGGGGTCACTCGTCCCTTTGCTGATTCTGGCGCCGGAAAGGCTTTCGATGGCTCGGGGACGCCCTCGCCCCGCAGCCATGAAGAAGCGCCGCCCCAGTACCACGATCGGAACAACGGTCCTGCTAGACTTTCCGCCCTTCTTTTCTCTCCACGAGCAGCAGATGCTCGCACGCCAGAACCGTCTTATCAAACTGGTTCAGAACCTCGCAGGCTTCTACAACCACGCCGTGCGCCGGGCGCTTGGGGTCCTCCCGCTTCTCCTTGATGCGCACAGTGACGTGGATGGTGTCACCGATGAAGACCGGCTTGATGAAACGCAGCCGGTCATAGCCGTACGACATGGCGCGTGGATTGATCACTCCGGCCGTCATGCCGATAGCAACACTGAAAACCAGTGTCCCGTGCGCTACCCGCTGTCCGAACGGCTGGGTTTTCGACCACTCGGCGTCCATGTGATGCGGGTAATAGTCGCCGGTCTGGCCGGCGTGCAAGACAATATCGGCCTCCGTGATGGTGCGGCCGGCGGTCTCGCGTAAGTTTCCCACCTCGTAGTCCTCGAAAAACCTTTCCTGGATCATAGTTCGCCGCCGTATATCACAACTCGTGGAATGCTTTTCGCATGAAGGCAATGTTCCGGGCGTTGCCCGTGTCGCCTTCGGGAGGCAGGGTGGTGATCGCATCGGGCTTGGCAAAACCATAGAACCCTGCGCCCGCGCATCGCGGATCGTGAATCAGCTTTTCCGCGTCGTGCTTATCTTCCCAGCCGCATATCGTCTGAATGATCTGCGGCTGCGGGCCGACCGCCTTGCGAACGTCCTCCAGGCTGGCGGGGTCCGGGGACTCATTCATCACCCAATCCAGTTCCCGCAGCATTCCGGAGCCGGCCAGCTGGCGGTCTCGCAAGTTATTGCAGCTCAACCACAGGATGCAGGCGTTTCTTGCGGCTTTGGCCGTGGCATGAATTCGTTTCCAGGCCCGCTCCACCGCCCGGCGGCCAAATTCAGCCGTCTGCTCCTTGCCGACTTTGTCCTGGCCCGGAAATGGCCGGCCCAGAAGTTCAGGGTACATCTTCTTCTCGCCCTCGATCCATTTTGGCTCGACGCTCCATACCCAGTCGATCATGAATCCATCTATGTCCACCTTTCTGAGGACATCTGCCATGGAGCCACAGAGATAGTCGAGATATGTCGTGGTCAAGGGGATGTGATAGGCACTTGGGGTGCCGTGGCTGAGCTCGGGATGTATTTGGCCCCAGTAGCTGTTGGCCGCGATGCAGAAATATCCCAGCGAGCGCATCTTAGCCCCGTGCGCCAGATCGGTGATCTCTCCGAGAAAATCGCCCCGCATGCCGGGCGTCACAGGCGCCACATCGCTTCGGTACCAGGCGTGGCCGTTGCAACTGACGCAGAAAGTCTGGATGGTGTTGACCCCGAGATCCCGATACCAATGGAAGTGTTCGGTCGCGGAAGCCCTTGCATACATGTCCGGGGGAGCGAATTTTCCGTCCGCGGCCCAATTGAAGTCAATACAGAAGGCCCTGATCCTTTGAGGATCGCTCGCCGAACGCAAGGGATCCTGCGCGCAGGACATGGCTGTTTCGGCGCCGAGCGCCATAAGCCATTTGCGCCGAGTAAGCCAGTTTTCCGTCATTTCATCACCTTCTCGTCGCCACAGCGAGGCTCACTCCATTTCCAGCACCACCACCATCGCGCGGGTAGGGAGGCCTGCCGTGGGTCAATCCAGAATTTTTTGGCCGTGCCGTGACCCGGCCTCAGTGACCCTAGCCGGAGGATTTCTTTGACGCTCGACCCCGCACCTGCAGGATCGCGAACAATCCAGCCGCAGCCCTCTCGAGAGAATGGCGTCGGTCCATTGAGACAGACTCCCTCCTTGGCGCGGCCCGTGACACAGCGGCTTAGCCGGCGTGCCCACCAGGCAACTGCGAAAGCTCGCTGCAGGCTCGGACCAGAGCGCTGAGCTTGGCCCGTGTGATGTCCAGCGGCACATGTCCGAAACCGCACTCACTGGTGAGCAGAAGTCGTTCCGGCGGGAAACGATGCAAGGCAGGCGCCAGCCGTCGTCCGATGACTTCGGTGGTCTCGAGCTCGTCGCTCCGCTGGTCGATAACGCCGAGCCCGATCGTTCCGCGAAAATCCCACCGGTCCCAAAGCTCCAGCCCGTCGTAGCCGAGCGTGCAATACTCCAGCAGAACTTCCTGGATGTGCGCTCTTCGAAAGGCCGGGGCGAGATCAGTGTACTTGGTGAAGTAAACGCGCTTCCTCCGCGGATTTCCGCCACACACATGCAGTCCGATCCTCACGGGCCCCAGCGAATCGATCAGTTCGTTCAGGATTTCCACGGCCCATTCGCTCTCATGCGGTGATTCTGTCCACATCGGCTCGTCGAACTGGATGTGCTCGCAGCCGGCCGCGACCACTTCTTTCAATTCCTCCGCCAGCACCATGGCGTAGGCCCGGCACAACGCCGGTTCGTCAGGATACAGGTCGGGCCGCTCATTAACGCTGAACCGCGCCAGCACATGGGGGCCTGTCACTGTTTGCTTCACCTGGCGTCGTTTGGGCGCGACCGACCGGGCCAGCTTCCAGTTATGGGCCAGATTGAAGCATGGATTCTTAATCTCCCCCAACACGCGGGCGCATTCAATGGCGAACCCCGCCGGGCCGTAGGTCTGGCGGATCATGTTTTCCATCGAAACGCCGCCCAGGCGCTTTTGGTAGAAATAATACATATTCTCGCGATAGCCCTCGCCGTCGGTGACCGTGTCCAGGCCCAAGTCGGCCTGGTCTTTGACGGCCCAGCGGATTAGCTCGTCCACTTCACGCTGAGAGAGCGAGGGCCTCTTCATCGTGTCGGCGACAACCGCAGGCCGGGGATAGCTGCCAACGACCGTGTTTCTAAAGATTCTCTTCATAGATTCTCTTCATTCGCCGGGTCAAGCGGCGGCGATCGCCGCCATGCCGGCCTGCGCGCGGGCTTCGTTGATATGGGCCAGAATCCCGTCGCGCAACGGCCGGGGAGTGAAGTCAATCTCGGCAGCCAGACGGCTCCCGTCCAGCGCGTCGACTAGGGGCGTGCGGCGCCCGTTTTCGTCAAAGGATATATCGGCGGACGGCAGCCAGCGTCGGACCATGTCTGCAAAGTCCCGCGCCGGTACCGAGTGGCCGCCGGTGTTATACGCCAGATGCGACACCTGCGGTTTAAGCGCCAGCCGCACCAGTTGCTCGGCGCAGTCGTCCACGTAGATCCAGCAATCGCGATTAGCGCTGGGAAACGGCAGCTTGACTGGCTTTCCTACGGCAGGGAGGGAAACAAACTCCTCCGCCCAGAGAACCGAGCCGCGCTTGCGCCCGTGGCCGAACACTACCGGCGGGCGGGTGCAAACAATGCTGATTTCGTGCCGCTGCACAAATTTCTGAGCCATGAACTCGTTCAAGAGCTTCATCACGCCGTAAGTGAAAAAGTGATCTGCAGGCGAGCAGCAATCTTCTTCCTTGATGGGCCGGTCGCCGTAGGGTTGCTGTGATGCGCCGTAAACGGTTTCGCTGCTGGTGAAGACCAACCGTGACAGCCGCTCGATCGCGGCGGCCTCGAACAAGTTCACCATCCCTACGACGTTGACCCGGGCCCCAAGGTGCGGGTCAGATTCAACCTCGGCGCTCATCAAGTAAGCAAGATGGATAGCGTGCGTGATGCCGGGGAACTGCCGAAACACCGAAAGCACCTGATGGAAATCGGAGACGTCGCAGAAGACAAAGCTCACCAGTTGGCCGTAAGCCCGTTCCAGCCGCGCTCGCGCGTCGGGATCAATGCTCCAGTCCGCTGCGACGGTGGGAATGCCGCGCTCGGCGAGCGCCCGCACCACGCGCCAGCCGATGAATCCAGTGCCGCCGGTGACCAGGAACCGCATAATGAGATTGGAATTATACCTTGTCGACGCTCAGTTGAGATCAGGATCGTTTCTGCAAATGAAGGAGAACGGCCATGGAGCGCGCCAACCTGTTGGAGGCCCCACGCCTAACCCGGTCGACTCGCGCTGAGTTTGGCTCTCTATTTTGAGACCACTTCTTCCATCGCCATTTTCGGGCTCCCGGGCCACCTGAAAGCAAGACCCTTTCGGGAAGCTGGAGGGCAGTAGCTGTATGTTGCCAAAATGCCATTCAGTGTCGTCATGCCGCCTGCTCTCATCGGTAAACGAACGAAAACTTTCGTCATAGAGAACCTCGGCGATTCCACGGTTTGGTATAACGCAACGTACCTTAACGTGGCATCAGACTCCGACCTGCTGGCGTGGCCTGTTCTTGCGGATGTTCTCCATGTCTTGTGTGGGCTCGGATTCGCATTCGACCGCGATTACTGTAACGGGATCATCCGGCGCGGTGGCCGGCAACCCGGTGAACTGCACGCGGAACTCCTCCTGTTTGAAGTTCACAGGCTTTCCCGTAGTCAGGAGCCTGGCCGACTTCACCTTGGTCTGAAGACCGCCGATCGCGACCGTCTCGCCCGGCCAGAAGTGAACGTGAATGTACAGTGTGTTCCCCTTGCGGCTGAAATTCGCGAACAGCGAATGCCTCACCTTGCACCGTTCGGCTTCATAGATGGCACTACCGTTCTTGTCTGTCCACGTGCCCACCGCGTTCAGGATGCGCACCGATTCCTCGGGGATCGAGCCGTCTGGTTTCGGTCCGATATTCAGCAGATAGTTTCCGCCGTCGCGCGCGCAGGTGATCAGGCTTCGCACGATGGTCTTCGGGCTCTTCCAGTTGTCGTCGGCTTTGTGGTAGCCCCAGCTCTCGTTCATGGTCATGCAGGCTTCCCAATCGCGGCCTTCCTTCTCTGCGACAATTTCTTGCTCGGGGGTGCCGAAGTCTCCCGCCAGCAGGTTCCGGTTGTTGACGATGATATCGGGTTGCAGTGAGAGCACCATGTCGTTCATCCTCTGCGATTCCCAGCCTTGCGCATCCAGCGGCCAAGCGACGTCGTACCACAGGATGTCGAGCTTGCCGTAATTAGTGCAGAGCTCGCGGATCTGGCCGTGGATATACTCGACAAAACGCCGGCGCGCCTGCTCGTCGGTAGCGCAACGGGCGCCGTCCGGATGGTGCCAGTCCATCAGCGAATAGTAGAACCCGCAGCGCAGGCCCTCTGCGCGCGCGGCGTCCAGAAATTCCTTTGCCAAATCGCGTCTCGGGCCCTCTTTCAGGGACGAGTAGTTCGTCAATTTGGTGTCGAAGTGGCAGAAGCCCTCGTGGTGTTTGGAGGTCATCACCATGTACTTCATGCCGGCCCGCCTGGCAAGCTTGGCCCAATCGCGCGCTGCGGCAGGTTTGGGCTTGAAGTGCTTGGCTAACTGCTCGTACTCCACCACTGGAATCCCCTCTTCCTCCATCGCCCACTCATGACGGCCCAGAACGCTGTATAGGCCCCAATGGACGAACATGCCGAACTTCGCCTGGCGCCACCATTGGATGCGGCGCTCATGTTCGGGTGGCGGCGCTCCGGTCGCCTTCTCCGGGGCCTGCGCCGGCTGCGCTCCTTCTTTTTTGCAAGACGAACCTGTGATGGCTGCGGCCGCGGTGGCACCGGCTCCCACTGCGGCTAGATACTTCCGTCGGGTGATTCCGGACTTAGACATGATGCCCTCCTATTGATGGCAGAGATTGTATATCAGCAAGCGCCCGGCTACCGCCGGGACTGGATTACCTCCGCGGTTTGCCGCTCTTGAGCTCTTGCAGAATTTCCAGAGACTTCTTGACGTCGGGATCGCTCGGTTTGAGGCTCGCCGCCGTGCGCAGTTCGCGCTCGCCCTTCTCGAGGTCGCCGGAGCGGCAGTAAATCAATCCCAGGTTTTTGTGAAGGTCGCCTTTCGAGCGGCACTCACCGCAGACTTGGACGGCTTCTTCGAGTTGGGCGACTGCCTGGTTCCAGTCGCGTGCGCTCGCGGATGCCAGCGCAAAGTTGCCGAGCGTATCGGCTCGCTCGGTGATGCGGCGTTTCTTTTGCAGATCGACGAAACGCGCCTGGTACTGCTTCGCTTCGGCGGGATCGATTCGGCCTAAATAGCGCGCGAGGTTATACAGCGCTTCGACACGCTCCGGATCAAGCTCCACAACTTTTTTCCATTGTGCGATGGCACCAGATTCGTTGCCGAGCTTGGCAAAGTTTTGCCCCAACACATACTGCGCATCGGTGTTGCGAGGTTCCAGCGCCACAACCTGCCGCAGGACTTCAGCCGAGCGGGCGGTATGATCAAGCTGTTTTTCGGCAACCGCCAGCAAGTAGAGCGCGGCCGAGTTGCGCGGGTCCAGACGAATCGCGGCCTCCAGTTCTTTTATGGCTTCCTCATTGCGGCGGAGATCGAATAACGACCGTCCCTTGTTATAGTACGCGGCAGCGGAATTGGGCTGTAGGCGGACGGCTTCAGAGAACGCTTTGAGCGCGCCTTCGAGATCCAGCTGGTCCGCAAGCGCGATCCCGAGGTTCAGATAAGCTTCGGACGCCTGTGGCGTTAGCGCGACTACTTTCCTGAAATTTTCAATCGCCTCTGGCACCCGCCCGAGTTTGGTCTCGACCATACCCAGCGCGGTCAGCGGGCCCGGGTCGTTGGGTGAGACCCGCATGTCGTTTTCTATTTCCTTAGCGGCTTCCGCAAAGCGGTTCTGGCTGGCGAGGACCAACCCCAGATTGATGAAGGCCCGAGCATATTGAGGGTTGTTCTCGACGGCCTGGCGGAACAGCGTTTCTGCCTCACGGTTGCGCCCCTGCTGGCCGTAGAGCACACCCAGATTGTTCTGGGCTTCGGCGTATTGGGGATCGAGCGAGAGCGCTGTTTTTAACTTCGCTTCTGCCTGCGCCAGTTTGCCATCCTGGAGATCGAGCAGGCCAAGCTGGTTCTGCGGCAGCGCCAGCCTGGGATCGCGTTGGATCGACTTATCCAGCGCTGCGCGCTCGCCCGCGCGGTCACCCATTTTGTCGAGGGCTAGTGCGAGATTGTAATAGGTCTTGGCGTTATTCGGATCGAGTTTCAACGCCTCCTGATAGGCCTGAACGGCCCCAGCAGCGTCGCCGCTTTCGAGGAGCCGATTGGCTGCAGTGGCTCTCACGGCGGCGACGTTTTCCTGGACGCCCTGCTGCTTTTCCGATTCGAACTTCTGGAACTCCTGGTGCGAGCGTTCGGGCTGGTTGAGTGTACGCAGCACACCCGCGAGCTGGAAGCGTGCCTCTGCCGAGTCGGGACGCAACTTCAGCGCCTTTTGCAGGTGCGTCAGCGCTTCCTGCGGTTTAGCGAGCTTCGCCAGTACGAAGCCGAGATTGTAGCGGACATCGTAGTGGTTCGGGTCCATTTGCACGGCACGCTTCAGCTCGCGCTCCGCAGGCTCGTAGCGGCCCAGGCCGCGCTCAACGGTTCCCAAGAGGTAGTGCGCTTCGAAATCGTCAGGCTTTCGCTGCGCATAGTCCTGGATCAGCGGCAGGGCCTCGTCGAACTCCGCCAGACCCACGAGAGCTTTCACCAGAGAGACCCGTGCTACGTCATTGCCGGGTTCCAGACGCAGCGCCTCTCGGTACTCGTCGGCGGATGGACGGAAGCGCTTCTCACGAGCATAGATGGTAGCGAGGTTTAAGTGCGCGAGTGATGAGCCGGGCTCATCTTTGACCAGACTGACCAGCGTGTCGATGGCCTCATTGGTACTGCCGTTTTCCGCGTAGGCTGCGGCCAGCGCGATGCGAAGATTGGGATCCTTGGGCTCGAGCGCAACGGCCTGCTGCAAATAGCGGATAGCTGCGGCATGGCGCTTTTGCGCGGTCAAAACTTGCGCGAGGTGATCGAGAGCCGTTACCGAGCGTGGATCGCGCTCCAGCGCAGTCTTGAGTTCGGTCTCGGCGGCGGCAAGCTGGCCGGTCTCCTGCAGGGCCGCGCCCAAAGCCGTATGCACCGGTGCGCTACCTGGACTGAGCCTGGCCGCCTGGTGCAGCTCACTGATCGCGTGCTCGAAATCGCGCTGCTCCATGAGCGCCAGTGCCAGATTGAAATGGCCATCCCACGCGTTGGGTCGCAGGCGGATCGCGGAACGGAAAGCCGGAATCGCGCATGCAATCTGATTGCGCTCGGCGAACCAGGCGCCCAGCGCGTTATACGCATCGGCGGACGGCTGCCTGGCGAGAGCGCGCTCGATGTCCGCCGGACCGTGACAATCTGACGGCGTTTGAGCGAAAGCCTGTGCGTAGCAAACTGCGAGGACGATCCGCAACGCCACTGGCACAGCTCTGCACATAGACAACAGTGTACTAACGGATCAGCGAAACGCTACAATGCGGAAATCCGTGCCGCAGATCGCATTTCGCCGATGGTGTTTTGCCGCGCTCGCGTGTGCTGTGTTCGCTTCCGTGGCGGTTCATTCGCAGAAGCCGCAGGCGGCCGCCGTGAGCACCACCACGCCGCAGATCCGCTTCGAGAACCGGCAAAAGCAGTCGGGCGTCCGCTTCGTGCTGGAAAACAGCACAACGGATAACAAGCCGATCATCGACAGCGTACTAGGCGGTGTGGCGCTGCTGGACTTCGATAACGATGGCTACCTGGACATTTTCTTCACCAACGGCGCGAAGATCCCTAGCCTGAGAAAGGAGAACGAATCCTTCCACAACCGGCTCTACCACAATAATCACGACGGCACTTTTTCCGACGTCACGGCGCACGCGGGCGTAGCAGGGGCAGGCTACAGCATGGGGGCCGCCGCCGACTTCGATAACGACGGCTTCACCGATCTTTATGTCACCGGGTTCGACCGCAACATTCTGTATCACAACAACCACGACGGAACGTTCACCGATGTTACGGAGCATGCCGGCGTGAGCGGGCGGGACGCCGCGGGGAAAAAGTTGTGGTCGGTTGGCGCGGCATGGGTCGATTACGACAACGACGGGCGGCTCGATCTGTTCGTGGCGAACTACCTGGACTGGTCCTTAGCGAATGCGCGGGTGTGCGGCGAGCCGGGCCGGCGGCTCTCCTGCTCTTCGGCTTATTTTCAGGGCCTGCCGAATTTTCTCTACCACAACAACGGAGACGGCACATTTACTGAGGTCTCGGCCGCCGCAGGCATCGCGCAACATATCGGCAAAGGCATGAGCGTAGCGATTGCGGACTACGACGACGATGGCTTCATGGACATCTTCGTAGCCAACGATAACGAAAGGAATTTCCTGTTTCACAACCAGCACGGCCGCGCATTTGTGGAAATCGGCGTAGAAGCTGCCGTGGCGTTCACCGAGGATGGGATACCCGTGTCCAGCATGGGCGCTGATTTCCGAGACTTGAATAATGATGGGCGTCCGGATGTGATCGTGACGGCGCTCGAAGGCGAGACGTTTCCGCTCTACATCAATCAGGGAGGCGGCTTCTTCATGCCCTGGACCTATCCGTCGGGAATCGGCTTCGCTTCGAATCGCATGAGTGGTTGGGGCGTTGGTGCGTACGACTTCAATAATGACGGCCTCAAGGACCTTTTCATAGCCAACTCGCACGTCAGCGAAAATGTTGGGCTTTATGGCAATCATCAGTACCGGAAGCCGAACGCGGTAT
>JBGPKX010000197.1:0-11000 GCA_041486185.1 Bryobacteraceae bacterium | reverse complement strand
TGCAACGGCAAGCTGAATTGCATCGAGAGTTCGGATGCCTCTGGTTCCACCATATCGGACGATCATCTCCTGGGCGCTCAGATAATGCGATTCTCGGACCGCTACCACAGTCAAAAGGCCGACCGCGACATCTTGAAGAAACAGTTTGTGGACCCCTTCTGATTCGGTGATGCTCAACTTCTGGGTTCGTTGCTTCAGGGCGAACGCCGACACCACTTCCACCACCGTGAGCCTGGAGACTACAACCCGATTGCGGGTGTCGCGGCAGAGGGCTTCTACTTCTGTTGAGCCAGCTTCCGGATGGTAGAGCTTGACGAGTGCACTCGAATCGAAGAAGTAGCTGGCCAATCAGAGCCTGTCCCGGCGCTCTGCGATGATAATGTCAGCCCAAGAAGTCTTGTCCCTCGACAGGATCCGTCGCACTTCCTCACGGGTAGGAATATAACCCGCGGCCTCCACTTCCCTTTTGGCAGCTTCCAAAAACTCATAGTCGATCATGTGGGCCAGAAGGTCGTGCGATGAGTCCGAAATGGTCCCAGTCTTAGTTTCGCAGTGCTCAGGCGGCCGGGAATCCAGCCGATGGAGTATCCCATTCTCGAAGACGGGAGTCAGCATTCCAATAACATGTTACCTCAGATGTCCAGAACCTGGGCTCGCGGCCGAAAGATGGTGTGGTGCTACGCCGTGCGGTGGTGGCCGTGGCGTGTCAGGTTCAAACGCGGCTGGTCAGTATGCGGTATTTTAGACAATCGAACCCAAACTGACGAAAGGCACTTTTATGACGCGAATCCTCCTGATGGCATCTGTTTTCATAGTCGCTCTGACCGCGCCGCTTTGCGCCCAGCCGCCAACCCGGCTGGAAGACCTCCATGGCAAGAAGATCCTGCTGTTCACGCCGCATCCCGATGACGACACGTTCTGTTGCGCGGGCACGCTGGCGCTTCTGGCGAAAAATAACAACAACATCCGGATTGTCATCTACACCAATGACGACAAGGGATCCTACGATCCCGAGATGACCAGCGAGCGCCTGGCGCGCATCCGCATGCATGAAGAGGAGGAGGCCTGCCGCATTCTCGGCATTCCCAAAGATCATATCTCGTGGCTCGAATATCACGACGGCATGCTGGAATACGCCAACACGCGCGATCTGGTCGAGGAGGTCACCAAAATCATCCGGCAGGTGCGGCCCGAGGTGGTGCTTTCGATTGATCCGGGCACGGAGTACGTCCGATGGCATAAGACCGACCATCGCATGGCGGCGAACAATACGATGGACGCCATTCGCGCCGCCGAATGGCATCTTTATTTCCCCAACCAGCAGCTACACGAGGGCCTCGAGCCATGGGAAGTCCCGCAGGAATACTATTTTTATGTGACGCAGAAGGACGCGAACTATTGGGTGAACATCGATAGCGTGGTGGAGAAGAAACTCGATGCGGCCATGGCGCACGTCAGCCAGTGGGAGCCGTCTATTCACCACTACCGGTCGGATTGGGATGCGGCTACGCTCGAGAAGACAAAGGCCCACGTGCGGGACCGCATCCAGAAAAAGGACGGCCATTACGTGGAGGCGTTTCGCAACGCCACCGGATTCAATCAGCAGTGAGCCGGCTGCTTACTGGACTATGACGCGCGCCGGTTCCTCGATCAGCTTCGGCTCCACGTCCACCAGCAACACCATCAGGTTGTAACGCCCGGCCCCTGTCTTCTCGGGAACCCTGAACTTGAGTGAGCCGGCCGTTTGTTCGAGGATCTCGACTTTGACGTCGACCTTGCCGTCGGTCAGGTAGACTTCCGCGACGCGCGATTTGTCGAGATACTCGCCGCTCACCGTGGCAACCTGGCCGGCTTTGACTGTGTCCGGATCGACTGTGCGCATTACAGGTGTGGGCAGCGGCTCCCGGCTTTCCGTGGCGCCTCTACTCGCTGACTGCATGGCAAACAGGAAAATGAAAGTGAATACAAATAGCTGAATGACCCGCATCGCCGGTTTCTCCTCGGGAATCCGAGATGCACGCTGCGTGCCATGCGCAAGTTAAACAAAATGGGACTCTTGGCGGTCAGAGTCCTGGGGAAAGGCGTGCATTCACGCACGAATTGGGCGAACCACCCCACCGCCAGTGCTAGAATCCGGCACATGCGCTGGCTGGCCGCGGCTGTGATTATTGCTCTCGCGCTTGCGCCGCGGGCCTCGGCGCTGGACCTTCAGAGTGCGGTGGTCACGACCCCTCTGCTGCAGAATCCCGAGCGCAAAGCAATCGACATGCTGGTTGAAGAAGTGGAGAAGCGCACGGGAATCCGGTGGCCGGTCGAACGGACCGCGAATGAGGTCGTGCGCATCGAGGTCCTCTTGCACACCATGGCGCCCGCCGAGGGCTATCGAATCGAAGTCAAACACGCTGGCGTGCGCATCACCGGCAATGACGCGCGCGGCGTACTGTTCGGTGTGGGACGGCTGCTCCGCGAGCTTCGCATGGACCGCGGTGCGGTAAGCGTTCCCGACAAGTGGAGCGAAACCAGCGCGCCGCGCTATCCGTTACGCGGCCACCAGCTCGGTTACCGTCCGAAGACCAACTCTTACGACGGCTGGAGCGTGCCGGTTTGGGAGCAGTACATCCGCGACCTGGCAGTGTTCGGAACCAACGCTATCGAGCTGATTCCGCCGCGGTCGGATGACGACGCCGATAGCCCGCACTTCCCGTTGCCACCGATGCGCATGATGACCGAGATGTCGCGGCTAGCCAATGAATACGGCCTTGCCGTATGGATCTGGTATCCGGCCATGGACCTGGATTACTCCGATCCGAAGACCGTGGCTACAGCGCTCGAGGAGTGGGGCGAAGTCTTCCGCAAGCTGCCGCGCGTGGACGCAGTCTTCGTTCCCGGCGGCGATCCCGGCCATACCGAGCCCAAGGTGCTGATGGCATTTCTTGAAAAAGAGACCGCGGTGCTGCACCGCTATCATCCCAACGCACAGATGTGGGTCTCGCCGCAGAGCTTCAACCAGCAGTGGCTCGACCAATTCTATGGCATTCTGCGCGGTGAGCCCGTGTGGCTAAGCGGCGTGGTGTACGGGCCGCAGGTGCGCGTGAGCCTGGCGCAATTGCGCGCGGCGGTTCCGAAGCGCTATCCCATTCGCCACTACCCCGACATCACGCACAGCCGCCAGTGCCAGTACCCGGTGCCGGATTGGGACGTGGCCTACGCCGTGACCGAGGGCCGCGAGGTGATCAATCCGCGCCCGTTTGGTGAAGCGGAAATTTTCCGCCAGACCGCGCCTTACGCCATTGGCTTTCTCTCGTACTCGGAAGGCTGCAACGACGACGTCAACAAAATCGTCTGGAGCGCGCTCGGCTGGAATCCGGATGCGAAGGTGGAGGACATTCTGCGCGAGTACGGGCGTTATTTCATCGGCGAGCGATATGGCGAGAGCTTCGCGCGCGGCTTGGTGGAGCTCGAGCGCAACTGGCAGGGGCCGCTGGCCACAAACAAAGGGGTCGATGGAACGCTGGCGCACTTCTCGGACCTGGGGCGCGACGCCACGCCGCAAATGCTCGCCAACTGGCGCTTCCAGCAGGGACTGTACCGCGCATATTACGATGCCTATACGCGCTCGCGGCTCATCTACGAAACGGAGTTGGAACATCGCGCCATGGATGCGTTGCGCACCGCGCCGCAAAAAGACTCCGAGCGCGCCATGTCCGACGCCGAAGTCATTCTGAACAAGGCAGTCACGGAACGCCCTTCCCAAAACTGGCGAGCGCGCATCTTTGAGCTGGCCGAAGCCCTGTTCCAGAGCATCCGCATGCAATTGAGCGTGCCGCGTTACAAAGCGATTTCGGTCGACCGCGGCGCCAATCTCGACACTATCGACGTTGCGTTGAACAACCGGCTATGGCTCGAGCAGCGCTTCAAAGACCTGCGTGAGGCTTCCGACGAATCCGCGCGTCTGGCTGGAATTCAGGCAATCCCGAATTGGACCGATCCCGGCTCCGGCGGCTTTTACGATGACCTGGGCGACGTCACGCGCCAGCCGCATCTGGTGCGCGGCGAAGGCACCATCATGGGTTTCGGTCCCGCCGGCACGCGCCGACGCTCCTGGTGGGACCACGCCGAAGCGCTCTATGACGCTCCGTTGCGCATGCACTACTCCGGTCTCGACGCCGCGGCACGCTACAAAATCCGCGTGGTCTACGCAGGCGAAAATCCCCGGCGCAAACTGCGGCTGGTCGCGGGCGAGCAATGGGAAGTGCATCCGCTGATGGAGAAACCGGCGCCGGTGCGGCCCATCGAATTCGACATTCCCCGGGAAGCCACCGGACATGGTGAACTGGATCTCGAGTGGCGGGGCGAGCCGGGCCTGGGAGGTAGCGGCCGCGGCTGCCAGGTATCGGAGGTGTGGCTGATCAAAAAATGAGTGAACTCAATCAACCGTGGGAGAGCCCGGTAAAAAAACGGCTGCGTGAAGGCGAGCCGGTGATCGCTGTGACGATCACGACAGCGAACGTGGATGTGGCGGCGCACGCGGCCAGCATGGGTTTCGATTTTCTGTGGATCGAGACGGAGCATTCGCCCATCACGCTCGAAACGCTGCGCAATATGGTGCTGGCGACGCGCGGGATGAAAGCGCTGCCATTTGCGCGCGTACCCGTCAATGAGCTGTGGATGGCGAAGCGCGTGCTCGACGCCGGCGTGTGCGGCGTGATCTTTCCCTTCACCAGCACGCCCGAACTGGCGGCGCAGGCCGCGGCGGCGTGCCGTTATCCACCCGCGGGCCGCCGAGGCTCAGGTGCGAACCTGGCGCGCTTCAGTTGGCCCGGCGGATCGGACGGCTACGCCGATTCGGCGGACAACAATGTCGTCGTGATCGTGATCATCGAAGAGGCGCGCGCCGTCGAAAACGTGGAAGCGATCGCCGCCACGCCGGGCATCGATGTCATGTTTATCGGCACGAGCGACCTTTCGTTCTCACTCGGCCTGCGCGGCAACCAGGATCATCCTCGGCTGCAGGAGGCGCTGGACAGGGTGGTGGCCGCGGGTCAGAAACACGGCAAAGTGGTCGGACGTCCGGCGGCGGACCCGGAACAGGTGCAGAAATTTCTGGCGCAGGGTTTCCGCTTTTTCCAGGCGCCCACCGACCTGGGATTTATGGCCGCCGGTGCGCGCGACTATCTCGCACCCTTGGGGCGTACCGCGGCGCAGGTGAAGCCGAAGACGATCTACTAACGACGTTCTGGCCGCAAGAATTCAAGCGAATGAAAAGCCAAGAACCATTTGCGTCCGTTCGTGTTCATTCGCGGCCGCAATCTTACAAGTGGTATGTCGTCGGCATGCTGTGGTGGATCTGTTTCTTCAACTATGCCGACCGCCAGGCCATCTTTTCCGTCTTCCCGCTCCTCGAAAAAGAATTCGGCCTGACGCTGGAACAACTGGGATGGCTCGGCTCGTCGTTCGGACTTGTGTATGGCCTGTGCGCGCCGCTCGCCGGGCGAGTGGTGGATAGCGTGCGTCGCAAGAGCGCCATCCTGGGCGGGCTGCATGCGTGGAGCGCCATCTGCATGGCGACGGCCGTCTCGCGTGGGTTCGGCCAGCTTCTCGTTTTCCGCGCGGCCGAGGGCTTGGGCGAAACGTTCTATTTTCCGGCATCGATGTCGTTGGTGAGCGATTATCACGGCAAGGCGACGCGCTCACGCGCGCTAGGTCTGCATCAAACCAGCGTTTACATCGGCACGATCGCGGGCGGATATTTCGCGGGCCTCGTGGGGCAAAGATACGGGTGGCGCTGGAGTTTTGTGGTTTTCGGCGGATTGGGAATTCTGCTGGGCCTAGTGCTGCGGCGATACTTGATCGAGCCGCAGAGGGGAGCATCCGACATACCGCTTGCTTACGCGCGCGGCTCGGCAGAGCAGACTGAATCGCGACGGCCAAGGAGCGGTGTCGGCTCATGGTGGACGCCCACGCTCATTATCCTGCTCGCCGCTTTCCTCTGCGCCAATTTCGTCGCCGTGGTGGTGCTCACCTGGATGCCGAAATTCCTCTACGACAAATTCCACCTGAGCCTTGCCGCCGCCGGACTGACCGCGACCGTCTTCATCCAGCTCGCGAGCATGGCGGGATCGCCCCTGGGCGGATGGCTGGCCGACCGGCTGCGCGCGCGACGTCCCGGCGGCCGCATGATGGTGCAGGCTGCTGGACTGCTGTGCGGCGCGCCATTCGTGGTGCTGTGCGGGCTCACGCAGTCGATCGCATGGCTGGTCGTCGCGCTCACCGCCTGGGGCTTTTTCAAAGGGCTCTACGATGCGAACATCTTCGCCGCGATGTTCGACGTAGTGCCGCCCGAATCGCGCGGCGCGGCGACCGGGCTCATGAACATGGTCGGCTGGCTGGGCGGTGGCGGCGCGTCGCCGGTGGTGATCGGCTACATCGCCGAGCGGCACGGCTTGGGACTCGCCATCTCGCTCGCTTCGGCGGTGTACGTCGCCGGGGCCGTATTGCTTCTGGCCGGAATCGCGCTCTTCATCCGGCGCGATGTGGGGCGGATGGACGCGGCGCAGTAGCGCGCAGCACGCCGTAGGCCGCGAGCGAAGTCACTGACGCAATCGCACACACCGGCACATAACCATAGTGGTCGATGAGCGCCCCGAGCCCCGGCGAAACCACGGCCTGCATGGCGCCGTATGCCGAAACCAGCAGGGAAATGGCGAACGCCGCGCGCGCACCGTCGTATACGTCGAGCGGCATCGTATAGAGATTCACGCTGAATGCCGAGACCGCCAGAATGCTGAGCGAAATTCCCGCGGCAGACCACGCGGCGCTGGGCGCGAGCGGAATCAACAGGGCAACCAGCCCCGCCACCGCGCACACCAGGCACACGCGCACACGTGCGGCGACGGGAGCCATGCCGCGTTTAGCCCATCGGAACGAGAGCCAGCCGCCGGCGAATCCTCCCACCATGGCGGCGAGCGGCGGCAGCCAGGCAAGGTACGCCGCCTCGACAAACGTCAGCCGGTTGACTTCCACCAGATAAAGCGTGGTCCAGTTGCTCCATAGCGAATACGTCACCATGCTCAGCGCGTTGGCCAGCATGAATCCCCACATGCGCGGCTCGCGCAGAATGCTCATGCTGTGGGCGAGCGGCTCGACCGCGGATCGCCCGGCCGGCGGCGCCGATCGCGCCACGAAATTCCACAGCGGAATCCAGAGCAGTCCGGCGACCCCCGTAACGACGAACGCCATGCGCCACTGGTAGCGTACCGCGAGCCACGTGGCCACCGGCGGCGCCAGAATCGCGCCCGCGAACACCGCCGCCTGATTCAGCCCGTTGCCCAGCGCCCGCTCTTCTTTGGCCAGATATTCGTGCATGGCTTTACCCGCCGCGGGAATGCCGCCGGCTTCCGCCAGTCCCAGCCACGCGCGGCACGCAACGAGGCCACTCAACCCGCGCGTGACGCCCGTGCCGATGCCGGCGAGCGACCACATTCCGATGGCCAGACTGATACCGCGGTTCAGCCCGATGCGATCGATGGCAAGACCCGCCAAGGGCGCCGCCGCCGCATACGTCAGCGAGAACGCCGCCACGATCCAGCCGTAATCGGTATTGGTCAGATGAAACTCCGCGCGAAACAACGGCGCTAGCGTAGCCAACGATTGCCGGTCCAGATAATTGATGCTCGAGGAAAGAAAGAAAATCGAAATGACGAGCCAGCGGCCGGGCAGGGGAGCTCGCGGCGTAGCTGTCATTCCTGGAACTGGATCGTGGCCACTTCTCCCACGGTCGCGGACTTGGCGTCGCGCTTGACGAAATATTCCACCACCACCTGCCGCGGTTGCTGTACGCCGCAACCTAGCTTTTGCTCGCCGCCTCCCTGAATCGGCACCCCCGATGGATCGCGCATCAGCAGGCGCGTGACCTTGTGATCGTCGCCTTCGACAACCAGCCGGATCTGCCGCCCCACGCACTCGACTTTTGTCAGATTGCCTGCCGCGTGCCCATCGGGCTTCGGCCCATCCCACCACGGCACGACTTTTTCGGGCGCAGCGCCTTTGCCCTCGTTCGCCTTGGCCTCGGCCGCCCGTAAATTCGCAATCGCGTGCTCTTTCAAACGCTGCACGTCGCGCGCATTTTCCTCCGCCTTGCGCCGGCGCTCGGCCTCCGCCCAATCGAGCCGCTGCTGCTCGATCGACCGCCGACCATCGTCCATGCGCGCGCGCTCCTCGGGCGTGGTGGCGGCTTGCACGGCGTTGCGCCACGCTTCCGCGGCCTTATCGAAAGCCTTCTCATCGAGACAAGCCTTGGCCATTTCTTCCCATCGGCCGGCATCGCGGGGCGCGAGCTGGGCGGCCTTCTCGAGATACTGGATGCGCTTGACGCCATCCGTCTGCCGCCGCCCCATGAGCGCGTAGGTCTCGGCCAGCTTGGGGTTCAGCTTGAGCGCTTTGTCCAGCGCCGCGAGCGCCTTGGCATTGTCCGGCTCGAGCCTGGCGTATTCCAGATACGAGCGCGGCGATGGCGTTCCGGCCGTGATGGCCTCCGCGAAGTTGCGTCGCGCTTCCTCCGGCTGCTTGTTTTGCAGCGCCATCAAGGCTAGGCCCTCGGACGCCGCCGCGACATTTTCCTTGCGCCGGATCATCTCCTCATACGCCGTGCGCGACCGGTTATCGAGCAGCAGGTCCGCTAGCGCCAACTGCACTTCCGCCGAAGTCAGCGGCAGCTCGTCGTGATAATCGCGCTCTACGCTCAGGGCCTTGCCGTCCACCGCCGCCGTCTCGAATTTCCCGGCGGCCATGTGCTCATCCACTTCCTTCTCGATCTCCGCGCGCGGCTTGCCGAAAGCGTTGGCGTAAGCCGCGTCTTCATCAACGCCCTTCTGCAGGTTGTAAAGCAGAATGCGCAGCTTGGCGTAGTAGTCGGCGTTGGTGGCGAACAGGTGCATGCGCGCCCAGTCGCGATTTCGCTCGGCTGGCGGCAACGGCGCCCCGAGCGTCACATGCGTCCCATTTACTTGGATCGTCGAGAGCACATCGGCGATGCCATGCTCGATGCCGGCCGGCATGCGCCCTGCGTTGTTCTCGAGAAACAGACGCGCGCACTCACGAAAAACTTCATGCGGAATCGGCGCATCGGCCGAGAGCAGGATAGCCCACCGATCGCGCCCATCGATGACCGCCGGCGAAAACGGGTATGCAGTCCGCTCGTTGTTGGTTTTGAAGAGCAGAATGCGCACCGGCCGCGCCGTCTGCAGATCCTGGTTACCGAGCATGTAGCCCAGCACGTACTTGAACTGGTCAAGCCACCCCAGCGTCTCGCGCCCGCGCTTCGCCCCGGCGTCGGTGTACAGGTCGAACGGTCCGGAACGGTACTCGATCCAGTGGCTCTGCGCGGCGAGGAGCACGGGAAAGAGACCGAGGAGGAGAAACCGGGGCATCTGAGGCTATTATCGCGCACGGAGGTGCGGCACCTCACTCTGTACGCAACGCCACCGCCGGATCAATCCTCGTCGCCCGCACTGCCGGAATTACGCTTCGGGTTCGTTGGGCAAACGACGGGCCGTTGCCGGCGAACGGCAAGCTCTTCATTTAACAGGATGGAGGCGTCCGCCAGCGAACAAGCGGCCTATCTATCGCTGTAGACCGCGCGATTGCTACAATGACCAAAGAACCCCGGCGCTATCGTCTAACGGTTAGGACGGAGCCCTCTCAAGGCTTAAATACGGGTTCGATTCCCGTTAGCGCTACCAATTTTCCTATAACTTACGGGCAATGCGCAGCCACGCGCAGCCACGCGCAACGCCTCAGCGAGATGGCTCTACGCCAACAACGGGGGCAAACGCGGATCCCAAACTGATTTCTAAGAACATAACACCTTCACTCTGAGTCTGTAATTCTGGAAGTTGCGAAAGCCATAGGCTTGTCGATTGATGAGTTCCATTTTGTTGTGAAAACCTTCGGTGATGCCGTTGTTGCGAGTGAAGCGCCACATGGCCACGATCTCCTCCGACCAGGCGGAGAGAGTCTGGCCGAGCTGTACCAGTTGGGCCAGGCCGGCCTGGCGTAGCTGGTAAACGGCCCGCAGGAAGCGGGGCACCAGTTGCTCGCATTGTTTGCGGGTGCGGTGTTTTTTCAGCAGCAGGTAGCAGAGGCGCTGCTTAAAGCGATAGATGGTCTCCAGCACCGGATGCGCAGCCAGATAGGCGGCCAGGCGGAGCTGCTGATCGGCTCGCAAGTTGTGACGATGGCGCCGCATCAAGGAAAGCAGGCCACGGTTCTTGGAACCGACGCCATCGAGGCCTCGCCAACAGGCCAGGAAGTGATGGTTGATAATGCGGATCACGTGGAAGCGGTCCGCCACGATGCGCGCATGGGGGAAGTGCAAGCGGACCAGAGAACGATAGTTCGCCGCCAGGTCCATGCATACCACGCGCACCTCGGCTTTGCCTTCCAGCCTCTGAAAATAGGCCTCCAGAGAGAGCTCCGATCGGCCCAAAACCACGTCATAGATCTTGTGATTTCTTAGGTCGCACAGCGTGGTGGCATAGCCGCTGCGGCGGGTGAAGAAGTGCTCATCGATACCCAGCACCTGCGGACACCGCCTGGAGTGCCATTCCCCAAACTGGCGCTGCAGTCCGCGCTGAAAGTAGCGCTCCACGGTGGCCGCCCCGATGCCTTCTCGCCGGCCCAGCCGGCTACGATTGATTCCATCCAGGTGCTGGCGGAAGATCATTCTCTGAAAGGCTTCCGACGATCTTTGGCAGGGCTGGATGCCGGGAAACCGTTCGCGGAAGTAGCGCCCGCAGGCCTGGCACTGCCACTTCGAGGCTTGCAGCTCCAGGACACAGTGCCGCAGTCCCCAGTTCTCATGCCGCACTCGCCGCTCATAGCGGCCTTTATTGCGCAGCCGCTCACTCCCGCAGTGTGGACACGCTTTCAGTCCGTTGTGCCGGGCTGAAATCCGAATCCCACCACTGCGGATCTCCAACCCGGTAATCTCGTAGTCGGGC
>JBGPKX010000196.1:0-11022 GCA_041486185.1 Bryobacteraceae bacterium | reverse complement strand
CGCGATACACGGGGCCGCCGGCATGGAAGACGAATTGTGCGGGCAGGCGTCCGGCTCCCGTGACCACGGCTTTCCCCGCCGGGCAGCCTCCGGCCTGGGCGCGGATCGCATCGAGCTCCTGCATGATTGAAGGGCCGCCGGCACGGTGGATGGCGCCATCCACGCCACCACCGCCGGCAAGCGCTGAATTCGCGGCGTTCACGATGGCGTCGGCGGCAACACGGGTGATGTCGCCCACCATCAACTTCAAGATCTTGCCATCGGGAAACTTGTGTTCCATAACACCGGCCTCAAGCAACATCAGCCAGCACCACGTCTCGCCGGCAGCCGCGCAGATCCATCTCGTATTCGATGCTCTCGATGGGCGGCCGGGCGTAGTGCCAGGTGACGCCGTGGCGCGCCGCTTCGTGCATGCCGCTCAGAATATCCAGCCCCAGAAACGGATGGATATTGTGGATGGTGTAAACCTGCGTAGCCGTCACCTGCGGCCAGCTCGCGCCCAGACCGGCCAGCCGCGAAGTCATCAGTCCCATGACGAACCGGGCTTTTTCGCGCAGCGCGTCCGCGGAAATTTCACCGCGACGCACCACGTCGTGCGGATCGAGCGAACCTTCCGGCAGCTCGCCTGCGCCGGCAATCACAAAGGACGGCGGCGCACTCTGCGTGGGAACGGTGATGGAGAAAGCGTAGACCGAGGGTGCTGCCGGCGGATCGAGCTTGGGCGCGACATTGGTGCGCGCCACCGGATTGAGCCCGTCGAGCAGGATGCCCCAGCGCTGGAGAATATCGACGTATCGCTGGTTGAAATCCTGAAAAACCTGAAACGTGAACGGTCGCGGCGATCGCAACTCCACCGCGCACAGAGCCTGGAGCCGCCGGTGTTGCGATTCCAGATAGTTTTCGATGGCGGCAAACCCGCGCTCCAGCGGCAGCGCACGTTCGAGACGCACATGTTCGATCTCGAAGCCGGGCGACGCGATCACACCCGCGGAATAGGGGCTGATGCCCTTCAGGAAAGAATAACCACCGGCGCGATCCTCGATGCGCATCAGAGATGCTCGGCCAGAAATGGCAAGCCCTTCACACCATGGAAGGTGTGTGGCCCATCAAATGTCTCGTACTGAAAGGAGCCGCTCGCGCCGAGGGTTTCATAAATCTTTGTGACACGCGCGAAGCTGGCGCGGCTGGCTTCAATGGGAAAGATATCGTCTTTTTCACCGGTCTCGGCGAACAGCGGCCGCGGCGCGATGAGGCCCGCGATGTCATACATCTCGGCCCAGTTCAGAATCCCAGGAACGTAGTTATCGATGCAGTGGGAGAGGCTGAAGACGCTGTCGCGAAAAGTATTCAGGTACCCGCTGACCATGGCCCCGCGGATTCGCGGTTCGAGCGCCGCCGAGAACGTGGTGCATGTGCCGCCACCGGAAATCCCCATGCAACCCACGTGCGCCGCATCGAGCTCTTTGCGTGTCTCGATCCAGTCGATGGTGCGCATGACATCGTACACGCGCCAGCCGATCATGGTCTGGCCAAGCAGCAGCGCCGAGCCGGCCACGGGCTGGCAGGCTGAGTGGCCCAATCCTTCCTTCCGGGTTTTAGGATCACGACGGCATCCGAAGGCTATGGGTTCGATGGCTACGGCCGCCATTCCGTGCTCCACCACCTGAATCGCGAAATCATGCTGGTAGCCGTCCTTGTTGGTGCGGTCGCGGCCCTGATCGTCGATTCCCACAATGTCTTCCACGCCGCGGCCATGGCCGGGCACACACACCATGGTGCGATAGGGCGGCTTCGCGTTGGACGGCGTTAGAAGATAGCCCAGCACCGCGAGGCCAGGCCGGCTCTCAAAGATAAACTTCTCGCGACGGTACTCGGGGAATTCGCGGACTTCGAGAGTCTGCGCGTTCAGCTCCCTGCACTTTGCAGGAAAGCCGCCCACCAGCTCGGTAAGCTTGGCGCGCAACTGTTTTTGCCACGCCTCCGCCTGTTTGCGGTTTTGCGCGCGAAACGTCATGCTAAGCGGCGCCGATTCGTAAAGCTTGCGAGAGAAAATCACGGGATCGAATTCCACGGAGTTCACTTTTGCTTCGAAGCCATCGAGCGCGCCCGTGTAGTGCCCTTCGGCGCCTTGCACGCGCGCTTTCTGCAAGAGTGCGGCGCCGGCCGCCAGCTTTCCCAACTGTCTTCGGGTCATGTTGATTGCGCCTTCGTTGCGTTTGTGCAGACAATTATAGCCTGGGCGTGCAGATCGAGTGAGTAGAAATCCAACACTTCAGGCCGGATGTGAACTTAGCGCGGCGTCAGTTTGGGCCACGAAATCTCCACACCCTGCGAGTGAATCCAATCCTGAAATTCGTGGCGGAGCTTCTCGTTGTTGCGGATGCGGCGTGGCGGAGTCTTGATTTGCACCGCCCTGGCCGCCAGCAATCCGGCCGATTCGCCCGTGTTCCATTCGACCGGATGCAGGCGATAACACCCGTTCGTGATGTGCGTAACTCCCAGGTTCTTCGCCGCGGCGAGCAGATTCTCTACCCGCCGCGGAATGAGGGCGCCCATCGGAATTTCGAAGGGCAGGCTGCTGATGTCGATGTAATTGTTGCCCGCTGAAGCGGGGTGGAGATCGATGCGGTAGCTGCCCACGCCGACGGAATCTTCGAAGTGGGCGGCAGCGATGTCGTCGCCGGTCTTACCCGTGACTTTGCGACGCGCGTCTGTCCCCACATGCTGCTCGAGCGCAGTGAACGCGGCGCGGATACGGCGCGACTCGCGAATGTAGGGAAACTTTGCGAGGCCATCCGCGGTGCCGGTGACGTCCGGGCGCAGTCGCAGACCTCGCCAGCCGGCGCCACCATCGGCCCGCGGCGCTTCCGTCTGCATCCAGTAAAAAAGCGACAGGCTGAGCTGTTTCGCGCGAGCGCGATGACGTGCCGCTTCAACATCGCTTACGTCGCAGATGTTTCCCAGCCAGTAATCATTCTGCGGCCAGTTCACCAGACAAATGTCGCTCGCGTACGAGCCGGGCGTAAAGTTTCTACGATCGGCGATGCGGCGGTAGAGCCACAGCCCGCCATCCGCGTGGTGCTCTTCATATTCCGGATCGAACGCATGCGTGCGCGGCGCGAGTCCGATGGGATCGCTCACCGTCCAGCTCAGCAACTTGCCAGGCCACGACGGTTGTAGTACGGGCATGTAGTCACGCCACAGTTCGTACTCGGCTGGCTTGTCGATGGTGTGGTCTTCGCCCGGCAAATAATCCATGGCGAAGCAGTAAGTGAATGCCTGAATGTTGGCCGGCCTGGCTTCGTCGGGCGCGTGCGGCTCGCCCGTCTCTTTCGACGACTCGGAACCGATCACGTACTCCACGCGCGCCAGCGGCAAAAGGTCTCCTTGCTCCATGGCATCCAGAAAATATAAAGCGGAGATAGTTCGCTCGCGGTCCGTGTCGAGATCGCGCACCGTGACGGCGCGCACAAAATCGCCGGCGATATCCGCCGCCACCGGTTTGTGCCGCCGCAAAACAGTCAAGCGCCCCTCACTCACGAATGGCGCCATCATTTCTTCGAGCACGGCGAGCGAGACGCGCGGCTCATGCGTCAGGCGCGAAACACGGCCGTTGCCTGGATTGAGATCGCGCCGACGGCGCGCATCCTCGGTGAGCGGGTAATTGCGGCGGTAGTACTCGCGCACGCGGTCGCGATAATCGCGGTAACTACGCGTGCATCCGAAACTCTCGATCCAGGCATGCTCGTCGGGTGGAACCGCTTGAGAGGTGAGCTGTCCGCCCACCCAATCCGTCTCCTCGGTGAGGATCACGCGCATGCCGTTGCGCGCGGCTGCGAGCGCCGCGGCACAGCCTCCGACGCCCCCGCCGATTACGGCGACGTCGCAGCTCAACTCGCGCGCCAGAGCCAGGCCGGGAGCGGCGAGAAATCCACCTGCTGCATGGAAAAACTGCCGGCGGCTGCTATGCATTTCTAGCGTGCCTCCTCATTTTGCCGTGATAGACTGGACCAAGTTATCTTAATCCAGAGGTCTTCCCTCGTATGAAATCAGGCAGTCTATTCATCACCGTCTTCATGGCTGTAGGCACGGCGCAGACACCTCCGGCCGCGGCACCGGCGCCAGCCCCGGAAACCGTGATCGCCACTGTCGAGGGTAAGAGCCTGACCTTTGGCGAGATTGCCGGCTTTCTTCGTGGAATGACTCCACAAATGCAGCAAAACGCCATGCGAAATCGCAAGGAGTTCGTCGAGCGGTTCGCCCTGATGCGAAAGCTCAGCCAGTTGGCCGAGCAGGCGAAGCTTGGCGAGCGGAGCCCTTACAAGGAAATCATCGAGTCCTACCGCATGAACATGCTGATGCAGGCCGAAATCAACGAATATGTCGACCATATCCTCATCACGGCCGAAGACCTGCAAAAATACTACGAAGCGAACAAGAGCCGCTACGATCAGGTGAAGTTGAAAGTCATCTACATTTCCTTCAGCTCCAGCGCTGCCGGCGCTGCGGGGGACGGCAAGAAACATCTCACCGAGGAGGAAGCCAAAGCTAAGGCTGAACAACTGGTGAAAGAGATCAAAGGCGGCGCGGACTTCGCGAAGCTGGTTAAAGAAAATTCCGAAGACGCGTCATCCAAGGCCAAAGACGGAGATTTCGGCACGCTGACGCGCTCCGACAATCTGCCGGAATCGATTCGGTCGGTGGTGTTTGCGCTGAAAACCGGCGAAGTGAGCGAGCCCGCACGACAGCCGAACGGCTTCTACCTCTTCCGCGCGGAAGAGGTCTCTCAAAAACCGTTGGAACAAGTCCGCGAACAACTCGTGAAACAAATGCAGAGCGAGCGCCTGCAAGAATGGCTGAAATCCACCACCAACAGTCTGAACATCAAGTTGGAAAACGAGCAGTTCTTCTCCGCGCCGGCAGGGGCCGCGGCTGCGCCTAGCCAAGGCGCGCCGCTGCCGAGCAAGTAAGGGGGCCGCGAGTTCGAAATCTCCGGCATTAACTGTGCGGCTTCGTCCGTAAATCGATGCTGCGCCCCACAGTCTGCCCACTGTCCGCAGCCTGACGGCGCTACGATGGGTTGAGCGGTGGCCGCCAAGCGACCCATCTACGCGACATCTGGGTGGGATCGGAAGACGGCGACGCGGTGGCCTGGGTGCTCGACACGAATTACCACGCGCTCGCGTGGAACGACGACGGACACTCCGGCACCACGGACGCGCATATCGCGCTGACCATTCCTTCCAACCAGCCGGTTTTCTACATCGTCTTCCGCGAATACAACCTGGAGTTCTCGCACTTCCGCGTTCAATTAAAATGGCGGGGACGAGATGCAATCGGGCTGAATCATGCGGACGCGTCCCGCAGCCGCACCATTGAGTTATAGTAGGCGCAAAGAAAGGAACTCTTCTCATGGAACAGGATCGCCGTAATTTCATGGCGCGTTCCCTGCCGCTGGCCGCTGCTCCCCTGTTTGTGCCGCGCTCGGCCTGGGGCGCAAATGATCGTCTGGCATACGGAGTCATTGGGACCGGCGGGCGCGGCCGTTACCTGAGCCGTAATTTTCAAAAACTGGGGGCGCAGTGCGTGGCCGTTTCGGACGTATACGAGCCGAACCTCGAAAAGGCTAGGGCGGACTCGCCAGGCGCCACGAGTTACGTCGATTACCGGGAGCTGCTGCGACAAAGCGGCATCGATGCCGTGGTGATCGCCACGCCGGACCACCAGCACTATCCCTGCCTGCAGGCCGCGCTCGACGCGAAAAAAGACGTCTATCTCGAGAAGCCGATGTCGCATTCGCTCGAACAAAGCGCGCAGATCGTGCAAGCTGTCCGCCGCACCAAACAGATTGTGCAGGTGGGCATGCAGCGCCGTAGCGCGGAACCCATCATCAAAGGGAAACAGCTTGTCGATAGCGGCATTCTGGGCAAGATCACGCTAGTGAAGCCGCAATGGAACTGGAACATCGCCAAGGAGCTGGACAACTCACCGCTTCCCGGCAAACTGGACTGGCAGCGCTTCCTTGGATCGGCACGCGACCATGAGATGCAGCCCATGCGCTTCCGCTACTGGCGCTACTTCTGGGATTACTCGGGCGGCAATATGACAGACCAGGGCACGCACCTGATGGACGTGGTGCAATGGTTCACCAACTCGGGACCGCCGCGCTCAGCGATTTCTTACGGCCAGGTAGCCAAAATGATCGGCGCCGAGACCCCGGATGTGTTCTGCGCTGTCTTCGAATACCCGGATTTCATGGCCACCTGGACGCTGAATTACGCGAACTCATACGAGAATGGATGGTCCATTCAATTCCAGGGCGACAAAGGCACGATGATCGTCGATGAGGACGGATTCCGCATCTGGAAAGAGCCGTGGAAGGACAACCGTGAGCCGGTCGAGAAGCTTGAAGCGCAGGTGCCCATCGAGTCGCACATTCAGAATTTTCTCGATTGCGTGAAGTCGCGCAAGGAACCGAACGCGCCGGTCGAGGTGGGCGCCGCCGCCGTGGCCGGCCCGCATCTGGCGAATCTCGCGTTTCACCAGCACCGGCAGGTGAGGTTGGGAGCGGACGGAAACGTTACTTAGGGATGGTGCAGGCTTAAGCCGTCGCTGACAGAAAACGGATTAGTTCACCCGCGCCGCGGGAGCAGTCTCGCCAGTCAAATGCTCCAATGTTTCGGGAGGGTTGTAATACATGATGCGGCTGCAACTTTCGCAGTGCATCACCTGCTCGCCACGTTTCAGGTCCTGAAAAAACTGCAGCCGCAGCGCCATGTGGCACTGCGAGCAGCGGCCGTCGACGGCTTCCGCGATGGCAACACCGTGCCGCAGCCTGCGCACCCGTTCGTAAGCGCTTAGCACGTTCGGCGTGATCTGTGCGGCTATCGATTTCCGCTCGGCCTTCAACTCGTCCAGTTCACGCTGGTCGCGGGCGGTGCGCTCCTGCGCTTGCTTTTTCTCGGCCTCGACCTGCGTTTTCTCCTGCTTGAGCGCAATTTCGGCGGCTTTGACGTTGCGCTCCAGCGGCTCGGATTCGCCCATCAGCTCCAGGATGCGATCTTCGGCCTGGCGAATCTCTTTTTCGCAGAATTCGATCTCGTGCTGAAAGGCACGGTACTGCTCATTGGTTTTCGCTTCCAGCATCTGGTCTCTCAACTTCGAGATCTTCTGCTGCTGCATTTGGATATCGGCTTCCAGGCGTTTGCGGTCCTTCTGATTGGCCGTGAGCGCCGCGCGGTCCGCCTCCAGCTTGCGCTCGTGCGCTTCCAGCTTTTTCTCGATTTCCGCGATGTGCTTGGGAAGGGAGGAAACTTCTCTGGTCAATTCGGCGACCCGGTTGTCAATGTCTTGCAACCGGACCGCCAACTTTAAATCGGGCAGCATTCCTCATCAAATCTTAACACGGCCCGACCCCAGACGTCGGGATAACGGCGCCATCAGCGCGCGCTTGGCCGACTCTATCTCAGGCAATTGGAACAATTTCGCCGTCGCGTAGAAAACGATCAGGCCCAGTGGGACTGAAACAGCGAGGTCGATCACCCTGACCATACGCGAAACGCCCATCCAGTGCTCGATCGAACGGCTCGATAGCATGCAAGCTGCTCCCATCAGCGCGGAAGCTGCCGTGATCTTCACGAAACTGGCGCTCAAGCGCCGGCCCTGGATGCCGCCGATCCGCCGGCGGATCACTTCGAATAGCACAATCGAACTGAACAGCGCCACCGTTGATGTGGAGAGCGCCAGGCCTGCATGCCCCAACCCGGCGATCTTCACCATGGTCGAAGCCGCGGCGATGTTGATCAGGATAGAACCCAGGCTCACCAACATCGGAGTGCGCGCGTCATTGAGCGCATAGAACGCCGGCGCGAGCACCTTGATGGCGGCGTAACCGGCCAGACCGATGGAGTAGCACGAGAGCGCCAGCGCCGTTTGATGGGTATCATAGGCGCGAAATTTTCCACCCTGGTACACGGCGGCGATCATACTGTCGCCCAGCACGGCCAGCCCCACCGATGAAGGAATCGTCAGCAGGAAAATCATGCCTAGCGAGCGCGCCAGCGTGTGGCGAAATTCATTCATGTCGCCCATCGCCGCGCTGCGGGAGACCGAAGGCAGCGTCGCCGAGGCAATAGCCACTCCAAAAAGTCCGAGCGGCAGTTGCATAAACCGGAATGCGTAGCCCAGCCAGCTCACGGGGCCGTTGATCACGTGGCCCGCTCCGTCCGTAATACTCGACGCGAAATTCGTGTTCACCATCACGTTAACCTGCACCGATGCGTTTCCGACAATCGCCGGCCCCATGAGCTGCAGGATATTGCGCAGCCCCGGGTGCGACAGGTTGAAGCGCGGCCGGAATCCGAAACCCGCGCGTACCAGGCTGGGCGCCTGCCAGAACAGTTGCCACGCGCCTCCCACCACCACGCCGTAGGCCATGCCTTCGATCGGGCTCAGGCCGATTCGCGGCCCCACCAGAAAGCCCAGCGCCAGTCCAAAACCCAGCGAGCCGATATTGAAAAACGTCGAGGAGAGCGCCGGCACTCCGAACTGATTGCACGCGTTCAGGATTCCCATGGCCTGCGCCGCCAGCGCCACCAGCAGCAGAAATGGGAACATGATGCGCGTCAGCTTCACGGCCAGCTCGAACTTTCCGGGCACATCCGCAAATCCAGGCGCGAGCAGTTCGACCAGTGCCGGGCTGAAGATCATGCCCAACACGCACAGCAGTCCTACAACCACGAGCTGCGCCGTAGCCACCAGGTTCGAAAGCTCCGCGGCTTCTTCCCTTCCCTTGGTCGAAAGATACCTGGTGAAGATCGGAACGAAAGCCGACGAAAGCGCGCCTTCGGCGAATAGATCGCGGGTGAGGTTCGGGATCCGAAACCCCAGGAGGAACGCGTCATACACCTGGCCGGCGCCGAATAAGCGCGCCATGACGATTTCGCGGACGAGTCCGGTAATGCGGCTCAGAAAGATGGAAGCCGAAACTACGCCCGCCGAGCGCATCAGGCCCTCGTGCTTCGAATCCGAAGACCTGGGGGCGGGCTCCGCCGGCGTCATGAATCAGTCCACCTGCCGGACTTCAACTTGTTTGTATATTTCCTCGGTCTGCTCACGATTGGCGAAGCGCATCCCCGGAAGCCGGGCGGAAGCCGTGCCGGCCGCAACGCCCCAGCGTAGCGCATCGCGGTAGTCGTTCTTGCGCTCCATGGCCCAGGTAAACGCCGCAGCCAGCGCGTCGCCGGCCCCGATCGGGGAGATGGCATCGACGCGCGGCGGAATCACCTCAATCATCTGGTGGTCGAACGCGCCCACGGCGCCCTGGCTGCCCAGCGAAAGAATTACGGACTCGGCGCCCATTTTCCGGATTCGCCCCGCGGCCTGCAAAAAGTGTGCGCGCGTCAGCAGTGCGGTGTCCAGCAAACGCTCGGCTTCCTGCTGGTTGGGCGTCACTACCGTAGGCCGGGCCTCGATACCGGCCGCAAGCGCTTCGCCGTCCGCATCCAACAGCGTCTTGACACCCCGTTTGCGGGCCATGCCGACAAGTTGCGCATAGAAGCTTGCGGGCACGCCCGGAGGCAGGCTGCCACAAATCATGAACCAGCTCGCCTGGTCCAGGTTGCCACGAATGACTTTTTCGATGCGGGCCAGCTCCGTCTTGTTGAGCGTGGCGCCCGGCTCGTTCAACTTTACCGTGAGCCCCTGCTCATCGGTGATGATCAGGTTGCGGCGCACTTCGCTGTGCGTGGGAACCACGATCAGCTTAAAACCGCAGGAGTTCAGAAACTGCTCGAAGTGCGCGCCTGACTCGCCTCCGGCCGGTACAATGCCCATTGCCTTGCCACCGAAAGAATGAATCACACACGCCGCGTTGATGCCGCGCCCGCCGGCGGACTCGCGGCTCGATGTGATATACGCCCGGTCCTCAAATACGAGGCGGTCCACGGTAATGGTGTGATCGATGGCCGGATTTACGGTGAGGGTGATGATCAAGATCCCATTTTACCGGAGAGCGCCCGTGATTCCCTTCTGCGGCGCGATGCTACCCTGAAACGTGCGCCACCATCCGGGAGCCAAAGCTTATCTCGCGCTCATCGCCGTCTGTTTTTTCTGGGGAACAACCTATCTCGGAATCCGCATGGCGCTGGAGTCGTTTCCGCCGCTGGTGCTGGTAGCGACACGGTTCATTCTTTCGGGTTCAATTTTGGTGACGGCTGCGCTGCTGCGCGGCGCGCGTCTGCCTCAAGGAAAAGATCTGCTGATCGCGGCGTTGAGTGGCATTCTGATTCTAGGCATCGGCAACGGCTGTCTCACTTTTGCGGAGCTGCTGATTCCGAGCGGCCTGGCCGGCTTGATCAGCACGCTCTCGCCCTTCTGGTTGGTGGGTATTGAAGCCGCGATGCCCGGCGGTGAACGGCTGCATGCCCCAACCATTTTTGGAATGATCGTGGGGTTCGCCGGCGTGGCCCTGCTGCTTTCGGGGGAAGTCGGCGGTGGCGTCTTCGGCCATGCGGCCTGGAGCGGGTTTCTGCTGCTGCAGGTTGGGATGGTGGCATGGACGGGCGGTTCGCTCTATCAGCGCCGCCAGCGGGCCGACTCGCATCCGATCGTGGTAGGCGCGGTCCAGCAAGTGTTCAGCGGCCTCGCGGTTCTCCCATTCGCGCTATTTTCCAGCAGTCACCACATTGCGTGGAGCACGCGTGGCGTTGCGGCGCTGTTCTATCTGGTAACTTTCGGCTCCATCGTCGGCTACAGCGCGTACGCATATGCGCTCGACCGGCTGCCGGTCGCGGTGGTCTCGGTTTACCCCTATGTGAACTCCGTAGTCGCCGTGGCGCTCGGCTGGCTGTTCTACCGCGAGCCGTTCGGTACACGTGAAACCGCCGCCATGCTTGTCATTTTCGCGGGCGTCGGGCTGGTGAAATGGCAGAGCGGCAAGGCGGCACTGGCGCGGATGGAAGTGGAAGCGTAATGAAAACCATCATCGAGCCATTCCGCATCAAGAGCGTCGAGCCGCTTCGG